>JAJPHU010000099.1 GCA_021325115.1 Planctomycetota bacterium | reverse complement strand
TCGCTGGCACACAGCCCCGCTCCTCACGCCAGAAATCGCCCAACAGTTTCTGCATCGGCTGGTACTCCGGAGATCGCATCGACCGCAGTCGTGCTTCTGTTTGAAACCATGCATAAGCCGTGCCGCAGCGAGAGACCGAAGCGTTGCAGTACAGGTTCTGAACAGTAACTTCTGTCAAAGGAAGACTTTAGGCTGGCAAGCTGCGCGAAGGTCGGTCCGAAGAGCACGACGCAAATGTAAAGCAAGAGCAAGACGAGAACGTTAAGGGCGCAAACGTTCGTTAACGGGAGGGGAGGATGCGAGCGATGGTCTCGGCGAGCGCGCGGTGGGCGGCGCTGCGCCCTTTGGCCAATGTCTTGGCCGCACCGAGAGTCAGATGCGGATCGGGAAAGGGCAGTAACGCCAAGGCCGCCTCGACATCCTGCTCCAATGTGTAGCGTCCGGCGACTAGCGTAATGGATATACCGGAGGAACGTGCCAATTCGAGATCGCGGTAGAAGCCACGCACATCGAGGCGGAGCCGCCGCGCCAGCACTTCGCGTGTTTGGGCGCCGCTGGCAAGCAACTTGATCATACGATACAGACGGACAAAACGATCCGGCGTGACGCCAGCGGCGGGCGAAGCAGGTTTGGCAGCAGGTTTGCGCTTCTTAGCCATATCGTCCTCAGCGCTTCAGAAAGGGAAGCGTGAAGAATGAGGCGTGCGGAGACCAAAACCCTTCTTTCTCCTCCCTCCTCATTCCTTACTCCTCACTTGAAGAGGATTTGTCCAGTAGGATAGTAAGGGCGCGGCAGCGCGAATGCAAGTGTGCGCTTGCCCGGCTCCACACTGACTGGCTCAACCGCATCCGATGCAGAGACAATGCTATGACACCTTTGGATTACCTGGTTATCGCCCCGCACCCCGATGATGCCGAACTGGGCGTCGGCGGCACCATTCCGCTCTTGCAAACCCAAGGAGCGCGTGTGGGTGTCCTTGATTTGACCGACGGCGAGCCGACGCCGTTCGGCAGTCCAGAAATCCGCCGGCGCGAAACGGAGGCGGCCACCGCTGTTCTGGGGCTGGCCTGGCGCAGCAATCTCGGTCTGCCCAATCGCCGGCTGGAAGCGACACTCGAAGCCCGTGCGCGTCTGGCCGGTGTCTTGCGCGAACTGCGGCCGCGCGTTCTCTTCGCTCCGTACTGGGAGGACTCTCATCCTGATCACGTCGCTGCCAGTGCCCTTGTTGAGGCCGCACGCTTCTGGGCCAAGCTCACGCGCTGTGATTTACCGGGCGAGCCGCACTACCCCAAACAAATCTTGTATTATTTTAGTGTTCATCTTCGCATTCATCCGCGTCCGTCTTTCATTCTTGACATCACGCCGTACCTGGAGACGAAGATGCGAGCGGTGGCCTGTTATCGTTCGCAGTTCATCGAGGGCCGACCGACCACGCCGCCGACACTCCTGGACGATATCAAGGACCGTGCCCGTTATTGGGGTTGGGCCATCGGGACCAGTTACGGCGAACCGTTTGTGATGCGTGAGGAAGTGGGATTACGCAGTTTGCGCGATCTGCTCTGACAAAAGGGTGGGCAACGGCCCAGCGCGGCCCTAACAGCTTCCAAAGTGGGTTTTTCATCGCACCTCAGCCTTGCGGCAGACGATACTCCTGGCGACGGTCCTTCATTGGCGTGAAAGGGAGGTGGTGCGTGGGGCGGGAGTTCAACGTCTTGGCGCTCATCAAAGGCGAAGAACGCTACGTTTACATATATGATGACGCCAGCCGGGCACCGCTGCTGGAGACGTTCCGCTCCCAGGCCGAAGATCCGAGCTTGAGCCTGAACTGGTTCGATGCCGCGGTGTTAACCCAGAAGGCCCGCGAGCAAGCCGCCGCCGCGCTGTCGCGATTTTGAGCGCGTTCGGCGAGCAGGGGTGTACTCCCCGGTTAAAGTAACGGGGAGTACACGCCCCGCTCGCCGCAAGGTTGAGTGATATGCAAGAAGCCTTGGCTGAATATCTGCGCCATCTGTCCTTGGAGAAGAATGCCTCCGCGCATACAGTCAAATCGTATCGCGAGGATTTGACGCAGGCCATTGACTTCTTCCGCACGCGTCTGGGTAATGAAGCCCCCCGGCCAGAGCAATTGACAACGCGGCTGCTGCGCGCCCATCTGGCCTGGCTGAGCGAGCAGGGCTATGCTCGCAGCACCATCGCGCGGCGGCTCGCCGCCCTCCGCTCCTGGTGCCGCTTTCTGTGCCGGCAGGGCACGCTCTCCGCCAATCCCGCACTAGGTCTGCGGGGGCCGCGGCAAGACAAACGCTTGCCACATTTCGTCTCCCGCGAAGACATGATGCGCTTGCTCCAGACACCGCCTGCTGCCACGCCGCTAGGGCTGCGTGACCGGGCCATTCTGGAGACGTTATACTCGGCTGGTCTGCGGGTGAGCGAGTTGACCGGATTGAACGTCGAAGATGTCGAGCTTGCGGACGGCGTGGCGATGGTGCGTGGCAAGGGACGCAGAGAACGGCTGGCCTTGTTGGGACCGCCCGCGGTGTCGGCCATCCAACGATGGCTGCCGGAACGAGAGAACTTGGCCGGGCCGCACGCGGCCCATCAGCCTGCCCTGTTTCTCAACCGCAACGGTACACGCCTGACCTCACGGAGTGTCGGCCGGCTGCTGGAAAAGTATCTTGCTCAGGCCGGACTCGATCCGCGCACCAGCCCACATACCCTGCGACACAGCTTTGCCACGCATTTGCTCGACGCCGGCGCGGACATCCGCAGTGTGCAAGAACTGTTGGGACATCGGAGCTTGGCCACCACCCAGGTGTACACGCACGTAAACACGCAGCGCCTCCGCGAGAGTTATCACAAAGCCCACCCCCGCGCTTGATCGGAGCCGAGAGTATGAAAATTCACGCCTTCTCCCAGCTGATTTGTCTGTGTTGTGCAGGCACTTTGCTGTACGCAGCCTTGCCGACAGCTACCCAGGCGCAGGAAGTGGAATGGCGGCTGGACTACGGCAAGGCCCGCCAGGAAGCCGTTGAAAAGAATCGTCCGCTGGTCATTGACGTGGGCACGGAACACTGTTACTTTTGTAAACAGCTCGACCTGCGCACCTTTAAAGATCCAGCCGTCGTCGCCTTGCTCAACGAGCGCTGTATTCCCCTTAAGATCGACGCCGACCAGCATCCGAGATTGGCGGAGGCGCTGCGGGTGGAGTATTATCCGACACTGGTTTTCGCCACTGCCGAGGGCAAAATTCTCGGTTATCAGCAAGGTTTCATCGAAGCGGGGGCACTGCACGAGCGCTTGACCAAACTGTTCTTCACGTCGGCGACCGCCGGCGGTGGCGTGCCGAACCCCAGCCACGACATCGACGAAGCCAAGCATGCCATGGCTGTAGGCGATTATCCACGGGCCATTGCCCTGCTCAAGCCGATCGCTGAAACCGCCAAGGATGCCGCTGTACAGAAGCAGGCGCGGCAGATCTTGCAAGATCTGGAACAGCAGGCGGCCGGTCGCTGCGCCGAAGCTAAGCAGCTCGCCGAGAGCGGCAAGGTGCCCCAGGCCGTCGAGACGGTTACGGAACTGGTGCGTGTCTACCCCGGCACCAAAGCGGCGCGAGAGGGCGGCCAATTGTTGGTGACACTGGCTAGCCGGGTCGTGCCGCACGAGAACTCACGCAGCCATGTTGCCCGCGAATTACTCGAGCAGGCACGCGAGGATTATCAACGCCGTCAATATCTCTCTTGCCTGGACAGCTGTGAGAACCTGATCGCCAATTACTCTGATCTGAACGAATCAGCCGAAGCAAGCAAGTTGGCGGCCGAGATCAAGTCCAATCCGGAATACACCAAGCAAGCCTGCGAGCAGATGGGAGAACGCTTGACTACGCTATATCTATCGTTGGCCGAAACCTGGCTCAAAAAAGGTCAGCCGCAGCAAGCTATTTTCTACCTCGAACGTATCATTCAGACCTTTCCCAACACGCGCAACGCCGACATCGCCCAGGTGCGTCTGGCCCAGATTCAAGGCCCCGGCCGTATGCCGGAAGCGAAGAAGTGATTGGTTACCAGCCCCGCCAAGGATGCTTTGGTCCTTGCGAACCCTTATCATTCCTCTGGCAAGGCGGCGAGACGCTCAGCGATGTCGCCCAGAATATCACGGTCGCTTGCCGGACGCTGCGGACTTTGCGGATGTGTGTTGTCGCAATGGATCCAGCCGCGTAGCTTGAGGAACTGTGCCGCGCTGTGTTTGTACGCGGGCACCGGCGGGCGAAAGGCGAAAAAACCGAGATATTGCAACAAGTCGTTCAGTTCGTAAAAAGCCGCCTCGCCCGCTGCCCACAGAGCGTCGCGCCGGGCGAACAGATCTGGGGCAAATGTGCTCAACCCCAATAAGTAATCGCTGCCGTACATAATCATGTCGATAGCGAGATCGTTGCCGGTCAACACCAAGAAATCCGGCCGGCGCTGATCGCGGAGCATCAGCCGCTGCCATTCGAGGATACGGCTCAGCGAGGAATGTTTGGCCCCAATGCAAGCGGGGATATCGAGCAGGCCGGCGTAGGTTTCGAGATCGTAAATCTTGCCAAAGGGTGCGAACGCCTGCCCTAGTTCAAAAGCGAGATAACGTGGGCAATCTCGTCCCAGGGCGCGATACGCCTCGAGCAAGCGATCGGGCGGTTGCGCAATGAGACCGTGCGATTGGAAAAGAATCGGCAAACCACCGTACTCCTGGATTGCATCGATGGCCCGGCGATAGGCGTCGAGATCGAGAGCATCGCCGGGGCGATCGGCGACAAAGGCGCCCGCCACGAATGTACTGCCGCCGAGCGTGTCCCGGGTCTCGGCGAGGACCCGGCGGCGTGTAGCGTTGTCGAGAAGATGAACGTAGCCGGTATCCATGTTGACGGCCGGCGTCAGCCCCGCTGCGGCTGTGCGCGCAACATGAGTGCGAAAGCCGGCCCAATCCACATCGCCGCTTTCCTTAAAAGGCAAGAGGACGGCAGACATGCCTGCAGGTTTACGTCGTGGGCGCAACAAGGAAGAGACGTTCCCAACAATTGCGGACATGCAACATCCTTGATAAAAGGAGCAGCAATCAAAGTTGTCCCTATCGTAGCTACTGCGCCAAGGAACAACAAGAGGCAGCAATAGCCTCAATTGTACGGTCGGCATCACGCCGGCGTGATGCCAGGCTGCTCGGCCCTTGTGGACGGCACTCCGGTTGTCATTTTTTGTTAAGGGCTAGCGGACATTTCCCTCCTCACCGGGGGAGGAGGGAAATGTCCGCTAGCCCTTATGCTTTCGGCTTACCAGGTGCGGCGCGTTTTTCCCCTTCTCCTGTTTTCCTCCGTCTATCCATCGCTCTGTAGCCAGCGCCGCCGCGCGATTTGTCTGAATCTTGCCCCGCAAGTAGACGATAACGGAATAGGGAAGGACGGAGTGAGCAACCGAACAGGTAGTGCTGTCCTCCGCCCCGGAAAATTCGGAAAAACCCGTCATAGTCGGGGTAACGATTCCATGTCTGGAAGGCCCCGTGGGTTGATTCGTTCAAATCTCAACCTTTAAGATGACCTGCCGTCGTGGCGCGGCGACCCGCACAAATCCCACGGCGTCAGGAGTGAGGTTCCGATGTACCGACACATGCCAACTTGCCCGCAAAGACCCTTCTCGCGCAACCGCCTGGACTGGCTGTTTAATCCGCCGCCAGCAGAGGCAGAGACTGAAGAATTCCGCCATGATCTGGTGGCGCGCATCCGCCGTCAGATAGCTGACGGCGTCTATGAGACGCCAGAGAAATGGCAAGCCGCCCTGGAACGCTTGGCCGAGGAGTTGCAGTAAGCTGAAAACAGGCGAGCGGGCGTGCGCCCCCGAAAGTTACCGAAGGGTTCACATCCCCGCTCGCCTGGTCTCTATGCGACACATCCATCTCTGTTTATAATGCCAATCGAGAATCATTCTTGATTTCGGAAACAGAGGAGAAGGATCGTGGAATTGCCAGCCGTCACTGTATCCCAGAGTCCCGAAGCCAAGTTCCGCGAGTACCTGGCCAGCCGTCCACGTCCGCAACGCTTCACCGACCAACAGCGCGACATGGTGCGATTCATTTTCAGCCAGCACCATCACTTCGACGCCGAACAGCTTATCGACGACATGAAACGGGCCGGTTTCCAGGTCAGCCGGGCCACGGTATATCGCACGCTGAACAAGCTCGTCGATGCTGGCTTGCTGCGCCGCCTGGAATTGGGGCCGCGTATGTACTACGAACACGATTACGGCTACCCCCAACACGAGCACTTGCACTGCGAACAGTGCGGCAAAATGATCGAATTTCAGAGTCCTGCCATCGAGGCGACGCTGCGCGAGGTTTGTCGGCAGCATCAGTTCCACGCCAACGGCCATACCTTCATCATTCGCGGCACCTGCGCCGAATGCAATCGCGCCCGCATGACCAAACGCCGCCTCGATCTCGTATAGTAACTCCACAGCGCAAGCGAGGACGGCCCTGGCTTGCGCTTCGGGCTGGTATGATTTCCCGAACGGGAGGGCTTTTCTGATGACGAGATCACGAGTGAACCGACGGAATTTCCTGAAAACGACAGCGGCGGGTGCTTCGGCATTGGCGTTGACGGCCGCGTCGTATGCCAAAGTCCACAAGATCAACGAACGCATTGGCGTGGCGTTTTTGGGCGTGGGCGGCCGCTGCCAGATCCACTTGGCCATCATCAACCGCCTGGCCAAAGAAAACAAAGGCGTGCAGCCGGTCGCCGTCTGTGATGTCTGGGATGGTAACAAGCAAGTCGGCCGCGGCCTGTATCCCTCGGCGGAAAAAGTCGGTCTGTCCGCCGACGACACGAAACACGTCACCAAGGATTATCGGCGTCTACTGGACTTGCCAGAGGTTGATGTGGTGTGCGTGGCCACACCCGATCACTGGCACGCCAAGATGTGCATCGACGCTGCCGCCGCTGGCAAAGACGTTTACTGCGAGAAGCCGATGACCAAGACCATCGCCGAGGCGCATGCTGTTGTCGATGCCATGAAGAAGTACAACCGCGTCATGACGGTGGGCGTGCAGTCGATGGCCGATCCGCGCTGGCGCATGGCCAATGAGTTGATCCGCGCCGGCAAGATCGGCCACGTTGCCCAGGCGCAGACCAGTTATTATCGCAACTCCGATGTCGGCCAATGGCGTTACTACAAGCTGACACGCGACATGAATCCCAAGACCATCGATTGGGACATGTTCCTCGGCCACGCCTTCCAGATCAAGGGGCTTGACGTTCCCCTGGGGCCGAAAATGCCGTTCGATCGAGCGGTGTATGGTCAGTGGCGCTGCTATTGGCCGTTCGGCGGCGGCATGTTTACCGATCTGTTCGTCCATCAGACGACGCACATGATCGCCGCTATGGGCGTGCGCTATCCCAAGCGGGTTGTCGGCGCCGGCGGTATTTACCTGGAATATGACGGTCGCGACGTGCCGGACGTGGCCACGGTAGTGGCCGATTACGATGAGGGTTGCCAACTGACGATTACCGCCACCATGATTGCCAGCTATCCCGTTGAGGAAGTGATCCGCGGCCACTTGGCGACGATCAAGTTCCTCAAGGACGGCTTCGAGATCATCGGCGACAATCCCAAGGGCGGCGCCGGCATCCCAGCCCGTCTGGAGCAAACGATCAAAGGCGAATACGTCGATGCCCATCCGCCGCGCTGGACCAAAGAATGGCATCACGCCGACACACAGGCGCTGTGGGAAAATTTCCTCAAGTGCGTTCGCGATCGCCAGCAGGAGACGCTGAGTACGCCGGAGCTGGGAGCGGCAGCCTTCACGACGGTGGCGATGGGCGTACAGAGTTATCGCCAAGGTAAAGTGCTGTTCTGGGACAACGAACAGCGCAAGCCGATCGAGGCCGATGCCAGCTGGGCGGCGGCCTGGGAGAAGCGTAGCAAGGAGCGCGGCAAACCCAATCAAATTGCAGGGTGGAAGGCTGGCGACACCGGCAGCTTGCTACACCCGCCGGCGTATCAGAAGCTCGCCGGCCCCTGGATCGATGGCAAGGATCCTGCGGACACAAGTGCCGGTTAGCGATAACAAGCCCGCGAACAAAACGTCCGCGGGCCTCTTTCCTGTTGCCAAGCTCTGCCTGGGAACGCGCCCGGTTCTTTCTCGTTCCCAGGCAGAGCTTAGAGCTAGCGGACCAAACCTCCTCTCGTAAGAGAGGGCTGAGGTAGGGGGTGTCAAGACAATTAAGCCAAGAAGCTGTGTCTCCCCACCCCAGCCCTCCCCCCCAAGGGGGAGGGAAAAGACCACCAACCCTCCCCCACAAGGAGGGAGGGAGAAAAACCTATAGCCGCTACACCTACTTGCAATGCGCTTCAACCCTTAAAAACGGAAAGAGGATTGCTGCATTGTAGAGCAGACCCCTACCTGTTCTTTCATCTGGGCACAACATTCAGCGTGTAATGCGCCTCGGCAGGATGGAAATCGCCGCCGCCGGGGGCAAGGTTCTTGAGGCGCAATTCATACACGAATCGCGGACGCATCTCGGCGAGAGTCAGTATCACGCGGCGCGCATCGCTGGAAACAGCCACCCCTGTTATTTTCTCTGTGCGGCGGTCCCGATCGGGGGCACCATAGGCCGACGTCGGTTCACGGCGATAGGACTGGATCGTGTAGCTCGCGATGCGTCCGGCCAAGTCGCGATCAATGGGACGGAAGAAATCGATCTGGAAACCGTCATGGGTGGCCCGGACCTCGGCGATGCCGCAGGGCAGCTTGTCGGGCTGGATCGGCACGCGGACAATCTCGCCGACGTTGGCGCCGGCGCCCCAGCCGCTGTCGCGGATGCTGCCGATGTACAACTCGCCGCGCGGCGACACAGCACAGACCAGCGGGCCAAGAAACCCGCGCTGGGGATCGCTTGGTGGAATGCTGAACGGATAGGCCGCGCCTTGGAAAGTAGCGCCGACACGCTGAAGTGTCATGCGGATTAGCCGGCGCGTGTCGTATTCGCAGCCGATCAGATGGCCTTCGAGTGGACCGAAGAGGTCGCGGCCAAGTCTGCTTTGCAGTTCCTTGGGTGTGTACAGGAAGCAGATGCCGTTGACGCTGCGCGTCCACGGATGAGGAATGTTGATGGCGGAAGGCGTACGTGGCGGGGTCGGTTTGCCCCGGTCGAGGAAGTTGATGAAACCGAAATAAGCCCCTGCCCGGACGTGGTTCAGTTCGTTGAATGGTTTGTAGTTACCTTGGTTGTCGGTGACGAACAACTCGCCAGCATGATCGAGCGCCAGGCCCATCGGGAAACGATGGCCAGCGGAGATCGGCGTCAGAGTGAACAAATGCGGATCATCAAAGGTGGGTTTGCGTGGCGTCAGACGCAGGATATGGCCGTGAAAACGAGCGGCGGCGGGCGAGCGCTTATCTTGCTGGCAGGGAATACCGAGGAAGTATTCGCCATGCTCGTTTTGTGGCAGCCCCACAGCCCAATCGTGATAATCGGAGCTGTAGCCCCAGCCGGAAGCAATGGCGTCGATGCGGCGCACTCTCTCGTTTCCACGCTCTGCATGGGGACGCATAGTAAGACGAAGGAGAGCGTATTTGGCGCTAATATCGACGTGATCGCCCTCGGCATGGACGCCGTAGGGGGCCGGCAAGCCGTCAGCGAGGAGATTTAAGCAGTCCTCGCTGCCGTCGCCGTCTGTGTCGCTGGCCTCGAAAACTTGCCCCTTCAGCGAACAAAAGATCAAGCGTCCATCGGGCCGCCAGCACAGGCCGGTCGGCATAATGTCAGGCGGCAGAGGGAGACGCACGCCGGTGAGGCCAGGTGCGACCTCTACCGGCTCGCCCTTGCGAGCAACGGTTGGCGGCTGCGGTGCTTCAGGGAAGTGATCGATTGGAATATCAGACTCATAGTGTAGCACAATACGGAGGGCGCCCTTATCGTTGGGAGACAAAAGCAGGCTTTGCCTATCTTCCGGGAACTTTTCATCGACGGGTTCGGCCAGAACAATACGGCTGGCGAAACGATCGCCGAGGCAGATGGTGCGGCCATCCCTTGGCCGGCTCGTCTTGACCGCTCGCTCCGCGCTCAAGAGATGCAGCCGCACTTTCGCTCCGGCAGGAACGCCTTCCAGTGCCAGCTCCTGCGTGAACCCCGCTGCTGAAGGGACCCACTTGCGGCGAACATGGATAAGGCTTCCATCCTCGTTTTTCAGGCGATAATACAGGCAAACGCTCGTCCCTTCGGTTTGCCACGCATCTGCCTCGGTAAGGAACTGGCCCAGCGGGCGCGCCGGCAAATCGCGGCCCGCGATGTTCAACGACAGGTCCGGCTGCATCAATGCGGTATCGAGGACCACGGCGCCGGCCGGTTCCCAGAACCAGGATTTGCCGCGTGTGTGTTGCCATGCCACATCGCCGACGCTCCACTGTGCCAGAGCGCCGATTTCCAGGTCGAAGAGAACGTTGTGCCGGTTCGTCAAGCCGGTGAGAAACGGCTTGATACGTCTCTGCTTGCCCTTTTCGAGGAGATCCGTCAGAACGATCGGCTCGGCACTGTGCTGATTTCCGGAGTGACGGAGTATGCGGATCGGATTAGGCAACGGCGGCTCAAAGCCAGGCAGGTTGAGGACGTGCCAGACGGCCTGGAGCTGTTCGTCGAGCTTGCCATCAAGCACGCCGGCCACGGGAATTTGCACCGACGGCATCTCCATGCGCGGCACGATCCGCGCCGGGTTACGCACCCAACGATCGAACCACGGCCAGCGGATGCGCCGCTCCAGGCCCAAGAGAGCCGGACCGCGAGCGCCCGGCGAATCGTTGGCCGGCTGAACGTGGCCAACAGTGTGGCAGCTGATACAGCCGAAACCCTCGCTGGAAACGAGCCGGCTGCCGGCGAGCGTGTAACGTGCACGCTGTGCCCGATCGACAACAGGAGAAGCATTCGCCCCATGCGCTGGAACGCGGTCGGTATCGATAAGGTGATGCACGAGTACTTGCAAGTCGTCGTCGCCGATCGGAAAGCGCGGCATACGGACACGGAGATAAGGGCGATGTGGTTCACCGCGGCGGGTGATGGATTCAATGAGGGCCGAATCGGTGAGTTTGTCGCCAACGCTGTTGAGGGCCGGCGGGGTCATGGCCGGTACTTGCGGCGCCAGATCGGGATAGCGCTTGCTGATGGCAGCGAGCTTGTCGGCCAAGAGCGGCGGCAAAAGCGAGATGGCCTCGCGCGCCCCTTCACGCGCATGGCAGGCGAGGCAGTTGTATTCCGCCAGCAAGAACAAGCCCTCGTGCGGACGGGAGCGAGCCGCCGTATAGTAGCAGCGAAGGGCACGAGCATCCTCCTTGCTCAAGTGATAGCCGGGACGATGTTTTGTCGCATCCGGAAAATTCACACAAGAGCGATCCCAATTGCTATGCTCGTGGAGGCGCGGCGCGGAGCGGCTTGCTGTATTCTTCCCCTTTCCTTTCTCATTTGGGAGGGGGAAAGGAGGGGCGGGCAACCGATGACAGGCAGCGCAGCCGAACTGCTCAGCAAGTTTACGTCCCTCGGCCTGCTGGGGCGAGCGGCCGGCAGACGCCGGCTGGTCGCCACTTGTCTTCTGCTCGGCAAGAAACCGGGCGAGAGAAGTGCGTTCCTTGTTCGATAGCTGGAAGACCGGCATACGATGATCGCGGTTCAGCCGGGCCGGTTCGGCAAGCCAGACAGGGAAAAAGTCGGGCGGCCGTTTATCAGCGATGTGCGTCAGGTCGCCGCCCCCCAGCCAGCCGCTGGCGCCGAGATCGCGCCAGCTATGACAGGCCAAGCAACCGAGCGATACGAACAAGCGTTCGCCGTCGCTTATGCTTCCGGCTCGTTGAGAAGGTCTGGATGGGCGCTCGGTATCGCGCTGGGATTCGCGCGGCATCAACAGCCAATCGGCGAGCGCTTCCGCCTGCGTCGTGGACAAACCGAGGGCCGGCATCCGCCGCGGCGAGCGCTCATCGCCGCCGGGTTCGTTATCCGTCAACCAACGTACCAGCCAGGCGCGGGAGAGATTACCGCTAAGATGATCCAGTGCCGGGGCTGGTGAAGACGGCCGATCCTCGCCGTGGCAGCGGCCACAGCGCAGTACGCGCGCCAGCAAGCGGCCGCGCTCAAAAGCACGCTCGACGGATTGCTGCCGTGGATGATAAAGAAAACGCGCCGGGACTGGTTCCAGTCTGAAATCTGGCCCGGACCACAAGAGCATCAAACGAGCATCCTTCTCTGTCTGCCCAAAAGACATTTCAAGAGTGTGATAATCGGCAGTCAGTGAAATTACTGGCGACGACGCCCAGCTATTGCGCACAATCTGCCGTGCGATGGCCACGCGGCCCGCGATTTTCAGCTCCACCTCGCCGCGGCCGAAGACGAAGAATCGGTAGTCGCCGCGCGATGTCGTAAGCAGGTGCCCATGCCAGACAGCGCGAAATTCGCCCCCTATCAGACGCGGATCGGGAGGTGACTCACCCCACGGGAATGCCAGCTGATAATCGAGTCGCTTTGCGGTATGTCCATTGGCATCACGATAATCGGCAACCAAGCCGGGAAGAAAAGGCTCGTCTTCGTCTGCCCCTTCCTGAGCGTGGCCCAGCATCGGCAGGTCCATAATCCAGATACAAGCCAGTATCAGCGGCAAGAGAAAATGGCGCAGCGAATCGGACATTGGTATATCCTTCGGCTCGGGGGCGGGCGTCTTTCCTTAGTTTATCGCTCCGTCCCGCTCGCGATGGAGAAGGGTGTGTGTTTTTCCTGGAAGGACGGCATGGGGACAAAGTGCGGCAATTGCTGGCCAATCCTTGTCGCACCGATGGTTATGTCCTGCTGCGAACACGGTTTAATGGCCGCGGCTCGGACGATGAGCCGCTTCCACACACTTGCCCAGCTCTTCCAGTAACTCCTGCTGCACGGCAAGATAATCCGCCGTGGCCGACCAGGCCGTCACGGCCAGCGTTCGTTTGTCTTGTGTCCATTCCTGTACGTAGATGCGCGGCGGCGGCTCCTTGTGAATGCGCGCGTCGGCTTGCAAGCGGCCCAAGAGCGCTGCCTTGACTGTGTCGAGATCATCGCCCGCGCCGATTGACAGCGTCCACTGCACGCATCGCGCCGGCAGATAGGTGTTGTTGCGCACCGGGCCGGTGGTCAGCAAGGTATTGGGTACGGTGATGCGTTGATTGTCGAACGTTTCAATAACGATGTGAAAAGGCAGCATCTCGCTGACCCGGCCGCGCACGTCGCCGACTTCGATGAAATCACCGACGCGCACCGTGCGGAATGCCAGAACCATCAAGCCGGAAGCGAAGTTGGCCAGCGAACCTTGCAACGACAGCACCACTGCCAATCCCGCCGTTCCCAGCAGCGTCAAGAGCGAGGTTGTCTCCAGGCCGAACTGCTGGAGCACGGCAACCAACACAAACAACAAAATGGCCGTGCGTACGGAATGGACGAGGAACGAGGCCAGAGATACATCAAGCCGGCTGCGTGCCAGCACACGGCGCAGGGGTCCGACCAGGAGACGAGTGGCAATCCAGCCCAGGAACAGGATCAGCACTGCCCCGGCCAGTTTCAGGGAATAGTTACGCACCCATGCAGGAAGATAATCCCAATCGAACATATATTGCATTGCTAGCTGGTTCCGCTGCTTATTCGATGCGGCGCACCCAGACACGATTGCTGTGAAACGTACTTTGCCCGGCCATGTCGGCCAGCGCGTCGGGGGTCGTCCAATTGACGTTGGTCCCGCCATCGAGCTTGGCCCAGCGTCCCTTAGGCGAAACGACGACTCCCGGCCGGACCGCTGTGGTGACGACGGCTCGCAAACGGCAACCGCCGCGGCCGTTGTATACGACGACGCGATCGCCGTCGTGGATGCCGCGCCGCGCCGCATCGTCGGGATGGATCTCGATGAACGGCGTTCCGGCATTTTTCCGCAATCCCGATTGATTGGCCAGGCTGCTGCTGACAAAATGGTGCGCGGCCGGTGTCAAAAGTTGCAGCGCCTCGGCTATTTCGCGGTCCACTGCCGGGGTGTTGACACACTCCGTTCGCCCTCCATCGCCGTCATCCTCATCGTCACGGAAGCGGCCGGGAAGAGGATCGATGCCTTTGTCGGCCAACTTCTGCGAGAACAATTCGACTTTGCCGCTGGGAGTCGGGAAATGACCGTCGGCAAAAGGCGTTGCATCCTCAAGCGGGACCGACGCCGCGCCCTCGGATTTCAGCTGTGCCAACGTGATGCCGCGCAGGGCCGGCGATTTTTCCAGCACCTCCGCGATCACCTCATCGGCGCTCTGGTGCAACCACGGTTCTTCGAAGCCGAGCGCCGTAGCGAGCAGCCTCATAACCTCCCAATTGCTCTTGCATTCGCCACGCGGCGGAATGGCCGGATGATTGTAGGTCAGCAAAGTCGTGCCGTAGCCTCTGTGCAGATCTGTCTGTTCCAGCTGGGATGTGGCTGGCAGCACAATGTCGGCATAATCGGCAGTGTCGGTGAGGAACAATTCGTGAACGACAGTGAACAGATCGGGCCGAAGCATCCCCTCGATGATGCGTCCTGCATTGGGACTGGAAGCCACGGGATTGGCGGCGAAGACGTACAACGCGCGGAGGGGTGGATTTTGGGCCTCGCCGAGCAGGGCCGCACCGAGGCGATTCATGTTGATGCTGCGCCCCGGCGGTGGGCAGTCGCGCCAGTGGTTGACAGCCTCGCTATCCCATTTGCCGTAATCGCTGGTGCTGTATGCCAGGCCGCCGCCGCGGACGCCATATTGCCCGGTCAGGGCCGGCAAGGCGCAGATGGCCCGCACGTTCTGTCCGCCGTTGCGATTGCGATTGATGCCATCGGCGATTTTGATCAGGGCGGGCCGCTGCGTACCGTAAAGCCGGGCCAGCCGGAGGATGTCTTCCTCCGGTAGCCCAGTGATGGCGGCGGCACGATGCGGCGAATAGTCGGCCAGTCGTTGGCGCAAGAGCGGCCAACCGACAGTGTGTTCGTGCAGCCATGCCTCGTTGTGCATCCCCTCAGAAACGAGGACGTGTGCCACCCCCAGTGCCAATACTCCATCCGTGCCAGGACGCGGAGCAATGTGCCAGTCGGCCCCTGCCGCCGTTTGCGTGCGGTGAGGATCGATGACAACAACTTGACAGCCAGCGTGCTGAGCTTGCCGCAGAAACGGCATGAAGTGCGGCGCCGTGCTGACGGGGTTGTGGCCCCAAATAAGCACGAGTTTGCTATGGAGCACATCGCTGTACGGCGGGGACCAGATTTGGCCGAGCGTGGCCCGGACCGCCATAAAGGCAGCGGCGCAACAGATGGTGCGCTCCATCCGGCTGGCGCCCAGACGATTCCAGAGCCGGGTGCTCGATACGGTCATCTGTACCAGGCCGAGCGTACCGCTGTAAAAATAAGGCAGAATCGCTTCCGGGCCGGACTCGGCGATGATTGTCTTCCAGCGCGTGGCAATCTCGGCGAGGGCTTCCTCCCAGCGGATGCGCTGCCATTGCCCGCCGCCCTTGGGGCCGACGCGCCGCAGTGGGTACATCAAGCGATCGGGATGGTAGACGTGATTCAGATAGGGCCGGACTTTAGCGCACAACCAACCGCGCGTAACGGGATTATCGGGATCACCGCGGATGGAGACGGCCTCGCCGTCTTGCACTTCTGTGACAAGACCACAGGTATCGGGACAATCGTGTGGGCAAGCCCCGCGAATGCGCAACCGCTCCATGTCGAATGCTATCTCCTGAAGAGGCACAAAGGTATCTTCCCTATCCAACCCGGCTCGCCTCGCTGCGTCAAGGTCGATTGAGATAGCAGGTGTGCCGCTCGCCAAAAGGGCGTCACTCCGCTTGCCAAAATCCAGCGGCAGACCTCGAGCCTCAGGGTATGCCTCGGGGACCGATCAGAGAAGCGATAATACCCACCAACAAATCATCGCCACAACGGCCGTGCCGGGGATGGTCAAGATCCAGGCCCAGACGACGCGGCCGGCCACGCCCCAGCGCACGGCGCTGAGGCGCTTGAGCGAGCCGACGCCGACAATGGCGCCAGTGATGGTGTGGGTGGTGCTGACCGGTACGCCGCCAAAGACGGTCAGGGCCAAAGTTGCCGCAGCTCCGGTTTCGGCGCAGAAGCCGTCCACCGGACGCAAGCGGATGATGCGCTGACCCATCGTCTTGACGATGCGCCAGCCGCCGCACAGCGTCCCCAGGCCCATAGCGATGTGACAGGCCAGCACGACCTCTGTCGGCACTTCCTTCGGCGCGTCGAATTTCCCGTCTTGACTGGCGGCGATTAACAATACAAAAATGATCCCCATTGTCTTTTGTGCATCATTGCCGCCGTGGCCGAGACTGTACAGCGACGCCGATAATAGTTGGCCGCGGCGAAAGAGCTTGTCCACCCGCCGCGGCGCGGACTGGCGGAACAGCCAGGCCACGGCCACAGCGATGACCAGGCCCGTTATCATGCCAATCAAAGGCGCCAGCACGATGAACACCACGGTTTTGCCAATACCCTCCCATTTCAGGGCGTCCCAGCCGGCATGTACCCAGGCGGCGCCGACCAGGCCGCCGATCAACGCATGAGAGGAACTGGTTGGCAGGCCCCAATACCAGGTGAGAATGTCCCAAAAACAGGCAGCCAACAGGGTCTCGGCAATGATCTGATTATTGACATATTTCGGATCGATAATACCCTTGCCCATGGTCGCCGCCACATGCAGATGGAACAGCAGGAAGGCAACGAAGTTGAAGAAAGCCGCCCAGATCACAGCCATTTGTGGCGACAGCACGCGCGTGGAAACCACCGTGGCCACCGAGTTGGCCGCGTCGTGGAAACCATTCAAAAAATCAAATGCCAGAGCCAAGGTGATCAGCAGCCAGACAGTAGTGCTGAGCTGACCCCAGGGCACTGTGCCGAAATTATCGGCGGCGGTCTGGAAAAAATGCATGTCAGCTCCCCTTGACGACAACTTCCGAGATAATCATGGCCAAGTCTTTACAGGCGTCAATGGTCTCTTCCAGCCAGCCATACAGCTCGCGCCATTTGATGAGCAACAGAATGTCCGGTGGATTGGCAAAGAGGACGCTGTCGGTCTCGCGATAAATGCGGTCGCCTTCGTTCTCCAGCCGGCCAATCTCGCGCAGGCGCGTCTGGATGCCTTCTACGTCCCTCATGTCGCGGCACAGGCGCAACGCCTCAGCAAGATGGCTGCAACATTCGTGGATGATGCGGGCCATGGCCTCGGCGGCCGGCGTCGGTTTTTCAATACGGAAGGCGACGAAGCGATGGGCTGTCTCTTCCATGTTGTCCAAAATGTCATCCAGCCGCGTCGCCAGGGTGTGAATATCCTCGCGGTCAATCGGTGTGATGAAAGTTCGGTCCAAGGCCGTGATGATGCGCTCGACTACCTTATCGCAGGCATGCTCTTCTTCCTTCAACTCGTTGCTGCGCTCGGGCAAGCGATCGAACTTGGTGACCATGTCGAGAAACCTTTGTGCCGCCCGGTTGAGCACGGCCAACGCCTCATCGAACATGTCAAAGAATTTTTCTTCGCGCGGAATCAAACTAAATCGCATCCGTCGCTCCTCTTCTGGCAAGAAACTCGCTCTGGCTCCGACTTTACCCAAACCGAGAAGCTCGGCCACGTTTTTTTACAGAAAATAGGTCATCCGCGGCGGGACTTTGGAGCAATATTCGTCAAACTTTCACATTTTTGTAAATTGACCGGGTGAGCCTTCGTCCCCAAAATTAGGTTCCTTGTATGACCCACGCATGGCATGACGTGACCCCCGGCGAGCACTTGCCCAGCGAATTCACCGCCATCATCGAAATCCCGATGGGTTCCAGTGTCAAATACGAACTGGACAAGGAAACCGGCATGTTGCGGATGGACCGCATCCTTTATTCGGCGGTGTATTACCCGGCCAACTATGGCTTCATTCCGCAGACCTTGGCCGAAGACGACGATCCCTTGGACGTGCTGGTCCTCTGTCAGGAGGCGGTGGCGCCGTTGACGCTGGTGACAGCCCGATCCATCGGACTGATGACGATGATCGACAGCGGCAAGAAGGACCACAAGATTTTGGCCGTGGCCGTCAATGATCCAGAATACGCCGGTTTTCACGATGCCGCCGAGTTGCCGGCCCATCGTTTGACCATGCTGCGTCGCTTCTTCCAGGATTACAAGACACTGGAGGGCAAAGCCGTCGAGGTGGATGAGATCGAGCCGATGTCGGCGACACTGCCGATCATCGAGGAAGCATTGGCCCGCTACAGTGCCCAGCGCCGCCGCGGCTTCCGCGCCTTCGGCAAATCAGGCAGCAAAGGGCACTAAACCAACCGTCCCCCGCGCTCGCAAGGGATGCTCTTGCGAGCGCGAGGGACTTAAAATTAGTGTTGGTGGCCTAACTCCCTCCTCCCTTGTGGAGGAGAGCAGGGATGGGAAGGAAAGGGCAAGTGTACCAAGGAGTTCCGTCCCCCTTACCCGACCTTCCCCACCCGGGGGAGGGGATTGGCTGTTAGTACTTAGGGCTAGCGGACTTTTCCCTCCCCCTTGTGGGGGAGGGTTGGGATGGGGGACACCCCTCCTGGGCTCCCTTGCCTTGACACCTCCTGCCTCAGCCCTCCCCACGAGGAGAGAGGAGGTTTGGTCCGCTAGCTCTTATGGAAGGAACCCCAATGATCCGCACACGCTTTGCTCCCAGTCCGACAGGCTATCTGCACATCGGCGGCGTTCGCACGGCTCTGTTCAACTGGTTATTCGCGCGTCGATACGGCGGTCAGTTCCTCCTCCGTATCGACGATACGGACGTTGGCCGCAATCAACCGGAGGCGCTGCAACCGATCCTCGACGGCTTCCGCTGGCTCGGCATCGACTGGGACGAAGGCCCCGAAGTCGGCGGCCCCTATGGACCCTATTATCAATCCGAACGACTAGACCGTTATCAAGCCGCTGTGAAAACACTGCTCGAGAAGGGGCTGGCCTATTACGATTACGCCACGGTGGAGGAAATGAAGGCCGAACGCGAAGCGGCGGAGAGAGCGAAACGGCCGTTCCTCTACAGCCGCCGCTGGATGGCCGAGACCCCGGCCGATCGCGCCCGTTGGGAGTCCGAAGGACGCAAGGGCGTCGTCCGCCTCAAGATGCCACGCGAAGGGGTCTGCCGTTTCTACGACCACATCCGTGGCGATATGGCCGTTGAGTGGACTCACGAGGCCGACCACGTCATTCAGCGCGCCGATGGATCATGCCTTTATAACCTCGCTAATGTCGTGGATGACCATGATATGCGCATCACCCATGTCATCCGTGCCGAGGAACATCTCTCCAACACGCCGCGGCAGATTTTCATCGCCCAGGGACTTGGCTACGAACTGCCGGAATATGCCCATGTGCCCTTCGTCGCCGAGCCGGGCAGCAAGAACAAACTGAGCAAGCGAAAGCTGGCACAGTATCTCAAGAACCCCGATTTCCGGCAAGTTTACGAACACGGAAAGGCCATCGCCGCGGTCCTCGGTTTGCCTGCGTCGGCCGAGACCTTCAACCCCGTGATTGTCGATTTTTATCGCCAAGTCGGGTACCTGCCCGATGCCCTTGTCAATTATCTACTGTTGCTCGGCTGGTCGCTGGATGATAAGACCGAATTTTTCACACGTGCAGAGATGATCCGTCACTTCTCGCTAGAGCGCATTAACAAGTCTGCGGCCAGCTTCGATGCCAAGAAGCTCCGCGCTTTCCAGGAGCGCTATATGGCCCTGGAGCCAGTCGAGCGCAAAACCGAGTTAGTGCTACCGTTTCTGCAAAAGGCCAAACTGATTCCGAGACCGGCGCCTGCCGAGGTGGTCCAGCGCGTGATGGCAATCGTCCGCGCTGCCGGCGAACGCATCAAAGTGGCCGGCGACATCCTCGATTATGACGCTTTCTTCGTGCCCACTGAGCGGCTGAACTATGACGACAAGGCTTTTACCCAACACATCCGCAAGCCGGCGGCCAATGCCCTGCTCCGCAAGATACGGCAACGCCTGGAGACAGCAGCTTTCGAGGCCAAAGCACTGGAGCTGCTGATCCAAGAATTTGCCCAAACCGAGGGTGTCAAGCTCAACGACATCAATCAGCCGCTACGCGTGGCCGTCACCGGCAAAGCAATTGGTTTCAGCACCTATGAGACATTGGCACTCTTGGGCCGCGAGCATTGCTTGGAACGCATTGATCGCGTGCTCGCTCAGACAGAAGGTTTGTAAGCCCGTCAGTAATACGAGGGAGGGCGGGACTCGTAGTTATTGGGGATCGCTATAGTAGCTAGAGACATCAAACAGAAAGACGCTGCCGTGCGTTATCGGCTTGCGTTTCTGCGGGCAGGCCAGGGGTTTGAGCGTACTCACCAGTCCCAAACGCCGGGTCGTCTCCTGTTGCCATGCTGCCGCCGCATAGGCAGTCTGTTCTTGGCTTGGCGGAAGACGCGTTCAAAGGCCGCATAGTCACCGTCTTGGTGGAAAACGGTAGCACGTCCCACTGGGTGATTGAAGATGTGATAGAGGTACCCGCC
>JAJPHU010000125.1 GCA_021325115.1 Planctomycetota bacterium | reverse complement strand
GTTTATTTCAGCGAACTGCATCCGGAGCAGCGTTTCTATCGAACCGACATCCGCGTTCGCGTCGGTCAAAAGGAAACCACGCCGCCGATTCAAGTGTGCTACTGCTTCGACTGGACCGCCGAGGACATTGAGCGCGAGCTGCGTCTGACCGGCGACACGACTATACCCGAACGCATCAAGCGGATGGTGCAGCAGGGTTATTGCCAGTGCGAAACGATGAACCCGCAAGGCTCCTGCTGTTTGGGTAACGTGAACAAAGCCGTCAAGGAAATTCGGGCCAAACTTGCGGGACAACAGGATGCAGGCATTCCCGCAACTCCTGTCAAGGGGAAGCGAAGGGAAAGAGGGGCGCTGCTGGCAACCCTGGGGGCTGCCTGCACCGCTCTTTTGGGAACGGCCTGCTGCTGGTTGCCGTTGCTGTTGATCGCCTTCGGCTTCTCCGCCGCCGGGATTGGCAGTTTCTTCGAGCAATACCGGCCCTATTTTCTCGCAGCCACGTTCGCTCTCCTGGCAGTGGCCTGGTATTTCACCTATCGCGCGGCCATCTGGCAAACGTGGGCACGGCTGCGAGGCAAGCCGGCCCCAACGGCTGTTGTCGAAGCCTGCTGCGCTTCCGAAGCTGCTTCTCCCCCCGTTCATTCTTGCTGTGGCATCGAAGCGGAGTCAGAGCAAGAAGATTGCTGTGCATCTTCAGCCAAAACAGCCGTTGGCTCCGCCCGGCAGCGTTTTACGATGCGGCAGTTCAACCAGGTGATGCTGTGGACGGCCACGGTCTTGATCGTGTTGTTCGCACTATTCCCGCATGGGATAACTCGGTTGCTCGGAGGTGGAAGCAGCGCCTCGACCGTGTCTGTCAAGCCGGAGGCCAAACAGATCGTCCTCCAGATCAAGGGCATGAGTTGCGAAAGCTGCGCCGCTGCTGTGCAACAAGTTCTCCGCAAGGTGCCTGGAGTAACCGAAGCGCAAATGGATTACGAGCGAGCCGAAGCCGTGGTTTATTTCGACCCCTGCTGTGCCGTTCAGCCTCAAGTGCTGATCGATGCGGTCCAGGAGGCCGGCTACACCGCTCAGCGGAAGAAGTAATCCCAGCATTGGCCCCCGGCTGGGGTTGGCCAGCGGAACGGCCAGGCGAACGGGGGCAATAATACGATTAGGAGGAAACCATGAGTAGACAACGTGTGTTCGTCGTTGGTCTTCTGGGGGTTTTGGCTGCTCTGGGCAGCGGCTGTTGGTCGAACGATCCGTGCTGTTCTTCGGCGAACAACTCGGCCCGTTCTTCGCCAAGTGCTGCCGTGACGGCAACCAACCAACAGACGACTCAAAAGATGTATTGTTGCTCGCCCCAGACCGTCTCGGCTGAGAAGCCGGCGACCGCAGGTGTAGATTGTTGCGCTTCTGCGTCACCGAAGCAGGCGGCTTCGTCCGGCAAATCTGAAAAAGTAGATGCAGAAAGTCAGCTTATCTTCAAAGTGGAAGGATTGACATGCCCTGCGGTCAAGGGGTTGGGCTGCGGCCATCGCATTGCTCCCGTCTTGGCGCGCCTGAGCAAGATCGAAGGCGTCGAGAAGAGTTTCACCAATCGGACGGGTACACTGCTGCGCATCTCCGTGGCACCTTCGGCGGATCGCGATAAGGTTGCAGCGGCCGTTCGCGAGGACCTGGTCAAGGACAACCGCAAGCCTGTCCTTCTCATGGGGGACGACTTCAAGCAAGCTCTGGCCAAAGAAAAGTGGGGTTCGCCTGGAGAACTCTCGGCCATCGAGTTCCGCACCTTGGCACTCCATCGTGTCGAGACTTTTGCCCAGACCGAAAAGCTCGATAAAGACACGACGAACAAATTGCTGAAGCTCGCCGCCCGACAATGGGACCGCCTGGCCCAAGGAGAGGATTGCTGCAAACAACCGGCCCAAGGAGAAGATTGCTGCAAGCAGCAACAGCAGCCGGCCGATTGGCTGACGCGCTTCAACTCGTTTGCCGCCGCATTGGCCGAACCTGCCAAAGAGCTGCTTTCCGCCGAGCAAGCGAAGCGGCTCCAGGAGGCGCTGTCGAAGCGGCCTGGCAAAGGCGAGTTCAAAGACTTGCCTGTAGCGGAGCAAACAGACAAAATGCCCTGATTTTTCCTCAAGACCAACACATCCCTTGCACAGAGCAGATGCCTGGGCGAGCGGAGTTGCGTGAGCGCTCCGAGAGAGTGCCTCGGAGCGCTCACGCAACTCCGCTCGCTCGTGTTTACACCTATGCCTTCCTGCGTCTAATATATCCTTGGAACCTCGTACTTGTTCTTGAGCGCTCGATGGACCTGCGTGCTATTTTCAGATATTAAAACGATCGTGAAAATCCTAATTGCCGAAGATGAAGCGGTTTCTCGCCATTTGCTCCAGGCGTACTTGCAGCAATGGGGACATCAGGTGACGGCGGCAGCCGATGGCGCGGAAGCTTGGCAACTGTTCCAGAAAGAGATTTTTCCACTCGTCCTCAGCGATTGGGTGATGCCTCAGATGGATGGAGTGGAGCTGGTCCGCCACATCCGCGCCAGTCCCAATGGGGCTTTTACGTACATCATCCTGCTGACGGCGCGAACGCAAAAGCAGGATGTGATCGAGGGACTGGAGGCCGGGGCCAACGACTTCGTGACCAAACCGTTCGACCGCGGCGAGCTGCGCGTGCGGGTGCGCGCCGGGGAACGCATTGTCGAATTGGAACAGGCGTTGGCGGCGCAGAATCGGGCGCTGCGCGAGGCGCAGGCGGCCCTGGTGCAGACGGAGAAATTGGCCAGCCTGGGCCAGTTGGCTGCCGGCATGGCCCATGAGATCAACAACCCCATCGCCTACGTCGCCAACAATCTCGCCGTGCTGCGCCGCGACGTGCCGGCCGCCTTGCAAGTCCTGGACAAGTACCGCGCGGGCCGCGAGCAATTACGGCGGGTGGCCCCGGAGATCGTCGCCGAGGCGGAGCGTCTTGAAGCGGACATCGATTTGCCGTACATCCGCGCCAGTTTGCCACGGCTGTTCGAGCGCTCGCTGGAAGGACTGAAGCGGGTGCGTGACATCGTGAAAAACCTGCGTGATTTCGCCCGGCTCGACGAGGCTGAGTTCAAGGAGGCCGACCTCAATGCCGCCCTGCAATCGACGCTGGAAATCGCTAGCCACGAGATTAAGGACAAGGCCCTTGATTTACGGACGCATTTCGCCGAGCTGCCGCCGGTCCTGTGTCATCCCGGCAAGATCAATCAGGTGTTCCTGAATGTGCTGCTCAACGCCATACAAGCGAGCCAGCCCGGAGGTTCGATCGAAGTGCGAACACGGCCGGAGGATTCCTCTCCAGACGGCGGAGTAGTGATCGAGGTGCAGGATAGCGGCTGCGGGATCAAGCCGGAACATTTACCGCACATTTTCGATCCGTTTTTTACAACGAAGCCGGTTGGCGAAGGTACCGGCTTAGGGCTGTCGGTAAGTTACGGCATCATCCGCGATCACGGCGGCAGCATCGAGGTCAACAGCGAAATTGGCCGCGGCACACTGTTCCGCATCCGGCTTCCCCTGCGGCCGCCGGCTTTGTCCGATAGGAAGAATGATGGTCAGCATCAGGTGTAGACAGAAATGCTTGACGGCAGTTGTCAATTGTGGTATAGACTTAATTCATGGAGGAATCACCCGATCGAGTCATGCTTCGTGTCCGAGAGCTGTTCACACAATCTGGTTTGACTCTCGAAGCTCTGGGGCAACGGATGGGTTATCGGGGTGCTACGGCGCGCAAGGCGGCATGGCAGTTTGTCAGTCGGACAAACGATCCGCGCGTGTCGATGCTGCGGAAGTTCGCGCGGGCTGTCGGTGTACCAATCGCCGACCTGTTTGCGGAAGAGCAAAAAAGAGGAACCAAGTGATGAAAAAGAAGCCACTCTCACAGCGTATCGTTAATGTCGCCAGTGTGCCTCATCGCAGTCCTTTTCGCTATCCTGGCGGTAAGACCTGGCTTGTTCCTCTCGTTCGACAATGGCTGGCAAGCCTTGCCTACAAACCCGTCCAATTTAGCGAACCCTTCGCTGGCGGGGCCATTGTTGGTTTGTCTGTCATCTTTGAAAACTTGGCGGAGACGCTGACGCTCGTTGAGCGAGATGAAAATGTCGGCGCAGTCTGGCAAGCAATTCTCAACGGAGGAGCGGAACAACTCATTGAACGCATTGCCTCTTTTGATATGAGAGAAAGTACCGTTCGGCAACTTCTCTCTTCTGAACCGGCAACGTTGCTCGACCGCGCTTTTGCCACAATTGTACGCAATCGCGTTCAGCGCGGCGGCATCATGGCTCCAGGCGCGAGTCTGATGAAGAAAGGTGAGAATGGACGCGGTATATCTTCGCGATGGTATGTTCAAACACTCATTAAGAGAATTCATGCTATCGCGGAGCGGAAAAATCGCATTACATTCTTCCAGGGTGACGGCATTCAATTCCTTCGTGACAACGCTCATCGTTCCGATGTCGTCTTTTTCATCGACCCACCGTATACCGTTGCAGGCCGACGCCTGTATCTGCACTCGGAAATTGACCATCACGAACTGTTCCGCGTCATGACGGACGTGAAAGGCGATTTTCTCATGACTTACGACAACGTAGGCCCAATCCGGGCACTAGCGGCAAAATTTCATTTTGATACTCAAGAAGTGCAGATGAAAAACACCCATCACGCTATCATGAGCGAACTACTTATTGGTCGTAACCTCACCTGGTTCCGCATTCAATTGCCCCAACCTGGCGACTATCCGCTCTTCAAAGATTTTTTGAGAAACGGGTTTGGCGGCAATCAAACCTGACACGGCGGATTCTAACTCGGTGTAATAGATCCCGCCCTGCGCCAGTCGTATGGTGTCTCCGTGTTCTTCAAAGCGCACTGTGAACCAAGCAATGTCGGCGAGAGAGACATCCTCAACCGTACGCATTCGCCCCATGTTCCGAAGAAAGTCTTCATCGACCACGACGGCCATTTTCTTGCCCCAACGCCGCAACGTAGGCACTTTGATTTGTAATTGAGGCATTAACCGCTTTGGACCACTACTGCGGTAGTCTGGACGGCGAAGGCCAACGGGAAAGGGGATAGAGTCGCCCTGATGTTGGAGGATGGCCCGGAAATCATTTGCCATTTTGTCGCCGGAAAAATAGACGGCTTGGATTTCAATCGCGCACCATTTCAGCGGTTGTGTGTTTGGGATGATTAACACGTTATCAATACGGCCTACCCCTTCTCCTTTACGTGTCTTGCCTTCGTCGTCTTCACCCATCGTCGGCACACGCTCCAGGAATGGAACCTGTCCCACTGCAACGGCATTGGCATTGCCAAGAAGCGTTTCACCAATCCAGCGATAGATTAAGCCGCCTTCCTCAAATCGGCTTGGACAGGTTACCCGTGGAGTACTTCCAGCAGAGTTGATTTGGACGACGTTTCCTGTCTGTTCGTAGGACCGTAACGAGCAAACGCCGCCCGTCTTCCAGCAAGGACGCCGTTGCTCTTCCGTCGAGAGAAATGGACAAGAAGGAATTTCCACTTCTTCCGATTGCTGAATTTCAGCGAAGTGTCGGCGTTCTTCGGGAGTAAGGGTCACAAACGATTTGCCATACCATTCGCCGATTCCAAAGCGACGTTGTGTTCTCTGCTTGTCTGGCATATTCGCCCTTTTCTGTTCGAGTTCTTGTAAATTACTCGGTGCCAAGGGCTTGCCGCAAGCGCTGGATCTGTTCGGCCATGGGTCGTGGCGGCTTGGGGGTCTGCTGGCCCAGGCGGCCTTGGACTTTGAGCCAGACTACGACTGGCCCTGGCCCCGTCAGCGCCTCCGCCGCTCCGACGCGCCAGGCCTCCACCTTGTCGTAGCTGTAGACGCGGCCAATGCCGGCGGCGCGAGCGAGTCCAGCGAAATCGGTGCGGCCGGCGCCGGGAGTCGGCTGGCCGCCCGTCACTTCGTACAAACCGTTGTCGATAATTAACAGATACACGTTGGCCGGATGCTGCGCCAGCGTCACCAGGCAGCCTAAATTCATGAGTGTGCAACCGTCGCCGTTGACGATAATGACGCCGCGCTCGGGCTGAGCCAGGGCCAGTCCATGTGCCAGTGATGGACCTTGCCCCATTGCGGAGGGAACATAGATGAAATCCAGCGGCTTATCCGACAGGCTCGGCCAGATGCCAGCTGCACTCATGGTGGCAATGACAATGCGCTGTCCACGATGCTGGGCCAGGATTTCCAGGGCTTCGTGTAAGCTCATCATGGCAAGACTCATTCCGCGAGAAGGACAGCGAATGCCTGATTCTTCGCCTGCGCCTGCCGATACGCCGCGGCCAGATCAGCAGCGCTGTGACGGTTATCCAAGAGGACGTAGGGCAACTGCCAGGCACGCAGGATCGGTTCGGTAAAGACGGGACAGCTATCGGTCGAGGCGCCGCGCTGATAGGCATAATAGCTGCGGACGCCGATGACAAAAAAGAGGGGCAGGTGCAGATCATGGACAATGTTGCGGAGCGAATCACCGGCCTCGAACAGGCCGGTGCATTGGATGAGAACAAGGGGACGCTTGCCGCCCAAGTGCAAGCCGGCTGCCAAAGCGATGGCTTCGCCTTCACGGCAGACACGCAGAAGCTGCAAGCGTGTGGCCGTGCGCAGAGCCGGCTCCCAGCGGCCGATATCGCTGTCGGGAATCCATACCACATGCGTCACTCCGCAGTCTTCCAGAGCCGCGACTACGGAGGGACCATCGAACATGATTGGTGCCTCAAGATAAAAGAACTCTGAAACGAGCGAGGTTGCGTCAGCGCCCTGAGCGGGGTTGCGTCAACACCCCGAGCGGGGGCCTCGGGGCGCTGACGCAACCCCGCTCGCCTATCTGTTCCATTACGCAACCCCGCTCGCCTATCTGTTCCATTACGCAACCCCGCTCGCCTATCTGCTCCATTACGCAACCCCGCTCGCCTATCTGCTCCATTACGCAACCCCGCTCGCCTATCTGTTCCATTACGCAACCCCGCTCGCCTACCTACTCAATCTTCCTTATGCGCCTTGTGGCAGTCGCCGCATTTGGCCGCACTCTGGAGCGCTCTTGCAGCGTTGGGTTTGCCGGCGAGGGCATCTTGGGCAGCCACTATCAGGGCGTTGGTGCGTCTTTTCCAATCCTTGGCATCGCCCTTGGGCGGCTTGTTCTTGGCCAACTCCTGATAATACTCCAACAGTTGCTTCTTTTGTTCCTCGCTGGCCTTGCCCTTGACCACTTGTTGAAGAAGGCTGGGTTTCCCTTTATGGGCTTTCGCCATGATCTCTTCAATGTCGTACTTGGGTTTGACCTCATCGGCGGCATAAAACATGCCCAGACTGGCGGCCAAGCCCAATGCCATCACCGCCATCATAAAAGACTTCGTTGCACGCATTCGTCATCCCTCATGTTTGCAGAGCAGCCATTCGGCGCCGGCCCACGCGGCGCAACATTCCCTTGTCTTCGACGCAAGCCGAGCTTTGTTTATTCAGTGATATGAGCAAGAGGGGTTTGCGGCAATCCGCCCGCTAAAATGAGAACATGGCCCTACTCGAAGAGCGTCTGAAGCAACAAGCCCATGCCCTCGGCTTTGAATTGGTCGGCATCGCACCGGCCACGGAAGCCGACGGCTTTGACCGCTTGCGTGATTGGCTGGCTCGTGGTTTCGCTGGCACGATGGATTATCTGGATCGCCATGGCGAGGCCCGCCGCCATCCCACCTCGATCCTGCCCGAAGTCCGCAGCATCATCATGGTCGGCATGAATTATCGTCCTGCCGATACCGAGGAAAAGCGGACAGGGCAGGGGCGCATTTCCTGCTATGCCCGCGGCCGCGATTATCACGAGGTTTTACGGGAGCGCCTGCGTCGCTTGCTCGATTGGCTGCGTCAGGAGCGTCCCGATTGTCGGGGTCGCGGCGTCGTCGATACGGCGCCGCTGCTGGAACGCGATTTCGCCCGCCGCGCCGGGTTGGGCTGGTTCGGCAAGAACACCATGCTTATCAACAAGCGCCTGGGCAGTTATTTCTTTCTCGGCGCTCTGCTTACGAACCTGGAGCTGGCCTGCGATGCGCCGCATACGGCCAGCCATTGCGGCAGTTGCACCGCCTGCCTGGAGGCTTGTCCGACGCAAGCGTTCGTCGCCCCCGGCGTGCTCGATGCCCGGCGCTGTATCAGTTATTTGACTATCGAGCATCGCGGCAACGTGCCGGAGGATCTGCGGCGCAACCTGGGCGATTGGCTGTTCGGTTGCGATGTGTGCCAGGAAGTGTGTCCGTGGAACCGCAAAGCACCGCCGGGAACGGAGCCAGCCCTGCAAGGACGCCCAGAGCTGATGCAACTCGATTTGATCGAGGTACTGAGCATGTCCGAGGAGACGTTTCGGCAGCGTTTCCGCGGCACGGCGCTTCTGCGGACCAAGAGGACAGGTTTACTCCGCAATGCAGCTCTGGTGCTGGGCAATCGCGGCGACGCTGCGGCCCTGCCGGCCCTGCGCCGCGCTGTGGAAGATCCAGAACCCGTGGTCCGGGAGGCTGCTCGCTGGGCCATCGACCGGATCGAAGGCCGCCAAAGTCATTCGACGGCTTCGTAAATGGTGGCAATGCCCTGGCCTGCGCCGATGCACATAGTCGCCAGGCCGAAGTGCGCTTTTCGTGCTTCCATGGCATGGATCAGCGTCGTCGAGATGCGTGCTCCGCTGGCGCCGAGTGGGTGGCCGATGGCGATAGCGCCGCCGCGGACGTTGACTTTCTCCGGATCGGCCTTGAGCAATTTCATCACCGCCAAGATCTGGGCCGCGAAGGCCTCGTTGATCTCGATGAGGTCGATGTCTTCCAGCTTCAATCCGGCTCGTTGCAGAGCCTTGTGCGTCGCCGGCACCGGGCCAATGCCCATCACCGACGGATCAACGCCGGCAACGGCCATAGCGCGTACCCGCACCTTAGGCTTGAGTCCCAGTTCCTTCGCCCGCTCTTCGGACATCATGAGCAGGGCGGCGGCGCCGACGTTAAGCGGGCTGGAATTGCCGGCTGTCACCGTGCCGCCTTCGGGCATGAAGGCCGGCTTGAGCGCCGCCAGCGCTTCCAGGCTGGTATCGCGGCGGATGCACTGATCTTCGGTCATGATCTTGCGGCGGCCTTGTTCATCGCGGCCCCAGGTTGGAATGATCTCCTTGGCAAAGGCGCCGTTGTCGGTAGCCTCGGCGGCGCGTTGATGGCTGCGCAGTGCCCATTCATCCTGTTCACGGCGGCTGATCTTATAGCGCAGGGCCAGGTTCTCGGCGGTCAGGCCCATGTTCATGGTGGCGGGACTATGGCGATACCACAAACGCGGGCTGGCGTCGAAGCCGGCCTCCATCGGAATGTGATGCATGTGTTCGACGCCGCCGGCGATCTGCACGTCCTCGGCATGGGCGGCGATGCTGGCGGCGGCACTGTTGATGGCCTGCAAGCTGGAGCCACAATTGCGATTGACAGTGACGCCGCCGACCTCGATCGGCAATCCGGCGATCAGCGCTGCCATGCGGGCCACGTCGTAGCCCTGCTCGCCCTGCTGTTTGACACAGCCCCATTGAATGTCCTCGACCGCCGCCGCCGGCAAGCCGACACGCTCCAGCAGAGCACGCATCAGGTCTGCCGACAAGTCATCGGCACGGACATCGCGGTAAATGCCTTTTTCGGAATGAGCACGTCCGATGGGGGTGCGGACAGCATCGATGACAACGGCGTGACGCATAGGAAACCTCCTTTACGGCTTCTTTTGGCGCAGCAGCTCCACAGACAACAGCAAGGCGGTGCCATCGCTTAAGGGCGCGAACATGTGGCCGGGACCGAAGGGCATCGGCGTGGCCGCCGGTGCGGCGCTGGTGCGTAAGGTGTAGCCCGGCCCCTTCGGTTGACCAGTGTTCGGATCGATCCCTACGTAGCGCCCGGACTGCAAGGCCAATACCAGCATGTCCTCGATGCGCTGAGGCGGGCCGAGGATGGCTGGGCCGTCGCTGGTATAGGTCCACAGCGGCTCCGGCTTGGCGGGATCGATCCAGAGCAGACGGCGGCGATCCAGCACACAGCCGATACGCCAATCGCCTTCGGGCGTCACCTGAACGAAAGGTCCAGCGGTGAGATTGCCTCGGAGGTCCCAGGTAGGCCCCGGTTGCAGGGCGCCGTTTGCCGCCACGGTGAACAGACGCAGCACGCCGGACGAATCGGCAACGGCGATGCGCGGCTGGCTATTCCTGGCGGGCAGTAACACGGGCGGCGCGGCTATAAGATATTCCAACGTCGTGAACGGATCGCCTTCGCCATCCTTGGGCAGACGCTCCCAAACTTTGTCCTTGCCCGGCAGCCACTCGACCACAGACAGGCTGCGGTTACCGTCAGTGGTCAGGAAGCGCGAGCCACCCAGGGCCAGCACCGTGCAGGGCGCGACGACAGGAGTTCGCGTGTCGCGCCGCCAGCCAGGGCCGGTCTCCAGCGGCGGCTGCTCCTGGGTTGCTAATTCCGCCAAGGCCAGTCCTTTAACCCGGCCATTGCTCATTGGGATCAGCAGATGAGAGTCGGTCACAGCTGGCGGGCCGGCCGGCAGCGACATGTTGTTACCCGCTTGCGCCCACTTCACTTTGCGTTCCTGGACGCGCAAGCCGCGCTGGTCGTCCCCCCCTTGGATGGAGCGAACGATCAGCTCTTGGCCCGCGTCGGTAATGGCGATCTCGTAGGCGGAGCGGCCGTCCGCTGCCGGCAGCAGCTGCGGCGGCGCCAGCAGGTCGCCGACCAATGCGGGGGCATCCGGGAGAGCGCGCGGTCGATTCGGCTGCAAAGGGTCCAGGACAAACAAGCCGCCGCCCTGGTCCAGCACCAAGAGCAACGGCGGACCGCCTCCAGGCGGCGTCAAGGCCAGCGGCTCCCCCTGACAAACCAGACCCAGCTGCCGCTGCCAGACGATGGCCCCCTGTTCGTTCACCGCCGTGGCCAGGCACATCGGCTGCTGGAGAGCTTGCGTCACCAGGACAAAGGTAGAATGGCCGTTCGGTTCCGGGATGTACTGGGCTTCGTGTAGCGGCGACCCCAGGGCCAGCGGAGTTTGCCAGCGGGGCCTCACTTGCGGCCCCTCTCTCGGGTCCATATACAGCTGCAACTGCTGTAACTGGCCGTGAGCCAGCACCCACAGATCGTCACCCTGCATGTAGACCACCTGAGAACGGCCGCGCTCCTGAGCTAATTCCTGTCCCTTGCTAGCGCGGCGGGCGGACGCCGCTACGGGCGAGCGAAGGAAGGACGAGAGATCCAGACCCCCGGGCTGGAGCAGCGGAAACAAGGCGGGATCGCGATTGCCCGGTTGACGGATGCCGAACAGACCGAGCCGGCCGGCATCGCTGAGGACGGCCAGCTTCTCGCTGTCCTGTTTCGGCTCGAACCAGGTCCAGCCCGCGAAGGTGGCCGGCGGCTTGAGTTCCAGCGGGGAAGCATGGCGATCCTGCAACGGCAGCTCAAAGACACGCAGCTGCATGGTGTCCAGCCCGCTGGCCTGATTGAGAATGAGATAGCCCGGCGCGGTTTCACCTTCGGCGGGGGGGATGATAACCGGCTCGCTGCGCAGCGAGCCGCTGGGATGGCCGTCGTAAAGGATGGTCACACAGCGGCGCGCTTTCACGTCCAACACGTAGATGCAGGAATCATCAGCGGGAAAATAGATACGACTGGTCTCGCCTTCACGGGCGCCGCCGCAGGTCAGCGGTTGACCCAGGTGCCAGCGACCGAGCAATTGCCCGCCCGACAGCTCGATTTCGTGGACCCAACCGCTGTAGTCAGCCAGATAGGCACGCTGGTCGATGATCAGAGGTCGGCCCAGCACCGGCTGACCAACCGGATATTCCCACACCTGATCGCCTTCGACGTTCAGCGCCGCCAGCGTTTGTGTGTCCGCCGACAGCACCAGAAGCAATTCCGGGCAGAACGCCGAGGCCGGAACCCGCTGTGGCAGCACGGTGGTGTCTATGCCGACGTGCGTGGCCCATTTCGGCTCACCGTTGGATTGTTTCAGGGCGTAGAGAATGCCGCGAACCAGAGCCAGCACAATCGGATCATTCGGCGGCGCTTTGCCGGGCGCGGCCGTTGGCAAGAGCGGAGCAAACAATAACACATCGGCATCGTCCCCAGCAGGCTGGCTCCGCGGAGGAGGCACATTCGCCGCTGGCTGATAAACGACGCTGGCCAGGTGCGTTTCTTCCAGCTGGGCCAACGCCGCCTTCGCTTCGTCGCTCTGGCTGATGCCCGGCAATTCGCGCTCCATCCGCGCCAACAAAGAGCGAACGCGCTTGATGGCATCCATTGGTGTTTCGTTGTCTTGCTTGTGCAGCTGGGCAAACACCTTGCGGCGGGTGGAGGCCAACTCGACGGCCCGGCGGACTTTGCCGAGATCGGCGCCGATCTGTGCCGATTCGTTTGGAGACAACGCATCGGCGCGAAGGGCCCTCACCGTCTGCTGGAGCTGTTCGATACGATCAGCAACCGACAAGGGGGAATCATCGGTCGGGTTGGTGTTGCGTGCAGCAAGCATCTGGGCCAGATGGAGCAAGCGCTGCCCGGCATCGTGAGCCAATTGGCGCATTAAGGGATCTTTTTTGTGTTCCTTAACCAAGCGAAGGAATTGATCTACTGCGGCAGACAGGTCGGCGTCCGGATCGGAAACGGCAGCACACACGCCGCACCAATCGGCCAGGAAGCGATATTCCGTGGCGTGCTCACTGCCGGGAAACCTGTGGGCAAGATCTTCGTACTTGCTTTTGGCACTGCTGAAGGAACCTTGAGCGTAGTCGGCGTGAGCCTTCTCGGCCAGCGTCTCTTCGCTGAAATGGATTTTCTGCCAGACCCACAAGCCGGTGGGCACAAGTATGAGGACGGGCACCAAAAACATCGCCAGCATGACAAGCCAGACACGGCGCTTACTCCGGCGCGGCGGGATTTCGTCGTCCAGTTCTCGATCGTCGTCCCCAGGCCGAGCCGGCGCCTCGTTGCCAAGCTCGGTGTGCCTCTCGTTTTCAAGCTCTGCCTGGGAAGGAACGGCTCGCTCTGAGTTTGGGGCAGCGCGGCGTACCGGCGGCGGTTCCCACGTGCCGGGCGGCAGTTCGCGCGGTTGAGCTGGCGTCTCTGGAGGCAGAGCAGGCAGCGGCTGGGTTTCCGCTGGCGGATGGGCGGGCATTGGCTGAGTTTCTGCCGTAGAGCGTGTAGGACGGCGAAGCCGCTGCGTCGGCGGCGGAGAAGGGGCCGGAGCAGGCGTCGCGCCCGTCTTAAGCGGCGCCTGTGGCTTGCGCACAGGCGGGGCCTCACGCCACCATACCGCATCGGTAGGCAATTCCTTGGTGGGAACAGCCGACGCGGGGGCTGTCTGCCACCAATCGCTTTCGGTGGCCTGGCCTCCTGTCTCCGGTGCTACCGGCGGTATTTCGGAAATAGGCTTCGAGGCTGCATTGCCTCCTTGCGGGGGAGCGGCTTGTTCGGCCGGCAAGATCGGCACCATCTCGCCGACCGATCCGGAGCGTTGACTGCTGCCTGGCGGCGGAGGATTGGGGCGTGGCGAGGCGGGCGGGGCCGGCACCTCCAGCGGCTCCTCAGAGGGCACAGAAAAGACCTTGCGGCAGGCGGCGTTGGGACAACGTACCAACTGGCCGCGCAGCGCCGCCTGCACCTGGTAAGCCGACCGACAGAAGGGACATGAAGCCGTGATATGCACGATGGAGTCTCGCCTGACTGTGAAATCCCTCGACGATTTATCTTACGCGCAAAACGCCAGAGGAGGAACCTTTTTTCCGCCCAATCCGGGGCAAGCTGCTCGCGTGTTCCTGTTCGGGCAAGCGGGCAGCTTGCCCTGCAGACGCCCTTATGCTTTCGGTCGAAACGCCTTGACCACGGCCTCGTTGGTCGTCAGATAGGGACCTTCGAGCAGATCGATGCAATAGGGGATGGCCGGGAACACCGCCAGCAGACAATCGCGGATGGCGCTGGGTTTGCCTGGCAGATTAACAATCAACGAGCGGCCGCGGATGCCGGCAATCTGCCGCGACAGGATCGCCGTGGGCACGACTTTCAGCGACACCGCGCGCATCCATTCGCCGAAACCGTCGAGCAGCTTGTCGCACACCGCTTCGGTCGCTTCCGGCGTCACGTCACGCCGCGCCGGTCCTGTGCCGCCAGTCGTTACCACCAGACAGCAGTTTTCGTGATCGCACAATTCCTTCAACGTTGCCTCGATAAGCGGCTGCTCATCGGCGATGAGGCGCGGCACCGCCTCCCAGGCGCACGACAGGATTTCTTCCAGGCAAGCCCGAATGGCTGGCCCGCCGCGGTCCTCGTATTCGCCGCGGCTGGCCCGGTCGGATACCGTGACAATGCCAATACGAATCGCTTGATTGGTGCTCATGGTGAACATTCTCCTCCTTTCGATTATACTCTTACCAGCCTGCTATACTCTTAGGGCTAGAGCGTATTGCAAGCGGGTGTAGCGTTTTTCTCCTTCCCCCCTTGTGGGGGAGGGAGGAAGACCTATAGCCGCTACACCTACTTGCAATGCGCTCTAGCGGACCAAACCCTTCCCCTCTTGGAGGCGAGGGAGTTTCTTCTGCTAACTCATTAGTACAAATAAAGGAGTTCATCATGCGTACCACCTGGACGTTCCACTCCGCCGGCCAATTGCTTTTCGGCCGATATGCCACGCAACAGCTTGGCGATCTTGCCCGTCGCCTCGGCGCACGCCGCATTCTGATTGTTACCGATCCTGTTCTCGTTAAGACCGGCCTGGTCGAGCCGATCCATGTGTCCCTCAGTGAAGCGGGCGTTGTCGTCGAAATATTTTCTGAGGGCGAGCCAGAGCCCTCGACGCGCGTCGCCGATGCGGCCATCGCGGTGGGCCGCGCTTTCCGTCCCGATGCGGTACTCGGCCTCGGTGGCGGCAGCAACATGGACCTGGCCAAGATCACCGCCGCCATCCTGCAACACGGCGGCCAGTCGCTCGATTATGCCGGCGATGACAAGGTGCCCGGCCCGGTCCTGCCGCTTATTTGTCTACCGACCACGGCTGGCACCGGCTCGGAAGTGTCCGCCGCCGCCGTGCTGACCGATAGCGAGCACAAGATCAAGGTCGGCATCCTGAGCAATTATTTGCGGCCACGCCTGGCCGTGGTCGATCCGCTGCTGACTGTATCGTGTCCGCCCAAGGTGACGGCGGACAGCGGCATCGATGCTCTGACACATGCCATCGAAGCCTACACCGCTGTGGACAACGCCTATTTTCCGCTGCCTCACGGCGAGCGTTCTGTCTATCAGGGCGGCCATCCTTTGGGCGAGATGTTCGCGGAGAAAGCGATCGCGTTGATCGGCCAATATCTCCGCCGTGCCGTTGCCCACGGCGCCGATGTCGAGGCTCGTGAAGGCATGGCCCTGGCCGCGACGCTGGCTGGCCTGGCGTTCTCGAACGTCGGCGTCGCCGCGGTCCATGCTCTGGAGTATCCGGTCGGCGGCGCCACACACTGCTCGCACGGGGCCGGTAACGGGCTGCTGCTGCCCTTCGTCATGCGTTACAATCTGCCGGTACGCCGCCGTCATTTCGCCGTCATCGCACGCTTGCTCGGCGCCAACGTGGAAGGCAAAGGCGAGGCCGAAGCCGCCGAGGCCGCCATTACCGCCGTCGAGCAATTGCGGCGGGATATCGGCATTCCACTGCGTTTGCGGGATATTGGAGTAACAGAATCGCAATTGCGCCCTTTGGCCGAAAAGGCGTTCGCCATCCAGCGCATTCTGCGTGTCAATCCGCGCCCCGTGACGGTAGACGATCTGGAAGGCATCTTGCGGGCAGCGTTTTGAGTCTCCGTCGAGGTGCCTGCCGTAATGATAAAAGATCTAAGAAAAAATGTGTTCAATCTCAATTGACTGAGGAGGATCGGACAAGTACGCTTGATTGCACATTCTCTAGTATTGTGTCAGCAGATTCAGAAGTGATGCGCGTGATAACAGCGGCAGCATCCTCTCGATGAAAAACCGCTGAAGCCAACATAACCGGGTTTCCCTTCTGAGGAGATAGTCCCATGCGGTACAGTGTGGTACAAAGTTCTCGTGGGCGAGGTAGGCGTGCGTTCACGCTCATCGAGCTGTTGGTGGTGATTGCCATCATCGCTATCCTCATTGGTCTGCTCTTACCGGCGGTGCAAAAGGTCCGCGAGGCCGCCGCCCGCATGAGTTGTACCAATAACCTCAAACAACTTGGTTTGGCCTTCCACAACTACCACAGCATCAATCAGATATTCCCGTGGGGAGGGAGCGATGACTACAGCGGCAGTGGCGGTACCTATTACTCTCTGCCCTGGGGCGTCTATCTTTTACCTTACCTCGAACAACAAAACCTGTACAATAGGTTTAATGTCGCCAATATCATCGGCCAGGGCGGCGGCGTACGTTTCAACAATGCTCCCCCGGACGCCCTTGGCCCTTCCTCGCCCTTGCTTTTCAACAACCCTCCCAACAACACGAATAATATCGACCCCACTCTCAACCCCGCAGCCACACCTCTGAAGGTTTACCGCTGTCCCTCTTCGCCCGGCCCACCGAATGCGGTGTACACGGACACCTGGACAGCTCAAGGTTGCTCCAACCAGGTCAATGACCTGCCTATGGCGGGTGCCCAAAGTTGGACCGTAGCGGTCACCGATTATGTACCTGCAAGTGGCACCACAGGCGGCATGAGGGGCACTTATGGCCTCGGCGCCGTCGGTGAAGAACATGGCATCCTGAACGATGATAAGCCCGTCTCGATCATGATGATTACCGATGGCACTTCCAACACCTGGATGGTGGGTGAGGCAGGCGGCGCTCCCAACGTTTATGTTGCCGGCCCCCGGTCCCTTGGCCCCACCACGGCGGCACTGTGCGGCCAAGGCTTGAGTGTCTCCGGCTTAGGTTGGGCAGACGAAAACAACGGTGATTGGTGGATCACTGGCAACGATTACACGGGCATGAATCCGGGGAACCACGGTCCCTGCATCATCAATTGCTCCAATACAGGCGGCGGCTTCTTCGCCTTCCATACCGGCGGGGCCAATTTCCTCTACGCCGACGGCCACGTCGAGTTCGTCTCGGCAAGCATTGCCACCAATGTCGCCTTGATGCTGGTCATGTACGGAGACGGCTTGCCGATCCCATCGTATTGAGAGAGGAGCGAACCATGAGATACCTGGGCAGCATCTGTCTTTGCCTATGTTTGATCTCCTGTAGCAACAGCAAGTATGGCGCTCATCCGCCCTTTCCGGTTTCCGGACAGGTCTTGGTCAATGGTCAGCCCGCCAAAGGAGTGCGGCTGGTCTTCTATCACTTAGGCGACTGGGGGGACAAAGAGAGAGCGATTGTACCCCAGGCGTGGACGGAAGAGGATGGCTCCTTTGTTGTGGAGACATACAGCACCAAGGATGGCGCTCCGGCTGGCGACTACCGGGTGACAGCGGAATGGCCGGCGTATCGGCACGGCAAGCATTGGGGACCGGACAAGTTCGGCAACAAGTATGCCAAGGCCGAAACCTCTGGCCTGACAGCGCACGTGGAAAAGGGCACGAATAAGCTGCCGCCGTTCGAGCTTACCATTAGCGCTGCCCAGGCCAAAAAAAATGAAGCCGTTCTGGCTCAACAACAGCGTAAGAGGAGCAAATAGACAAACGGCGGCGTCCACCGGCTGGTCGCCCCCACCAGTCGGCGGATGCTGGCCGTTCGCCTATGGATGGAATGAAACCATGAGCCCAAAAAACACGCCAACAGGACGCATCGTGTCGCTCGATCAGTTCCGCGGTTATACCGTGCTGGGGATGTTCCTGGTCAATTTCATCAGCGGCTTCGCGGCGATCGGCTCCATTCTGCCGGTCCTCAAGCATCATCATACTTATTGCAGCTACGCCGATACGATCATGCCGCAGTTCTTCTTCGCGGTGGGGTTTGCCTACCGGCTGACACTTCGGCGGCGTCTGGAACGCGAAGGGGCGCGGGCCGCCTATCTGCACGTCTTCCGTCGCAGCCTGGGGCTAATTCTGTTGGGCCTGGTGCTTTACCATCTCGATGGCGGCGTCAAAAGCTGGAGCGCACTGCGTCAGCTCGATGGCTGGGACTGGCTCAAGGCATTCAAGCGCAGCCCGTTTCAGACGCTGACCCATATCGGTGTAACGTCCCTTTGGGTCCTGCCGGTGATGGCCGCCCGGCCGGCGGTTCAGATCGCCTTCGCCTGTTTCTCCGGTCTGGCGCACCTCTATTTATCCGCTGGCCTGTCGGGCTGGCCGTTCTACATCGATTGGAATTATTACGAATGGGTCAATACCACCCCTAAAGGGATTGATGGCGGCCCGCTTGGCTTTTTGAGCTGGGCCATTCCCCTCTTGACTGGCTCGCTCGCTTACGACCTGGTAACCGCCGCACATCCCCGGGTGCCGGTCGGACGGCTGCTGGTCTGGGGAACGGTCCTGATGCTGCTGGGTTACGCCCTGGCCTGCCTGAACCGGGTGACGCCGCCCAATAGCGCCGGGCCGGACATCCGCTCCTGGCTGGTCGAGCCACCGTTCGTGCCGCCGTCGCGGCCGGTCAACCTGTGGTCGATGAGCCAGCGCTCCGGCAGCGTCTCCTACCAGACCTTCGCGGCCGGCTTCGCACTAGCGCTGTATGCTCTTTTCGCCCTGGCTTGCGACCGCGGCCGGCTGCGGCTAGGACTCTTCGCCACTTTAGGCAGCAATGCTCTGGCCGCCTACATTATTCACGGCCTGGTTGATGACGCTATCAAGCCCTATGCACCTGCGGATGCGCCCTTGTGGTTCGTCCTGGTTGCGTTCGCTCTGTTCCTTGCCGTCTGCTGCCTCTTCGTCCGCCATCTGGAGAAGAATCAGATTTTTCTACGGCTTTAGTATTTAATGATAGTCAAGTGCGATCCCGCTGCCATACGCACGCCCAAACATCTCGACGTTCTCCTCACCAAATCCGGCCGCTAACGGCAAGAGCTACAGGGGTGTCTCTCTCGATTTGGGCGTGTCGGAGGGCTTACGTGTGAGTGGTCTTTTTCCTCCCCCTGGTAGGGGAGAGAGTAGAAAAACCTCCTCGGGAGTTGACGCAACCTCGCTCGCCAAAATCCAGAGGGACACCCGAGCTACAGGGCAAGCTGCCCGTTTGCCCTGCGGTTGGCAGGGACCAAAAATCAGGCAAGGTTTGACGTTTGCGGAAGCAAGGCATATTTTGACCGAGTTGGTAACGTGTCCCTTCCCCTGATGAGAGGAGCTCCCATGCAGAAACGTCAAAACGCGGTCACGTTCAAGGGTAATCCGCAGACCCTCGTTGGTCCGCAGCTCAAGGCTGGCGACAAGGCGCCGAATTTCACTTGCCTGAACAGCAGCCTGGAACTCGTCACCCTGGATAAGACGCCAGCCAAGCCGCGTCTGTTCAGCGTGGTGCCATCGTTGGATACGCCCGTGTGCAACCAGCAAACGCACAAGTTCGATGAGGCGCTCGCCTCCTACAAAGACAAGCTGGCCTGCTACACGATTAGCCTCGATTTGCCGTTTGCGCAGAAGCGCTTCTGCACGACCGAAAACATCGCCAACATGCAAACATTGTCGGACGTGCATAATCATTCGTTCGGCCAGAATTACGGCGTCCTCATCGAAGGACTGCCGTTGCCGCTGTTGAGCCGGGCTGTCTTTGTCGTCGATAAGAACGGCACCATCACTTATGTTGAGTATGTGCCGGAAGTCACGTCCCATCCCAATTATGATGCGGCACTGGCCGCTATCAAGAGCGTCGCCGGTTAAGTTGCAGCTGTACGTCCCTCCGTCCACCAGCCCGCCGCGCCAACAAGAGTATCTCTTCTTCTTGCTGGCGCGGCGGGCTGGCGTCGTTGTTATTGTTGACTTTAGCGAACCTGTCAATTGTAACAGCCACGTTAGGAATTTCCTGTTCTGATAGGCGCTCTCTTCTCTTGATAGATGATTTCATGCCATTAAGGATAAAGATGTGATCGGCGTGAACCACGGGTGCGCCGAAGCAGAGAAGAGGTTTCGTGGTGCTCTCCAGTGTGTGCTGGAGCAGACTAGAGGCCCCCTTAGCAAACCCGATGGTAAGGAGATTGTGCCATGAGACCCTTGTGGGGTTCCGTGTGGTGCTGCGCGCTGGCGGCCTTGGCAATGGCGAACGGCAGCGCCTTTGCGGCCTGGAACAATGTCTTCCAGGTGTGTTGCCATAATTGCCGAAGCTCCAATTATGTCGCCGTGCCGGCTCCGGCGGCTGCGGCGCCGGCCCCGTGCGGCGGTTGCCAACAATGCACCACCCGCTACGTGCAGCGCTGCTACTATCAGCCAGTGACTACTTATCGGCAAAGTTGCTACCTGGAGCCGGTCACGACTTATCGTACCAGCTACTATTATGAGCCTTGTACCAGCTATCGCTACAGCTGCTACTTTGATCCCTGCACGTGCAGCTATCAACAAGTCGCTTGCCCCGTGACTACCTATCGGCTGCGTGCTCAGAGTTGCCCGGTGACGAGTTATCTGCAACGCTGCTGCTTGCAGCCGGTGACTACCTATCAGCAGGTAACTTATTACGAGCCACAAACGACCTGCTGCACCACGACCATCGGCGCGCCGGTAGCGGCCCCGCCGTGTCCTTCGTCTGCGGTCCCGGCTGCTCCGCCGCCGGCTGTCCAAGGCACGCCGGTCACTCCGCCGCCGGCTGTCCAAGGCACGCCAATGGTGCCGGCCCCGGGCGTGTCCGGAGGATCAACCGCTGCTCCGCCTGCTGTATCGGGGCAGTCCAATGTTCCACCGCCGGCCGTGCAAGGGGGATCGAACGAGCCGCTGCCGCCCGAACAGGCGGGAGCCACTTCGAACAATTATCGCATCCCGCGCATGCCGAATTCGGATGGCTCCGCCTATCGCCAACCGCGGCTGCAAGCTCCGGTGCCGGTGCCGCCGGCCGCTCCGACGCCCAAGCCGCGCGTTCGCTTCGACCGCATCACCTCCGCACCGAAGCATAACACCGAAGGCCAGGTAGTGCGGCCCGATCGTCAGCCGCAGGCCGGCGTGAAAGTGATCTTCGTCTGTGCAGATGCGCAAGGTGGCCGGCAAGCCCTGACGACCGACAGTTCGGGACACTTTCAGACCACGCTGGCTGCCGGCAACTGGCTCGTCTATACCCAGGATGCCGCTGGCCGGCTGGTGTACCAGCAAAAACTGCGCATCGCCAACGATACGCCCACTGTGCCGCTTAGTCTCGTCAGCCGCTGATGTAAAAACGATCCGGAAGCGTAAGGGCTAGGGGACTTTTCCCTCCCCCTTGTGGGGGAGGGGTTGGGTGGGGAGACAACTCCTTGGCTCCATTGCCCTGACACCTCCCACCCCAGCCCTCCCCCACGAGGGGAGAGGAGGCTGGGTTCGGTAGCTCTAAGGCGACGGCTGCCTTATCATCCCTTACGCTTCCGGATCGTTACGTTTTTGCGGCTCTTCCGTGTTACTTGCTCTGTTTCTCGACTGCTTCCAAGATCTGCTTGCTATCCTGCGCCGGATTGACCTTTTGGTTCTTGTAGATGATGGTGCCATCCTTGCCGATCACGAAGGTCCAGCGTGGAATCGTGACGCCGCGTTCGACCACGATTTCCTTGCCGTTCTCGTCGAAACCTTTGGCCTTGCCGCCTCTGTTGACCGGCACACCGAACTTTTTGGCAATTTCGCCCTTTTCATCGGCCAAAAGGGTGTAATTTAGCTTGTGGTGTTTCTTGAACAGATCGTGCGTCCTGGCGCTGTCGCCGCTGATGCCGACGACCATGATATCTTTGGCGACCAGCTTGTCCATATCATCGCGGTAGGTGCAGGCTTGCTTGGTGCAGCCGCCGGTGAAGTCAGCCGGGTAGAAGTAAACGACGATCACCTTCTTGCCGACGTAATCGCTGGACTTCCAGGTCTTGCCCTGGTCATCGGTGGCCTCGAAGGACGGAGCCTTGTCTCCTTTGTTCAGCTCATTCTTGGCCTCCTTGGCCGGCGTGCCGCCGACTGCGGCCATCCAGATGCCGAGAACGAAGCCAGCGAGAACGAGATACTTACACACGGTCATGGTGCTTCTCCTTGTGTGAGAAAAAAGGGGTCTTGATCGCGGGGGATGCTCTTCTTCTGATTGTGTAAGCGGCCGCCGTCCGCGGCAAGGGGCCAAGCTGTCCCGACCCTGCACTCGGTGCAGAAACCATCTCCGTTGCATTCGTTCCTTATGCGCAACAATTCTGCCAGGAACGCAGCACATCGGCGAGAGAGGGCCACAAGCACTCCGGTGTTAGTTCCGCCATGCACTCCAGGCGCGAACAGCGTTTGATGTAACTACCGCGGCAGGAGACGGTCGTTTCGACTGCGCCAGCCTGGAGAGGATAAGGACCATTGAGCCGAACGCGCGTGCACGTATAAGGGGCGACGATGGGTCGGCCCAGGGCAGCGGCCAGGTGTAGCGGGCCGGTGTCGTTGGCCAGCATTACGTCGGCGCGCGCCAACAGCGCAGCCAGACGCGGCAAGGTGGTTCGTCCAGTCAAATCGCGGCAAGGACCGGACAAGCGCCGGCGCACGGCCAGCGCCGCCGCGGTCTCTTCTTCACCGCCAACGACAAAAACAGTACCGCCGAAGTTGTCCCAGGCCCGGCGGGCCAGAGCGGCGAAATGCTCCGGCGGCCAGCGCTTGGTCATCCAACGCGCGCCAGGACCGAGCATCAGCCACGGACGCGGATAGCCGCGTGTCGTTGCCTCGGCCCAGCGTTGGGCTTCCTCGGGGATTGGGATGTGGAATTCCTTGGGCATATCGCCGACGCCAAGTGCTTCAGCGACGCGCCAGCAACGATCGACAGCGTGAATGGCGTTGAAATCCGCCACAGGAACAATGTCGGTGTAGGTCCACGTTGCCCCTTCGCGGGCCGTACTCAGCCCGACACGCCGTTTGGCTCCGGTTGCTGCCATCATCACGGCCGTGCGGAACAAGCCCTGCAAGTCGATGGCCAGGTCGAAACGCCGCCGTTGTAATTCGCGGAGGAAACTTAACCACGATCGCGCCGCTGCCTGCCAGCCGCGATGCGAGGCGCGGCGATCGAACGGCAAAACGTCATCCAGATCACGGTGGCCGTCCAGCAGCGGGGCATAAACCTGATTGACCACCCAGGTGATGTGCGCGTGTGGATAGCGCCGCCGCAGGGCCGTTAGCACCGGCAGGCTGTGGACGATGTCGCCCAGAGCGCTCGGCTTGATCACAGCGATGCGTTCGGCGTTATAAACCGCCAGCGAAGGACGATTCCATCCGGACATATATGGCATCCTCAAATTCAGCGAGCGGGACGTGTCCATGCTCTGGGCATTTCTACCGGGGCGTTGATACGTCCCGCTCGCTGGCTGCGTAGATTTGTCGCACAATCGGCATTGGCGGGCAAGCGCGAATTGCTCTTGGCCGATCGCCGCCCCTTTGCTATGAATTCCGCCCCGTTGGTTCGCCCTTGTTGCGCAAGGAGCTTTCCCAATGCAGAACGCAGCCTGCAGAATGCAGAAGGAAAAGCCGACGGGTAGGACCTGCCTTCTGCCTTTTGCTCTCTGCATTGGTCTGGTGCTGGCTTTCGTCGCCGCTGCTCCCGGGCAACAGATGATCCAGTACGGTTTCGAGGGGCGCAGTCCTCTCTGGCTGCCAGGGCCGCACGACGCCAGCTACAAAGAGACTCTCCATGAACTCACTGACAAATCGGTACACAGCGGCCAGCGCTCCGAAACCATTCAGTTTGAAGCGGAACATGGCAGTTTTATCCACTACACCTACAACCTCGGCCGGGCGCCGGTGACGGACGATCTCAACATCAGTCTGTGGGTCCGCGCCAATCGCCCTGGCGTGCAGCTGTTGGCGCGTGTTGTTTTTCCCAAAGAGTGGGACCCCAACAATCCCGGCCATCTGCTGACGGCGCTGCTGCCCGGCGAACGCTATCAGATCGTTCAGCACTGGCAACCGTTATCGCTGCCCACGCCGGTCAAGTTGCTGCGTCAACAACAGCAATTACTGGCCGGCACGCTCAAGCACGAGATCAATGCCACCGGCGCCTATGTCGATCAGTTGGTGCTCAACGTCTACACAGGGCCAGGTGAAACACATGTGTGGATCGACGATCTGGAAGCCGGTCCAGCGTTCGACATGCCGCTGCCGGCGAGCGGAGTTGCCTCCACGCCTCGAACTCAGGGTGCGGAGACACCCCTGCACGCTGGCGGTCAAGAGATGACGCCGGCGCGGCCGGCCATCAACCAGCGGCCCGACGAGGTTCGCCTGGAGGGGGGGCATCTGAAAGTCGGCAATGAGCGGCTTTTTCTGTTGGGCATTCGCCATACGGGCACACCGCTGCAAGTGCTGCGCAACGCCGGTTTCAATACGATTTGGCTCGACGAAAGCGCGCCATCGGGCCTGATCGAAAACGCCGCCAATCTCGGCTTCTGGATCATTCCGACGCTGAACGCGCCGCAGATCGTCGAGCAGCCGGGCGGCAAGGTCCAGGGCCAGTTGACGGCCAACGAGGCACTGGGCCGCAATGTCAGCCGCTTTCTCCGCGAGCAAGCGGTACTATGCTGGGACCTGGGCGGCAACCTGCCCTTCGAGAAAAGCCGGGCCGTTATGAGTACAGCCCAGGCCATCCACAATGTCGATCCGCTTCGTCCGTTGGCCGCCGATGTCCGCGATGGCTTCCTCGCCTATTCGCGCGCCGGCAATCAACAACTGATGATTGGCACCCACCGCTGGCCGCTGCTGACCAGCCTGGAGCTGAACGATTATCGCCAATGGCTGATGCAGCGGCGTGCCCTGTTGCCGCCTGATGCTTTCTGCTGGACCTGGATTCAAACCCACTTGCCCGACTGGTTTATGACCGTTGCCTACGAGCGCACGACGGGCCGATTCAGCGAGCCGATCGGCCCGCAGCCGGAACAGATCCGCCTCTTGTCATACATCGCGATCGGCTGCGGCTTCCGCGGCCTCGGCTACTGGTCGGACCGCTTTTTAGCCGACAGCCACATGGGCCGCGATCGCCTGCTGGCCCTGGCTCTGCTCAACCAGGAACTGCGCTTGCTCGAACCGCTGCTCGTCACCGCTAATAAAGACCCACAATGGGTTACTGCCTGGCTGCCCAAAGTACCCGGACTTCCGGAGGTGCCCGATCCCAATGTCATGGCCGCCGTCTTGAAATGCGATAAGGCTGTGCTCGTGCTGCCGATCTGGATGGGGCCTGGTTCGCAATATGTTCCGCCACAAGGCTATCTTTCCCAGGTCCGCTTGAAAGTCATGGTGCCGGAGAACTACACGGCCTGGGAAGTCTCGCCCGGCGGCATCCGCTCCTATCCGAGCAAGCCCATCCTCGGCGGTCGGGAAGTCATCCTGCGCAATTTCAACCTGACCAGCGCCCTTGTCTTCACGGCTGATGTCCTGGGCCGCGGCAGCCTCATACCGCGCTTTCAAGAAATGCAACGGTCGATGCGCATGGACGCTGCCCAATGGATTCACGATCAAGCCCAAGAAGAGATCGTCAAAGTGGCAAAAATTCACGAAGAATTGAAGACGATGGGCAAGAAAATTCACGACGGCGATGCACTTCTGGACACAGCCCGGCAATGGCTGGAAAAGAGCCGCAAGCACCGTATTGACGGCGAATTCAACGACGCCTATGCCGATGCACAGCTGGCTTTGCGGGCGCTGCGCATCCTTATGCGTCAACACTGGGATGCCGCCGTGCAAAAACTGACCACGCCGGTAGCTTGTCCCTTCGCCCTCAGTTTCTACACCCTGCCGCGCTTCTGGCAATATTACAACGCGATCGTCAAGCTGCACCCCGGCAAAAACGTCCTGCTGGAAGGCGATTTTGAATCGCCCCCCTACCAACAACAGCGCAACTGGAGTCTGGAAGAAGTACCGTCCTTGGATGACGTGCAAGGCGAGGCCAAGCGCGTGGCCAACAATCCGCGCGAGGGCAAGCAATGTCTGATGCTCAAACTCAGCGCCAAAAATGCCCTGAAAACGCCGCAGGTGTTGGAGCGAACGTTCCTGGCCATCCACAGTCCGGCGGTGCATCTGCCGCCCGGCACGCCGGTGCGTATCAGCGCCTGGGTGTGTGTGCCGGAGGCAATCACCGGCTCTCCCGATGGCGCGTTATTGTACGACAGCGCCGGTGGCGAGCCGCTGGCGGTGCGTCTAACACAACCGACTATTTGGAAACAATTTATCCTTTATCGCACCGTGCCGGAGTCCGGCCTGGTCCACGTGAGTATGGCACTGACGGGGCTGGGCACAGTGTATTTTGATGACGTTCGCATTGAGCCGATGACAGACAAGAAAGAGGAGCCGGAGATGAGCACCGTTGAAGGAATGCCGCCGGAAAAAACCGAACCGCGATCGCCAGGGAGTGGATGGAGCAGCAAACTCTCTGCGCTCTTCCGGCCGCCGCTCCGCCAACCATCGGGCCGCGACCGTTAGGACTTAGTGACGCCAGCGCACTATGAAACTGCCATCCTCAGCAAGGAGGACTTCTTTCTGCGAATAACCGTTCGCCTCCAGCCAGTCCAGCAGCATCTCCGATTCGCTCTTGGTCAGATGCTCACGGCGTTCCCAGCCTTCGGCGTCTGTGCCAGGCTTTCCCGGCATTGGCTGAGGCAAACCCTTCGGAAGCGAACTCATGAGCAATCTCCTTGTTCTTCGCGCTGCTCACGAGCCGGAAGCGTAAGCGACGGCTGTTTGTTTTATCCGTTGGTTACGCTTCCGGCTCGTCCCTGGCGCGACAAAAACGTCATCTGCGATCGGGTTTGCGATCGAGATTGCGATTCAGTTCGTCGGGACTCATATCCACTTTAGCACCGTCCGGGGGCACTTCGAGCTTGGCCGTCCACAGGATGGCATTGACCACGAGACGACGAAAGTTTTCATCGCCCCAGTTTTTGTGGAAATGCGCCCCGGTGAAGCCGAACGAGCGCCCGCCGTTGGCGCGGTTGAAGGCCCAGGCAAGGATCTCTTCACGGCCCTTGTGTTCACGAGCGGCGGCAGTGCCCCGCTTGTCATCGGGCGGCACGGCCTTGAGGATCGGGGTCACGCCTTGCAGCTCCGGCTTGAAGCGGATGTTGAAGTACCATTCGTCCTGAAGGGCAAACGGTTTGACGCCGCGCGTGATCGGATGTTCTGGCAGCGATTTGATCTCGGCCTTCCAGTGCGGATTGGTCGAAAACCCTGTCTCGTAGTAGCCGCCCAGCCATTGCAGGACGTGATCGCTCTGACTTTTGGGATATTCAACGGCGTAATGTAGATTAACGAAACCGACCCCCTGGTCCATCAGCTTTTGCACAATTTGGCGATGGTCCTTCTGAATGATCGGATGGCCGTTGCCGCCATCCATGTAAAAGACGACCGTCTTGGCGCCCTCGAAGGTTTGGGGATTTTTCGGCCAGCCATCGCGGGCCATGACGGGGAAGACGCCGGACGTTTGCTGAAGCAACTTCATAAGCAAAGCACAGCCGGCGAAAAACTCATGCTCGCCAGACCTGTGACTGGCCCGACCGGCGACGAGGACAATTTTCGTCACCTTGGCATCCGGGGGCGGCTGCTTTTCCAGCGGCACGCCGGATTGATCATAGGGATCGACCTCTGCCGCCAATACTCCCACGCAGAGCGGAAGAATGAGAAAGAGGGGCAAAAGCATGTTGTTTCGCATGATATTCTCCTCGTCAGGATTTACAGGCGCCGGCGCCGAACCATTGGGCCGATCCACCCGTAGCGGAGATGATTATATGCGGATAAACCGAATGCGGATGACGTGAGGATACGAAGGGAAAGCGTAAGCGAGGACCTATCTTCCGCTACTTACACTTCCGGTTCGTATCTTCTGCTATATCCGGATCATCCGTATTCCATTATAATGATGAAAGCATTGAACCCACCGAATGCGCGCCTTCAGGCGCCCCACCTTGGAGCTTGTTTCCCATGTATTCTTCGCATCGTTGCTTCTACTTTCTGTGCGTCGTGCTGGCCGCGGCACAGCCGGTTCACGCTGCCGATGCCTCCAAACCGGTTAGCTTTATCAACGACATCGCCCCCATCCTCAAGGAAAAATGCTTCGGCTGCCACGGAGCCAAGAACCCCAAGGGCAAGCTAGACATGACCCGGTATGCCAACTTGCGCAAGGGCGGCACCAAGGAAGATCCTATCATCCCCGGCAATCCCGAGGATAGCTATCTCATAACGGTGCTGACAGCCACGGACAAGAAACGTATGCCGCCCAAGGAAAGTGGCGCTCCCTTGCCATCCCAGCAAATCGAACTAATCGAACGCTGGATTCAGCAAGGCGCCCCGCTCGATGCGGGCATTAAGCCGGATGCCGACCTGCTGCGTGAGCTACGGCTACGCTGGACGCCGCCGCCGCCGCCCGCTGCTTATCCCTATCCCGTCACCGTCACCGCCCTCGCCTTTACGCCGGACAGCAAGAAAATCGTTGTCAGCGGCCATCACGAGTTGACTATTTGGGATATATTTAGAGATAAACTAGAAAAGCGCATCTACACGCGTGCCCGCCGTGCTATGGCGATGGTGTTTCTGCCCGATGGCAAGCTGGCCGTCGCTGGCGGCCGGCCCGGCGAGGAGGGCGACGTGCGCCTCTATGACCTCAACGGAGGGACCGACCGGCGAAACGTCCGTCCCACTGAAGTTGTTGTCCTCGATGGCGTCCACGACAAGCGTGTGATGGTCAAACAACTGCTCGATGCCGATGATGAGGTGTTGTGCCTCGCTCTTAGCGCCGACGGCAAAAAGCTGGCCTCTGGCGGTTGTGATCGCCTCGTTCATGTCTGGGACCTCAGTGGCGGTTATGACCACATCAAGGAGCTGCCGCCTATCGAGAACCACGCCGATTGGGTATTCGGCATCGCTTTCACGCCGGACGGCAAGCGCCTGGCCACTGCCAGCCGCGACAAGACGGCCAAGCTCTGGGACATCGATGCCAAAGAATCGATTCTGACCTTTCCGAATCATCAAAATCCCGTTTACGGCGTTGCTATCAAGGCTGATGGCACGGTCGGTTACTCGGTCGGCGAAGACAATCAGTTGCGGGCGTGGACAGCTGCTGCCGAGGGCAAGCAGATCCGCGCTTCCGGCGGACACGGCAGAGTTATCCTCAAGCTGGTGGCGCACCCCAAGCAGCCCCTCTTGGCCACGTGCAGCGCCGACCAGACGGTCCGACTATGGAATGCGGACAACGGCTCGCTGGTACGGACGCTGAGCGGACACCACGATTACGTTTACGCCGTGGCCATCAGCCCCGACGGTAATCTGATCGCATCGGGAGCTTTCGACGGCGAGGTGCGCATCTGGAAGATCAAAGACGGCAGCCTGGTGAAAGCGTTCAACGCCTCGCCGGGATTGAAGACTGTCCAAAAATAGCGTTGTTTCGCCGCGAGCCATAGGCGAGCACGGCCGCGTCCGCCTATAGCTCGCGGCGAAACAACACATCCTCTCCTCATTTTGCATTTTTTGTGGGACGGCGACGTTCGGCCGGCATCATGATTATGATGGGACCGGAGCAACATGATTATGATGGGACCGGAGCAACTGAGCCGGCTGGTGGACAACTATGCGGCGGCGCTGGTGCTGTACGCCCGTCAGTGGTGCGCCGCCGCAGAAGATGTCGTGCAGGAAGCGTTCATCAAACTGGCGGCCCAACGCGCGCTGCCGGACAACGTCGCCGGCTGGTTGCACCGCGTCGTCCGCAACGGCGCCCTGGCCGCAGCACGAGCCGAACGCCGGCGCCGCCACCATGAATCTGCGGCTGCCTTGCGAATGCCGAACTGGTTTGTGCCGTCGGAAGAAATGCGGCTCGACGCCGAGACCGCCACGGCGGCGCTGCAAAAATTACCTCTGGAACAACGAGAAATACTAATCGCTCATTTGTGGGGCGGTCTGACTTTTGAACAAATCGGCGAGCTGACCGGCATATCATCGAGCACAGCGCATCGGCGCTACCTGGCCGGTCTGGCTGCCCTGCGCGAAAGGCTGCGTGTGCCATGTCCGAACGACTCGAAGAAAGAGAAATAACAGCTCTCGAATCAGCACTGCGCGAGCTGCGGCCGCAGACGGAGGCGCTGGATCGCGCTGTGTTGATGTACCGCGCCGGCCGGGCCTCGGCGCGCGGCTGGATTTGGCCGTTGGCTACGCTGCTTTCGACTTCGGCGACGCTCGTTCTGGGCATCGTCTTGTGGATTCGGCCCGCGCCGGCGATTGTGTACGTTGCCGTCCCGCCTGTCGACAACGAAACAATTCTCCCCGTTCCGCCCTCGCCTCTCCTTGCCAACGAACTCGAACGAGGCGCGTGGTCGCGCTACGTCCATCTGCAAGAGCAAGTGCTGCTCCACGGTCTGGACGGCTTGCCTCCGCCGCCCAGTGCGACGGACGAACCGCCGCTAGACGCCGGATCGCTGTTGAATTCATTATGACAAGTTTATATTTTTTCATATGTTGATTTCAGGAGTGTGTGTCATGATGTGTCGGTCCCTGTTCGTAATTTGTCTGGCTGCCATCCTCTGCGGGGCCGGGGCCGCTCCGGCTCCTTCAGAAGATCCGCGGCACATCCAGCTCGCCCCGCAGTCCAACACCAAGCAGGTAGAGACGTTTCGCTATCGTTTGCTGCCTGATCCACACGATCGAATACCTGGCAACGCCGCCCCCTTGTGGCGCTTGGCCAGCGACGCCTTCCACGAGGCCAAGCATAAGATGACGGCCAAAGAATGGGCTTGGGTCGAAGTACCACTCGATAAGCTACCATGTCAGGAAGTGCGCGGCGTACTCGCTCATTACACCGCTGCTCTCCAGCTGTCGCGACAGGCCGCTTGCCGCGAGCATTGCGATTGGGAATTGCCGCCTGTGACCTTCCAGTCGATCCACATCTATCTGCCGATGGCGCATATGCAACGATGCCGCGAGTTGGCCAATCTGCTGAGCATTCAGTTTCGGCTTCAGCTCGTCGAAAGACGCTTCGACGACGCGGCGGAGACCTTGCAGACCGGCTTTGCCTTGGCGCGCCATCTCTGCGAAGGAAACATGCTCATAGAAATACTTGTTGGCATCGCTATCCATACGAACATGTTTAACCGTGTCGAGGAGTGGATACAAACGCCCGGCTCGCCGAACCTCTATTGGGCGCTGACGGAACTGCCTCGTCCTCTTGGAAACATGCGCCATGCCGTGGAATACGAATTGAATTCTCTCTATCGCTCCTTTCCCGGATTGCATCGGCTTCGCAAGGAAACCCTGACGACGCAGGCAGCGGACAGCTTGGCCAACGAGGTGTTCTGCTGGCCGGCCAAGATGCTGGGCGAGAAGGCGAAGGAAGCAGCCATCCTGGAGCAATGGCGGGCGGCAACGCTCCAGGCGACCATGTATCCACAAGCCCGCAAACGCCTCCTGGAGTGGGGGTGGCCTGTTAAAGAAATCGATGCCCTGCCCAAGTCGCAGGTACTTCTGCTTTGGCACGCCGGCCAATGGGACCGGGCGCGGGACGATATCCTCAAAGCCCTGACCGTACCGATCTGGCAAGGTCAGACGCTGATGGCAGCGGCCCTCAAGGAACATCGCTCGACCGACAACGTTTTGCTCAAGCTCCTGATGCCAGCCATCGAAAAAACTTGGCAGGCCTATGTGCGGAGCGAGCGCCAACTGGCCGGCCTGCGCTGTGCTGAGGCGTTGCGCCTGTATGCAGCGGCGCACGAGGGCAAGCCGCCGGCGAAGTGGGGCGACATCACCATTGTGCCGTTGCCCATCGATCCCGTCACCGGCAAAGGCTTTGACGACTTCTATAAAGTGTCAGATGGACATGGCATCCTGGAGATAATGCCGCGGCCGCCGATCGTCAACGTCCCATCTTTGGGTCGCCGCTACGAACTTGCGCCGAAGTGAGTCTTCATTCCGGTCGGCCTGATCCCCCAGTATGGCCAGACGGTATTATGTGCTTCGGCAAGCTCATCGCAAAGAGACACCAACGGAGATACAAACATGAATGGGTGAGGAGACACAAGCATGGGGCGCATTAGCGTCGAGGTCGAGCTGACCAACTCGGAAGATTTGGTGCGCGTCAAAGATGGCGCACGGGCACCAGATCGGGACGGTTCGCTACGTCGATCATTGTCGAACCCAAGCGCACCGCTGCTCTGATTGGCGCTATCGTGCTGGAAGATTTGGATCGGGTAGTTGATTGTCGCATGCAGAGACTACAGCCACGCGACCCCAAAACCATTATCGCGGAACTCGAGGGAATAATCAAGGCGCTGGAAGCGTAAGAAGAGCTGTCGCTTACGCTTCCAGCGCCTTGGTGCCGCTAAATGCTCTTGGGTGGCTCGACGTGGCCGCCGAACTTGTGGCGCATGGCCGACAACACCTTCTCGGCGAAGGTGTGTTGCTGCCGCGAACGGAAGCGCGTAAACAGCGCCGAGGCCAATACTTCCACTGGCACCGCCGCCTCCACCGCCGCCTCGATGGTCCAGCGGCCTTCTCCGGAATCCTGCACAAATCCCTCGTAATGTTCCAGGTTGGGATCTTCCGCCAGCGCCATCGCCGTCAGATCGAGCAGCCATGAGCCGATGACGCTGCCACGCCGCCATACTTCGGCAATGTCCGCCAGATTCAGCTGGAAACGATGCTCTTCGGGCAGTTCCTTCGAGTTGGCGTTCTTGAACAGATCGAAGCCCTCGGCATAAGCCTGCATGATGCCGTACTCGATACCGTTGTGGACCATCTTGACAAAGTGGCCAGCACCGGCGGGACCGCAGTGCAGATAGCCCTCTTCGGCAGTGCCCGGCATTTTCTCGCGTCCCGGCGTGCGTGGGATGTTGCCGCGGCCCGGCGCCAGCGTCTTGAAGATCGGATCGAGATGCTGCACCACTTCCTTGGGCCCGCCGATCATCATGCAGTAGCCGCGCTCAATACCCCAGACGCCGCCGGATGTGCCAACATCGATATAATGGATGCCCTTCGACTTCAATTCGCGCGCCCGCCGCACGTCGTCTTTAAAATGCGTATTGCCGCCGTCGATGATAATGTCGCCAGCTTGCATGTGCTTGGCCAACTCAGCAATGGTGTTTTCGGTCGGAGTACCGGCCGGGACCATGACCCAAGCGGCGCGCGGCCTGGTCAATTTCTGAACGAAATCGGCCAGCGACGCCGAACCAATCGCCTTCTTTTCGACGTATTTGCGCACATTGTCGGGACTGAGGTCGAAGACAACGCATTGATGCCCGCCGCGCATCAGGCGCTCGACCATATTGCCGCCCATACGGCCCAGACCGACCATGCCCAGTTGCATTTGCCACCCTCCTTTCAAGGGATTGCTCTCTGTCTCTCAGCTACCAGATTGAAATGCTCATCGCCCACCAATACGCGATCCGCCATGCCCAAAAAAAGTCCCGTGCCGACGATGCCGGGAATGGCTCGCAGATGCTCCTCGAACTGTTCGGGATGTAAAATGGGCGCAATGGCACAGTCGAGAATGTAATTGCCGTTGTCCGTCACGAACGGGGCACCCTTTTCCTCGTAGAGGACCGGATTGCAGCCGAGCTTCGCCAGACGTTCCTGACATAAAGGTACGCCGAACGGCACCACCTCAATTGGCAGCTTGCCGCGCGAGCCGAGCACCGGCACTTCTTTGCCCGGCCCAATGAGAATGACCAGGTAGCGCGACGCCGCTGCCACGATCTTCTCACGCACCAGCGCCCGGCCATAGCCCTTGATAAGATTCAGACTGGGATCGACTTCGTCGGCACCATCCACGGTCAAGGCCAGCGGCATTCCTTCGGCGAGCGAGACGAGGGGGATGCCAGCGCGCCGGGCCAGTTCCTCCGAGGCGCGCGAAGTGGCTACGCCGCGGACGTTCAGGCCGGCGCGGATACGTTCCCCCAACTCCGTGATGAATTCGGCGGAAGCGTGCCCTGATCCCAGACCAACAACATCACCGGCACGGACCAGGGTCAGTGCTCGCTCATAAATCGTCATGCTCCGCCTCCACCAGAACAAAGGACCAGCGGACAACATTGTAGGGCAAGCGGCCCGCTTGCCCTACAATATGTTGTCCGCTAGCACTAATTACAGAGTCCCCGAGAACGCAGAGATCAAAGAAAAGCCATTGCCATGAGGCATGCCGGATTTTACATCTTATTCTGTCGCTTGAACCAGTAGTTTTCTTTTCCTTCTTTGGGTTCTCGCGAACTCTGTGGTTAGTTCTTCTTTTTCTAGCGACAATGGCAGGACGTCGCCAGCGGAAAAAGATCCCAGAGCGCGACTGTTTCCGAAAAGAAACATCGTTGTTTCACGAAGACATCGCTTGTAAAGATGCGGAAACAATGACGATCAATCCACTCTTCTTTTCTTCCAGGATATGGCTTGCTGCAAGTAGCACAAACTCAAATAGTTAAGCCCAAAAGCACCGGAAAAGGATCAGAAAAAGGGAAAAATGGTCTGAAAATTGCTATATTCCGGTTGCAATAGTCGCCTCTGTCAACGTCGCCCGCTCCGAGTCCGTGTCGTCCCCTGACAGCTCCCCGCGCTGCGAGCTGGCATACCAGGGAACGCTCTCCTGGCCCCCGTTGTCCAGGAGAGCGTTTCTCGTTTAATACCGAAGGAACCACGGAGAATACAGCTAACATGGACAAAAAAAGAGAACAATCTGCTTTTATCCGATCCGTGTTATCCGTGTCCTCCGCGATTCTTTCGGTATTGAGGAGGCACTGACATCCGCATGGCATCGGGAACCGCGCGTTTGCCGTGGCCTTTGGCTGTCTTCGCCACATCGTTGCCCGGCACTTTCGCTGCCGCGCTCGGCCAGATTGCCGTGCTCGGTTTCACACACGTCGATCTCGTCGCTGAAGTCGATCGTTCGATCGAGCAGTTGGAAGAGTTGGCTGATTCGGGATTGCTTGTCTCTTGCCTGGCCTTGGGGCGTCAACTGCCTGCTGGCCACAGTCTCGATGCGGCCGATGTCGGCATCCGTCGCGCTACCCTGGCTTTGCTCCAGCGCCAAATCGTCGATGCGGCCCGCCTTGGTGCCACGACGGCGTACCTCGTACCCGGTTTCGACACGAGCGCGACGGCTCTGAGCTGTTTCGCCGAGGGCTGTGCTCTCTTGGCCGACTACGCTGCCGCACGCAAAGTCCGCTTATGTATCGAGCACGTCCCTGGCCGTGCCTTGCCGACTGCCGCCGTCACGCTTGGCTGGCTGCAACAAGTCGGGCATCCTCATTTGGGCTTGCTGCTGGATGTGGGCCATTGCCTTCTCAGCAACGAAGATGCTGCTGTTGTGGTGCAGCAAGCTGGTGAATGGCTCGGTTATGTCCACCTCGACGACAACGACGGTATTCGTGATTTGCACTGGCCGTTGCTCACGGGGCGTTTGACGCAGCCGCAGCTCGCGGACATGATGACGGCCCTGCAAGCGATTGGGTATCGGGGCACATTGTCGCTGGAATTCAACCCGACGACTGCTCATCCACTCGAGGCGCTCCATGACAGCAAGCGGATTGTAGAACAGGCGATGCGAAACGATTGATCTTTGCTCTAAAATCCATGCCCCTACCTTTTCGGACGAGCGGGATTGCGTCAGCCTCCCCCGAGTAGGTTTTTCTACTCCCCCCTTCCTTGTGAGGGAGGGCTGGGGTGGGTAAGGCATCCGCAGGCGAAACACTTCCCCCCACCTTGACCCTCCCCTACAAGGGGAGGGAAAAGACCGCTTGCACGTAAGCCCTCCTCCACGCCCCAATCGAGAGGGACACCCCCCTGTGGCCACGTCCCCTGGACGAAACCAGGAGATCAGGTAAAATGCAGACGATTTTAATGCGTCGGCCCTAGAGGTCTCCCATGCGCACACGTTTCTTTCCTTTGGTTTTTCTCTTTTGTTTTCTCTGCGCTCTCTGTAACTCTATAGTTCGCTCTGCGCAGTCGGAACAGCCTCAGCACGTCGCATTCAAGGTGCGCTTGGGGCCGGTCGATCCTTTCTCGGACCAGAACGCTGTCGAGGCAGAAAACAAGTTCGAGGTTCGCCGCGGCGAGACATTCCTGGTCATTATCGAAGGTACGCCGCAAGAGGGCTGGCACACTTACCCGATTGCCAAGCACACAGAAAGCCAAAGCATAGCCCAGCTCAGCCAGGTGCGTTTGAGCGACAGCAAAGAGTTCGCCAATCTCTGGTCCATCACGGAGAGCGAGCCGGAACTAAAGCCGGAGGAGAGCACTGGCCCCATCTACGAATACGAAAAGCCATTCACCTGGACGATGGAAGTGCTGGCGCGTCCCGAGGCAGCGCCGGGAACGCACAACCTGGAAATTAACCTCCGCCTGCAAGTCTGCGATCCCAAGGGCTGCCTGACAGAGAAACAGACACTCCGTGTTCCTGTCCATGTCTCCCCGGCAGAAGCTGTTGCTCTCGCGCCCGATGTACAGAAGCTGCTGAAAAATTACGACGAAGCCCAGGCGAGCGGCCGGAGTCAGCCGACTGGTCAGCTCTACCAGCCAGCGGCCCCTGGCCACGCGCCGCAATCCTTCGACTGGCGGGAATATCAGGTCGTCAATAGTCCCTCCCTGCAAAGCGTCTCTGGCGGCGGCGAATCCGGTTTGTGGGCCACGATTGTCACGGCCATTCTGGGCGGTTTCATCTCGCTGTTGACACCCTGTGTTTTTCCCATGATTCCGGTGACGGTCAGTTTCTTTCTCAAGCAGAGCGAGCGCGTGCATCATCGGCCACTGACGATGGCGGCGGTGTACTGCGCCACCATCGTCGCCGTGCTGACTGCCGGCGGCATCGCTCTGGTCCACGTATTACAAATCATCAGCCAGCATTGGATCACCAATGTCTTTCTCACCGGCGTATTCATCTTCTTCGCCCTAAGCCTTCTGGGTATGTACGAAATCGAATTGCCGTCGGGCCTGGCCAACCTGACCGGCTCGCGTGAAGGCAAGGGCGGACTGGTCGGCATCATCTTTATGGCCCTGACGTTCAGCATCATCAGCTTTGCCTGCGTCGGTCCCATCTACGGCGCCTTCATCACCCTGGAAGCCGCGCAGTCGGTGGTCGGCTGGTTGCAGCGCCTCCTGGGCCCATTGGCCTTTGCCTCGGCTTTCGCGTCGCCGTTCTTCGTGCTGGCCTTGTTTCCCACGCTGTTGCGGTCGTTGCCCAAGAGCGGCTCATGGATGAATTCGGTCAAGGTGGTAATGGGTTTTCTGGAGCTGGCGGCGGCGTTTAAGTTTGTCCGCGCCGCTGAGCTGAATTTCCTGGCCGACAGCAGATATTTCAGCTTCGATCTGGTGCTGGGGATCTACGTTGCCTTGGCTGCGGCGTGCGGACTGTATCTGCTGAACGTGTATCGTCTGCCACACGATCACGATGCCGCTGAATCGATCGGCGTACCGCGCCTGGTCTTTGGTCTGATGTTTCTATCGTTTGCCTTCTATCTGCTGCCGGGCATCTTCAAGGATGACCACGGCCGCTCACAGAAGCCGCGCGGCGTGGTCTACGAATGGGTCAGCGCCTTTTTGTTGCCGGACGAGCGCTCGGAATGGAGCATGGATTTGCCAGCCGCGCTGGCGCGAGCAGAGCGCGAAAACAAACCGCTGTTTATCGACTTCACCGGCCTGGGCTGAAACAACTGCAAATTGAACGAGGGCCGTGTGCTCTCGCAGCCGAGCATCGAAAATATCTTTGGGCAATTCGTGACGGTCCGCCTCTATGAAGACCGCGTTCCCCAAGGGACGAAGCAGATACCCGATGCCGAAGAAGCACAGGATTTTGCGAGTCAAAAATTGGGCAATTATGCACGACCCTATTACGTCGTGCTGACCGTCAAGGGCAAGACGCTGACGAAGATCGCCGAATACGACAAAGGCTTGATCGACAGTCCCGAAGAGTTCGCGGATTTCCTCAACAAGGCGCTGGCAGCGGCGAAATGATCCGCGTTATTTGTGGCATCCGTGGTTCATTCTTGTGCAGGCATCATGCTTTCTCCTTCGGAATCGACCCTTTACCGGCGTTTCATCCAAAATCACTACGACGGCCTGCCCGGTGCGCTGACGGCGGTAACAGGTTTGGTGACAGGTCACGAGGCACTGGCCGGCCGACTCATTCGTCCCGGTGGTTTCGACGTGCGCGGCTGCAAGCGCATTCTCGACGCTGGCTGCGGCAATGGCCGCTATTCGCGCTTCCTGCTCCGCTCTGCGGACGCCGATGCCCTCCTCACCAGCTTCGATCTATCGCCGCACATGCTGCTCCGCGCCCGTGCCCGGCTCCGCAGTGCGCGCGTCAGCCATGCCGTGGCCGACCTGACACGCCTGCCCTATGCCGATGCCTCTTTTGACGCCGTGGTGTGCGGCTGGGTGCTGGAACATCTGCCCGATCCGCGGCCCGGCCTGCGCGAATTGGCGCGGGTATTGCAAAAAGGCGGCAAACTACTGCTTCTGTCCACCGAGGACACGCTAACCGGGGTCCTGTGCAGCCGCTTGTGGCATTGCCGCACCTACAATCGCACCGAGTTGCGCCAGGTCTGCGGCGCGTGCGGCCTGCACTGGGAACGCGAAATGTGGTTCTCCGCCATACATCGCTTGCTGAAACTCGGCGGCATCATTGTCGAATTGCGCCGCGCGGAGTAGGCGAACAACAGGCGTCCGTCGGCTGGCCACCTCCCACCAGCCAGCTCACGCCAGCCGTTCGCCAAGAGGGTCTTGCTATGAAGCGCATCTTGTTCGTCTCCTTACTGCTCCTAAGCGGAGTCGCCGGTGCCGACAATCCTGTTGGCGGCGATGACTGGAAATACGATATTGTCTATCTCAAAAATGGAATCAATTATCACGGACTGGTTTACCAGCGCGGCGGCGGCGTGCAGATGTGGTGTATCCTTCGCAATCCCGGTCGGCCCGCCGTTTTCTATCGCGTCCACTTCAGCGAAGAGGAGGTTGCCCGCGTTGAAATGTTGCCCGATGACGAACACGAAAAACTGCGGCAGCGTTTCGAGATGTTGCGCGAAGAGCATCGCCGAATGCCCGATCCCTGGAAAGCGATCGAGTCCGAGGAGACGGCTATCCCTGGCACCGATAAGATTCAACTCCAGGAGACACCGTGGCGCGGCGGCGGCAAGACCAAGGCGCTGGCCTATCGCTCTACTCATTTTGAGCTGGAATCCAACGCTTCGCGGCGCATTGTTGTCGTCGCTGCTGAACAGCTCGAACAGGTGTACGCGGCCTACGCCCGCTGTCTGCCGCCGCGCGCCAAGGGCCGGCCGACAACCATCTTGCTGCCGCAATCGCGGGCCGACTATCAGGCGCTGGTGCGTGGCCAGGGACGGAGCTTGCTCAACCCCGCTTTCTTCAATCCCGAGAAGAATCAGATCATCTGCGCTTTCGACTGGAAGCAGATGAGTGCGGAACTACAACGCCTTCACAATGAACACGTTCAGTTGCGCGAGAAAGTGACGAAGTGCGAAGCAGAGTTGCGCAAGGCTTACAAAGGCGATATTCCCGCCGAGCTGAAAGCGGCCCTGATCGAGCAATGCCGCCGTATTCAGGCTGCCGAGGTACACAACCAAGAGACGTGCGCTCGCGCCCGCCAGCGGTTGTTTCAGCGTCTATTCCACGAAGCGTTTCACGCTTATTTGCTGAACTTCGTGTATCCGCCACCTTCCTCCCAAAACTTGGGAGGAGAAGGAGGAGTGCCGCGCTGGCTCAACGAAGGGCTGGCGCAAATTTTCGAGACAGCCGTTTTCGAGGTGGGAGAGCTGCGCATCGGCCATGCCGACCGGGAGCGACTGGAAGCCGTCCGCCGGGCGTTGGCCCAGAACGCACTCTTGCCCGTGGCCGACTTGCTGCGCTCCAAAGCGGACCAGTTTTTGGTGGCCCACAACGGCGATAGACAAGTATCCGATCGTTATTATCTGGCTTCGTGGGCGCTGGCTTTCTATCTGACTTTCGATCGCAAACTGCTCGGCACATCGGCCCTTGATACCTATGTGCACCGCCTACAGCGCGGCGTCGACCCACTGGAGGCGTTCCGCGAGCTAACCGGCCAGCCCCTTGCAGATTTTGAGCGCGCTTTCTTGCATTATCTCAATCATCTGCACCCCGATGGCCACGTTGGCGGTAGCGGCTAGCCACGACGTGGAACGGAGCATGTTCGCGTTGCCGCTCTACGTCATGGCTAACTTTAATGACACTCCGCTGTCAGCGGCTCGGCCAGTTCACGCAGGTAGAACAAACGTCCTGGCAGCGTCGGCATGTAGCTGCTGGGTATCCACGGCGTCGGCTCGTGCAACAGCGTCATGCGCAGCGACAACCCCTGCCACTGCATGCCGCGGCCGAGAATGCCGTCGGCGCCGCCGATGATGCGATCAGCGGCCAGAAACAGGGCCGGGCCGATGGTGTTGGCAAACGCTGGTACCAGCGTGGTACGGCTGCGAAAACTCGTTAGCGCATTTTGCTCGATCGTTAACGGATGCAGCCGCGCTCCCAGCCGGTGCGTCTGCTTTTTCCACTCCGCTTCGTTGGTAAATTCGGCGGCGAAATGTGGCTCCCAGAAGGCGATGTGACAGACCCGGCCAATACCGAACACCGTCACCAGCCTGGCGCCCTGTTTTTTCAATTCGGCAATCTGCTCGGCGTAGCTGGGCAGCTCCGTTTTCACCGCGAAATGCCGCTGCCGCGGCGGCACGGTGTTCTTGCCCAACGGGCCATAGAATGCTTGTTCCATCGCATGTTGAAAGGCGCCCGGCGTCTGCGGCGGCAGCGTCATTCCTTCGGCGTCGGACCATTCGTCCATGTTGAAACCGTGGACGTGCTTGCAGGAAATGTCCCACTCCTTGAGGAACCATACTGTCCAGCGATACATGCCCATCGGACCGACCGGCAGAATGAAGACAATGGGCCGGCCTGCCTGCCGCGCCAGCACGATCTCGCGGGCTATTTCGTGGCCCATGTAGGTGTCAAAGTCCTCAACAGAGGCACACGGCACCGGCTCGAAGTGCGGATGCCACCACGATTGCCGTGCCGTCGCCTGTTCGGTCGGCACGGCGGCGAGGCGATCGATCTTTGCCAGATCCCAGCCGCGCGGCAGAAAGCCCTCCATCAGCGAGCCAGAAAAAGTTGTAAGAAGATTCATTTTCTCTCCTTATCGTCTACCTTCCGCGTACGTTCAAGAGCGGTGCATCGCAGTTCCGGCGCCGGACTTCGTGTCCATTCTTGTCCAATTCCGCAAAGTACGTGTTGCCGTAGCTCGCAACCAAGGTGCGGCCGTTCGGCAGACGCTGGGCACACATCGGCTGCGGATACGAAGCCGACCAGACTTCCCGGCCGTCTTTGGTAAACTCCACGATTTTGTTATCGTAATACAGGGGCACAAGGATATTTCCATTGGGCAGTCCCTGGATGTGCATGCCGTAGGGACGGAACAGGCGGCCGACGCGAAACGAGGTCAGCATCTTGCCGTTGCGGTCCAGGCGAACGAATTCGCCGTTGCGATAACAAATGCCGATCTCTCCGCCGGGCAAGGGACAGGCGGTGACGAATCGAGAAAGACCGTTGGTGCAGATCGTCAACACTTCTTTGTTGTCACGGTCCACCTCGAAGACGCGGCTTTGAGTGGTGATGAGCGTATTGCCGTTGGGCAGACGCCGCGCTGCCAAAGGAAGATCCGGGACATTAAAGCGGCGCAGAACGTCGCCGTCGTGATTGCGTTCAGTCACCTGGCACAGCCGATACTCGGTCACCAAAACCCGTTTTTCATCGAGGACTTGGGCATCCACGGGCCAGGACAAATCCTTGATCTGCCAGCGCAGGCGGCCCAGGGCATCCAGCTCGAGAAGGCAGCCGTTGGTTCGGACGCCTCGGCCGCGCATGGTAGTCATGCAAACTGCCAGCACGTAGCCACGCCAGTTCGGCGCTAACTTGATTTTCGCCAAATCCAGGCTGTCGCCGTGCTGCTTCCACCACTCAGCCCAGGCAGCACGGTATTTGCTACGGGAGTCGAGAGTACCTTTCGGCGCCGTATCGCCGGCAAGCTGCAAGAGCATCGATTCCACATGTTCGGCCTCTATAATCGGCAACTCCGCGAGCAGGTCGATCAACACAGGAACAGCCGCTTTGTCGCGCGCCTCCACCAGGGCCAGAGCGACACGGCAGCGGACCTGGGCATCGGCATCATGCAACAGGCGGCGCACAGCGGAGAATTGCTTATGGCAGCCCCTGCGGGCCAGGACCGCGCCAGCAATGGCTCGTTTGATAGGCGATTTATCGGTTAATGCCTGCACCAGACGCGGATCGGCGCCGGCCGAAGCGAGGGTCAGGCACAATTCCTCGGTGAGGTCGACATCAACAGCGTGCGGGGCATAGTCCAACAATACCTCGGCCAGCTGTGCCGGCTTACGGCGTCCCAGCACGTGCAGCGCCGCGATCAACACGTCGGTGGCGAGATCGTTTTGTTCGATGAGCCCCAGTGCATCTTTTGCTCGCCGGCGGATTTCGAGGTCGGCATGATGCGCCGCCTTATGTAGCAGACCCACTGCCGCCACGCCGTACGTCACCAGTTCTGCGCTGGCTTCCTCGCGCTCGGCAAACGAATCGCTGCCAAGCTGGGCGATCAGCGCCTGGATGCGTGCTTGCGAATCGGCATCAGGCGTGCGCTTGCGGAACAGCGCCAACAAACTCGATTCCTCGGTCGGCAGCCCCGCTCGATGCAGTGTTTCCTCATCTGCCTTGGCGTCTGTCTCCGCTTGAAGATGACAAAGTGACAAGCTGGCAAGCTGACAGGCTGACAACGTGAACAGCAGGGCGAAGCGGCAGACGCTCCCGCGATGGAATAGAGTTGGTTTCATAACATTCCACTCCACCTTGTCACTCTGTCACCCCTGTTATCGGCGGAGGGCACGGGTGACGCGCGTGTCCGCCTTGAACTGCCAGATTTCCTTACCCGCACGGTCCACTTCGACGGCCCGGTCCTCGCGCATCAATGTGACCAACGTATTGCCATTGGGCAGACGCACAGCAGCGATAGGCTGGTCAAGCATCACTTTCCAGACATCCTGGCCGTCGGCATCGTATTCGACCACGCGGTTGTTGTCCATCTCCGGGATAAGCACGTGGCCGTTGGGCAGCACATCGATACGTCCGCCGGAGGTCCGCACCTGCACGTCCCAGCTTTTGACTTCCTTGAAGTCCTTACCCGCCGGGGTCAAACGAACATAACGTGCCCTGCCGGCGCCGGCCATCTGCACGATACAAGCAATGTCGCCGTTGCGCAGCTTCGTCGCCCGCATGAAGTTGCTGCCGTCCGGGCGACTGTAATTCAGCACTTCCTTGCCATCTTTATCGACTTCAATGAGCTGATTGGGCGTGGCGATGAAGGTGTGGCCGCTCGGCAGGCGCTGGGCCACCAGCGGGCCGTCCACCCCCTTCTGCCAAACGATCTCGCCTTTGAGGTTGCGCTCGCTGACGCGGCCAACCTTGTATTCGGCCAGCAGCACGCGCTGCTCGCCCGGCAATAGCTCCGCATCGAGCGGCATCTGGGCGTCGGTGATCTTCCAGCGAACGTTTCCGAAGCGATCGAGGAGTTGTACCGTATTCAGATCGAGTAAGACGATAAGTGTGCAGCCGAGCGAGCGCGAGACTCGTTCGAGGCGGGCCGGTTCGATCTTGTCTTGATGCATCTTCCACCAGGTTTCCCAGGCTTGGCGACATTCGTGCCGCGCGTTCTGATCAGCGACAGGCATACCCGGCGGCGGTTTGCCGTCCGCCAAGCGATCGAGCAGCTCCAGAACCAAGCCGTTGCGCTCCAGGGGGACATCATCGATCAAGCGAAGGAGGGCGGGTATGGCGTCTTTCTCTCCGCGAGCGGCCAGGGCCAGACCGACACGCAGGCGAACCGGAGCCTCGGGGTCGTGCAGGAGCTTGCGCACGCTCGGCATTTCATCGGCAAGACGAGAACCAGCCAGAGCTGCCCCGGCAGCGGCACGTTTGAGGGCTGATGGATCCGTCAGTGCCTTAACGAATGCCGGCTCGGCCTTGCCGTCGCGCACAGCCAGGTCCGGCAGCACTTGATGGATGGTCTGGGCAACGCGCTCATCCTCGGCAGAGGGCAGATAGTTGAGCAAGACGGCAGCGGCGTTAGGCGGCCTCCGCTGCGCCAGCACCCGCACAGCCGCCGACAACGCCGCTACCGATGTTCCCTGCGCGATGCGCTCCAAGCAATCCTGAGCACGGCGGACGATTTCAGGGTCGGAATCCTTGAGGGCAGCTTGCAAGAATGGACGCGCACGGGGGCCGAACATGATCAGTTTTCTGGACGCTTCCTCGCGTGTTTTGAAATCATCGTCACCCAGCCGCCGCACCAGCTCTTGGATGCGTTCCGTATTGGCGACGGTTGCGGTGCGCTTCTTGAAGTAGGCAGCCAACCCCGGCCCATCCGTGGGGATACCCACTGCCTTGAGTGTGGCTTCATCCGCATCTATCTCCGCAGAGGACAAGACGCCAAGCGGACAGGATGACAAAGTGACCAAAACAGCCAAGAATTGCGTCACCCAAAGAGAGGATGCCTTCCATTTCATATTGTCCATCCCTCACCTTGTCATCCTGTCACTCTGTCACTTGTCCCGTGCGTTACCGCGTGCGAATACGGTGTGGGAAATTGGGGAGGCTGCTTTTGCTCAGCTGTTTTCCGGCCGCATCGGTTTCGATTAACTCGGACGGCCACTGCTGCGGCGCCATCAGGAGATTGCCGTTCTTCAGCCGGGTAGCGGCGTAGGGTTGATTGGCATTTAGGTCCAAAACAGTTTTGCCGTCCGCATCGTATTCGAGGACTTTATTCATCCAAAAGCCGGGGATAATGATGTGGCCATTGGGCAGGATGTCCACGCCAGCCCCGTGCCAGACCCATTGCAAGGGGAAACTTTTGATCTGCTTGCCGTTGGCGTCCATGCGAATGCACTGGCGCTGGCTGCTGATAAGGATGATTTGGCCATCGCGCATACGGCGCGCCGCAATGACATCATGAGGACGGCTGATGGAAAAGACCTCGTGGCCGCCGCGGTCCACTTCTATCAGTTTGTTCTGGCAAACAATGAATGTGTGGCCGTTGCGCAGCCGTTGTACGCCGATGGGAAAAGCCCCCTGGATTTTCTTTTCCCAGATGATGTCGCCTTTGCGATTGCGTTCGGTGACGCGCTGAGCGCCCTGTTCAGCGACGAGGATGCGATCGTTGCTGACCACTTCGGCATCGCGCGGGTTCGATAGGCCGGTCAGCTTCCAACGCTCCTTGCGATCGCGATCCAGCTCTACGACTTCGCCGTTGTTGGTGAAGACCAACAGAACATGGCCGAGATAACGTTCGGTGCCGGCGGGCGGATAGCGCTCCACGAGGCGGACGTGTGCGCCGTTGGCCTTCCACCAGGCGGCCCAGGCTTGTTGGCGTTTCTTGCGGGAACTGTTGTCGTC
>JAJPHU010000111.1 GCA_021325115.1 Planctomycetota bacterium | reverse complement strand
CCCTTTGCTCAGAAGATACACATCTCGGCTCTGCTGCTGGAGGCGATCCCTCCACTGGTTCGCTTCCGTCTCTTCAGGCAACGTCAACAGCAGACTTTGGCCAAACCAGCGGAGGGTCGCGCGTCCCGGCAACTCGGTCGAGAAAGCGGCGAATTGTGCCTGCGCCGCCTGGGCGTCTGCATAATGGGCAACCAACGTGACCGACAGCGGCGACGACAGGACAGGCGCGGCTGCGCCTCGCCATTCTTTCGTTTGGCCCGAAGTATAAGCATAGGGAGGAGGCTCGGGCACGGTTCTGCGGAAGAGGTTCAGACCGCCCCGCTGACCGAGTGCGATTACCACGACAAGCACCAGAGCGCCCAGGAAACCGGCGCTGTGGATGCCGAGCAAGGCCAGGGACGCCAAGACGCCGGGCGGCCGGGCATTAAGCGTCTCAAAGACGCTGACTACCTGTTGTGCCAGCACGTTGGCGCCCCTGCGGTTATGCTTTCCCGCACCCAACTCGGCCAGAATTGCCTTGGCTGTGGCAGGGGAGATAGAAAGGGCGTCCGGAGACACCGCCGAGATCCCCTTGCGGCGCAAACGTTGAGCCGTCCGGGCCGTCCGCCAAGAGGTGGGCAGATTGAGCAACAACGGGATGCCAAGCAGAGCGATCCAGCGGTCGCCCAGGAGAGCCAAGCCAAAGAGGATGGGGATAGCCAGCGCGCGGGCGATCAGATCAAGCAGGGGATGGCGGCAAAACAGAACGGCATGAACCACCCAGCCGCCGTCTAGTGGCAGGAACGGCAGCAGGTTGAAGCCATTCAGAATCACCATCAACAACGCAATCTCCGTTAACAACGGCCGCCGCCACCAAATCCCCGCCAAACCCAGCCCGGCGCCGATGACAATGCCGGGGATTGGTCCCATGAGGGCTACCACCGCTTTTTTCCATCCGCTTACGTTGTAATGCTTGCCCGTCACAGCTGCGCCGATCGCTGGGATGAAAAACATGCGCAGATTGCGGTAGCCGAAGCATTTCATCGCCAGATAATGACCTAGCTCATGGAAAAGAATCACTCCAGCAAGGATCCACAAGATCTTTGTCGGCGCATCATGGATTCCAACGGTAAGGAACAACAAGAACGAAATGGCCAAGACAAGAAAGAAGTTCCGCCAACTCGGTTGTTTCAGCGGCAGACGCTCCAACCGGGCCAGGACGACCTCTTCCACCGTCGGAGGCGTCGGCTTGGCCTGAGCCGCTTCGCCTTGCGCCGCCAATTTTTCTTGCTCCGCTTCGCCGATCGGCTCGAACACGCCGCGGTTCAGGTGAAAATCCCGCAGCGCGGCATGATATTTCTCGATCCATTCGCGTTGCTTTGCTGGCGTATCCACCGTCACAGATCGGCCAGGGAGGAGATCGTCGAGCCGACGCTGATGATGTTCCCAGAGCTTGGCGGCCGAAGCGCCGGGTTCGTAAACAATCGAGACCGACGCCGGCGTCAACAAATCCGGCCGGCCCGCCGAGGATACCACAAACGTCTCATCCGCCATTGAAGAAATGAATACGGGATAAAGATAGCTTTTGTGGATGGCCCCTTGAGACCAGACTCGATGGTGGATGCGCGCCACGGCTCGGCCTGACGGGTGTAAGAACGTGGCCCAGTAGATGTGAGTAAAGTAGAGCGGGTGGCAGATCTGATGATAGATTGGCTGGCCGAAACCGAGTGCGGCCAACTCCTGAGCCAACGGCCCGAAACGCTCGCGCACTTCGGACGGAAGGGCCGCCTCTTCCACTTCAAAGGGAGCAAGCGATTCCACAGGCGGATCATCGGTGGAGCCGCTCCCGCGGATACGGAACCATTTGACCAACATTACCACCGGCAGGAGCAGCCAGGGAGTATCGAACGCATACTCGCGCCAGGTTGCGCGCGAGAAGTTGATTCGGTAGAAGATCTTCACGGCAGTCTCCAGAGCGAGGACTTCCCAGATGCGAGCCGAGAACAGGGGAACTCCCCAAGAATGCCGAATACTCGGCACCCATCAGTTTGCGCCTCATCTCCTGGTTTGTCCAGCTAATTCTGCCGCTTGTTCGTCTCGGTCCGTGCCTCACGAAGGTGAAAGAGCAATAGGCGTGGATGGCCCCGATACAGGAGCAATGCTTGGAAGCGACGGGACAGTAAAATCGCGGGCAAGATACTGCGAGAGAGTCGGCAGAAGGGCATGGGTCAGATCCAGATAGCCCTGCTCGGTCGGATGAAGGTGATCGTACATCAGGGTGGTGGAGATGGTGCCGTCCGGTTGCAGGAAGATCGAGCCGAGGTCCAGAAATGTGGCGTATGGATCGCCAGCCAGCATTTGGCTAACCAGCTGATTGGTTTGCTTTCCCAGGGAGCGATACGGATCGCTGGGGGATGGTTCGCCAGGGAGAATGCCGAGCACGATGACCTCCGCTTGAGGTTGGGCCTGGTGAATCACAGCCACGTCGGTGAGGACGCCTGCGGCCGCCTCCTGTGGCGTATCGCCTTGCAAGAGATTGTTGGCGCCGATATCGACAACGACCACTGCGGGATGGATACCGGCTAATTGGCCCAGAGACAGCTGAAAGAGCAGACTCTGCGTCGTCTGTCCCTGCACGCCATAATCGACCATGCCAAGGGGGGCCATATATTCCGCCCAGACAGGAGCGCCTGGACCGTAGGCATACTGGTAGCTGATGGAATCGCCCACGAATACTACTGTGGGATCTCCTTTCGGCTGTGAGGCGAACAGAACATCCATCAGGACAATCGCCGGCGGGATTTCCGATAGGGGAGGTACGGTGGTGGCGGACGATAGCAGATAGCGCGCTTCCAGCACTTCCACCGTCAGCGGCGAAGAGCAGCGCTCGCAACCCCGCTTACGGCTGAGCGTGGAGAACCCAGTGTGCCCAAACAAAGTTCGGGAACGCGGACGGTTGCGCCTTCGGAACCACTGAGCAAGAGATGTGAATAGAGACGCAATCATGGTGGCAAGAAGTTTTGCTGTGAGGCGCTAGCGCGAGGTTGTCGGCCTCACTTTGTTCTGCAAATTTCCTCTTGCTAAGCCTAGCTCAAAAATGAGCCGGAAGCGTAAGTGACGGTCCTTCCGTCCGTCGCTTCTGCTTCCAGCTCCTCAGGCATCGCTTACTTGCTACTGACAAAATTTTTGGTAGTGGTTTGGTGTATGGCACACTGTCAGTGTGCCATACACCAAACCACTACCAAAAATTTCGCTTTTTTTCTTGCACTCCCTGGCCGCTGTCCCTATAGTGGCAAAAGTTACGGATTTGTAACCTATCTTTCTGCCTGGGAGTAGCAGCTTGAGCATCCTTCTACCAATCCTTCTCATTCCCACGTTCTACGTGGGAACGGAAATTTTTCTTTACGCCCATACCCTTGTCTTTGCCAGATAGCTCAATGATAAGCGTATCGAGCTAACGCTATTCCAGTCCGAGGGAAACTCTGATGGATCGTTCCGTTCGCCGTTATGGATTTACCCTTATCGAGCTGCTTGTGGTCTTCGCTATCACGAGTGTGCTCATCGGTCTCCTGTTGCCTGCGGTCCAGAGAGTGCGCGAAGCCGCTGCGCGCGCCCACTGTGCCAGCAACCTCAAACAAATCGGCTTGGCCGCGCACAACTATGCCGACACGCATGGCGTTCTACCCCCTGGCCAGCTGGGGCCGTATCCGGATGTCGGCCTGGGCCTGCCTCCTATCAATACCCAATTTATCGGCGCTTTCGTCTATCTGCTGCCGTTCCTCGAACAGGGCAGCCTCGCGCGCCAGCTGATAAGTGGTCTCCCAGCCGATTACCTGAATCCATCCGTTGTCTACCCGCCTTGGTGGAACTATCCCTCCGCTACGGCCGCTGCTCAAACGCGCATCAAACTGCTCCTCTGTCCCTCTGATGATCCGTACTCCAATACCCAGGCCACAGAGATCCTGACGCACACCTTCCGCCAGCCGCCAAGTTGGGATCTGTTCGTTGGCGTTTTCAACCTGGACCAAGGCGGCGACAACCTGGGCCGCACCAGTTACACTGGCGTCGCTGGTTACGGTGGGCAGATCAACAACAGCACGATCGACTTGTTCGCAGGTCTCTTTTGCAATCGCTCCGCCGTCCGTCTGGGGCAGTTGACGGCCGCCGATGGTGCCAGCAATACCTTGATGTTCGGCGAATGGCTAGGCGATTTCGAGTACGGCAGGCGGCGTTTCGCTCCTGCCTGGATCGGCGTCGGTTCGCTGCCGACAGCCTACGGCACCCTGCCGGGACCAGACACGACCGTTTTCGAGTTCAATAGCAAACACACCGGCCTGATTCAATTCTGCATGGGCGACGGCTCGATCCGCGCTATCCGCAAAGGCATCGCGCCGGGCACTGTTGCTTACGATAACTATATCGCCGCTTCCGGTTGGCATGATGGACTTGTCGTCGATGAGAGGCAGATCGGCAATTGAGAGACTTCGTTAGCCGCGAAGTGCAGTGGAGGGCGGCAGCAATCCCGTGCTCCGCTGCACCTCACGGCTAACCATGTAGCACATTGTCCTCTCCTGTCATTCCGGTACAATCGCTTTACCATCCTCATGTTGCTTCGGACCCTCATCGGGAGCGTTGTCATCGTGAAATCTCTCTATCTTCCGTTGTTCGCTCTTGTTTTCGTTCCCCTGTTACGCGCGGAGGAGGCGTTTCCACTCCGCGATGGCGATCGCGTCGTGCTGGTCGGCAGCACACTCATCGAACGCGAACAGCGTTACGGCTACTGGGAGACGGCGCTAACGCGGCATTATCCCAATAAATCGATCACTTTCCGCAATCTCGGCTGGAGCGGCGACACCGTGTTCGGCGACGCCCGCGCTGGGTTCGGCACCCAAGCCGACGGCTTCCGTCACCTGAAAGATCACGTCCTTGCCCTCAAGCCGACCGTGCTTATCCTCGGCTACGGCACCAACGAATCGTTTGAGGGACCGAAAGGCTTGCCACGCTTCGTCAAGGGACTAGAAACGCTGCTGGATGCGTTCGCACCGACAAAGGCACGTATTGTACTGCTGTCGCCGTTACGTCAAGAATACCTTGGTCGGCCACTGCCTGATCCGGCAGAAAACAACAAGAACCTGCGTTTGTACGCCGATGCGATACGAGATGTGGCGAAGAAACGCGGCCATCGTTTCGTTGATCTGTACGATCTGCTCGGCAACGAGAAACATAATCTGACCGAGGATGGCATCCACCTGACAGCTTGGGGCTACTGGCGTTCTGCCGTCGTGTTGGAATGCGCACTCGGCCTACGAGAAGCAGACGGAGACCACCAACGGGTACAGGGCGTGAAGATAACCGATAATCCACGGCAAATTCGGGTGACGGCTAATAGGCTTCCTCTCCCCCCGCCGCCCCAGGAGGGAGCGCCGAGGGATTCCTGCTGCGTGATTTCGCTATCAAATGGCTCCCGCCAATCTGTTTTGGACCTGGATCCCGACCTCGCCCAGGTCGAGAAACTGCGCCAGGCTATCATCGCCAAAAATCGCCTTTATTTCTACCGCTGGCGTCCGGAAAACGAAACCTACCTGTTCGGTTTCCGCAAGCACGAACAGGGGCAGAATGCCCGCGAGATCCCGCAGTTCGATCCGCTCATCGCCGAAAAAGAAAAAGAAATCGCCCAGCTGCGCGTGCCCATGCCCCACGTCTATGAGCTGAAAGCAGAGAAGAAACCATGAACGCTTTCCAAAAAACAACCCCCCGAGTCCCAGAAAACCTGGAGAAAAGACAAAAGACAAAAAATCGAAAGGCCGATTCTATGTCGAAGCATTTCCTCTTTCGCTTTTTTCTTTTCTGTGTTCTCTGGGATTCTGGGGTTAGCTCCTCTGTCTTCGCTCAGCGCGATGCTACGGTGCCCGATCCGGATCCGGAGATCGAGCGCAAGGCGCTGCAAGTGGCCGACGGATTCGAGGTCAATCTATTTGCGGCCGATCCGCTCTTGGCCAAGCCGATACAGATTAATTTTGACTCCGCAGGTCGCTTATGGGTAGCGTGCAGCGAATCGTATCCCCAGATCAAGCCCGGACAGGTTGCTAACGACAAGATCATCGTCCTCGAAGACACTAACGGCGACGGCAAGACCGACAAGACCACTGTGTTCGCCGATGGTTTGCTCATTCCCACGGGCCTGGAACCGGGCGATGGCGGCGTTTACGTCGGGGCCAGTACGGATCTCCTGCATCTGTCGCGGCAAAATGGCCTTACAGGACCGCTGCGCCGCCGCATCATCCTGTCCGGTTTCGGCACGGAAGATACGCATCACATGATTCACACGCTGCGCTGGGGTCATGATGGCATGTTGTACTTCAATCAATCTATCTATATTCACTCGCATATCGAAACGCCGTATGGTCCGCGTCGTCTGGGGGGCGGCGGCATCTGGCAATTCCGTCCCGAAACACGGCGGCTGGAGGTATTCGCACGTGGCTGGTGGAACCCGTGGGGGCATCATTTCGATCGCTGGGGGCAATCGTTCGTCACCGACGGCGCCGGTACCGAGGGCATCAATCCGGTGATTATCGGCGCCAGCTACACGGCCACGCCGAACGAATCCCGCGTGCTGCAAGGATTGAACCCCGGCCATCCGAAATACTGCGGCTGTGAGATCCTCAGCGGCCGGCACCTGCCGGAGGAATGGCGCGGCAATCTCCTCACCAACGATTTTCGCGGTCACCGCGTCTGCCGTTTCACGCTCGCTCCGGAAGGATCGTTCTACACTGCCACACTGCAAGCTGATCTGGTCCGCAGCAATCACCCTGCTTTTCGGCCGGTTGATGTGAAGATGGGGCCGGATGGTGCCATCTACATTGCCGATTGGTATAATCCGATCATCCAGCATGGCGAAGTCGACTTCCGTGATCCACGCCGCGATGTCAGCCACGGCCGTATCTGGCGCATCACCGCCAAGGGCCGGCCGCTCGTGCCGCGACCTCAACTCATCAACGCCAAGACGTCAGACCTGCTTGAAGCGCTCAAGGCGCCGGAAGACTGGACGCGCCATCATGCCCGGCTTGTCCTCAAAGAGCGCGGTGCAGCGGTATTGCCGGAGCTGCAGGCATGGGCAGCGAAGCAGGAACAGGAAACGTCACGGCTGGAAGCGCTGTGGACGTATCAAGCACTCGATGTGGTGGAGCCAAAACTGCTGGCGGCGTTGCTGCAAGCACGCGATTCTCGCATTCGTGCTGCCGCCGTGCGCGTCGTCTCGGCGTGGCATGATCGTTTATCTAAGCCGCTGGAGATGCTGGCGCCACGCGTCGCCGATGAGCATCCGCAGGTACGCTTGGAGGCGGTGCGTGCGCTTGGCCAAATTCCTGATGAGCGTGCCGCTGAGGTTGCCCTCAAGGTACTGGACAAACCGACGGATAAATATCTCGAATATAGCTTGTGGCTGACTTTGCGTGAGTTGGCGCCGCACTGGCTGCCGGCCTTGCAGGCAGGGCGATTCATGGCCGGCGACTCCCGACACTTGCTGTTCGCGCTGCAGGCAGCCGATTCGCGCGCAGTGCTGCCGACGCTGGTTGAGCTGGTGCGATCCGGCAAGGCCGGTGTGGCCGAGACCGACATGCTCGTGTTCCTTGCTACGCTCGGCGGCCCGTCGGAACTTGCGCTGCTTTTCGAACGTATCACGGAACCCGCTCGGCCCATCGATGAGCGGACGCGGTTGCTGGAAGCGCTGGACCAGGCGACCCGGCAGCGCAATGTTCGTCCAGCGGGCGATTGGCAGCGCCTTCTGCCATTGTTGAAAGAAGATAATGAGGGATTGCGAATTGCGGCAGCTCGCCTGGCGGGCCTGTGGAAACTGGAAGCGGCGCGGCCGCGGCTGCTGGATCTGGCCCGCGCCGATAAAACCAGCGATGCCGTACGCCAAGCCGCTGTAGACGGTCTGGCGGCACTGGGTGGTAAGGCCAGCATCGAAGCATTGGAGCGACTTGCTAGCAAGGAGGGGTCGATGACGCGGCGTCGCCTGGCCCTGATCGCGCTGGTGCGGCTCGATGCCAAAGTCGCAGCCCAACACACAGCAGCCTTGCTGACGAAGCTCACCAACGATAGCGAGGCCGCCGGCATTTTCGAGGCGTTTCTGCAACGCAAAGGCGGAGCAGCCCTGCTGGCAGCGGCGTTACGCGATCACCCGTTGCCGACCGATATTGCCCGCATCGGTCTGCGCGCCGTTCGCAGTACCGGTCGGCCGGATGAAGGATTGGCCGAGACCCTGACGAAGGCCGGCAGCTTGACGTTCGGAGCGCGAACGTTATCGCCCCAAGAAATGCAGGCGATGATTACCGAGGTGGCGAGCCGGGGCGATCCGGGGCGCGGCGAGACGATCTTTCGTCGCAAAGATCTAGTCTGTTTGAAGTGCCATGCCATCGGCGGCGCCGGCGGCCAGGTCGGGCCTGATCTGGGCAGCATCGGTGCCAGCGCCCCCGTTGATTACCTTATCGATTCACTGTTGCAGCCGAACAAAGCCATCAAGGAGAACTATCATTCGTTGCTCGTCACCACCACGAAGGGCCAGCAATACAGCGGCATCAAGGTGCGTGAAACGAAAAACGATCTGGTCTTACGCGATGCCGAGGACAGAGAGATATCCATCCCGATCAACGACATCGATGAACGCTCGCCCGGCGGCTCGCTGATGCCCGATGGTCTGACCGATACGCTGACACACAGCGAGCTGCTCGACCTGGTGCGCTTTCTGTCGGAATTGGGCAAGGTTGGCCCTTACGCTATTGGTCCACAGCGCGTGGTGCGCCGCTGGCAGGCGCTGGAACCGACGCGCGCGGCATGGACTTTTCTTCATCTCGGCGGCGGCCTGGCCACGCCGGCCAAGGACGAACGTGGCCTGCAATGGACTTCTGTGTACAGCACCGTGGCGGGTATATTGCCATTGGCCGACGTTCCCTCGTTTTCGCTAGGCAAGGATAAACACGCTGTCTCGCTGGTCCGCTGTCATGTCGATGTCACCACGGCTGGCCCGTTTCTTGTGCGGCTCAACTCTACAAAGGGTCTGAAATTGTGGATTGATCAAAATCCCGTAGCCGTGAAAGAAACATTGGAGGCGAACCTGCCGATCGGCATGCACACTCTGACGTTCGTGGTCGATCGTGACGAACGACGGGAAGGATTGCGATGCGAGGTAGAGGATAAACCTGGCTCACGGGCGCGCGTGCGAGTCGTGAGTGGGAAATAGTAAAGGGTTGGCTGTCAGGTAAGTGAAGAGGCCCCATGTCTACTGACGGGGATCGTCCATGGAAAGGGGTGTTGGAGTCATACATGGAGCCATTTATGGCACGGTTGTTTCCAATGGTTCATCGGTAAAGATCGACTGGTCGCGCGGCTACGAGCTACTGGACCAAATCTCTTCTCCCCTCGTGTTGATTGGATGGAAGGCGTCGCGGCGGCGGGATAGGTTCCGCAGGTTGCGGCGGATTTTCTTCCATCGGTGGCGCTGTGATGTTGGAGGATGAAAAAGACGCCACGGGAGCCTTGCCGAAACGCACCTCCCATCCGCCGCCCAAGGCACGATACAGGGCGATCAAATTAAGGGCAATGTTGCCGCGCACGTCAGCCAGCTGATCTTGTTGTTGCACCAATGCCGCCTGTGTGGTGTAAACACGATTGTAGTCGGTGATGCCGCTGCGATATTGTTCTAACACAATCTCCACAGTGCGTTGGAAACTGGCCACGCTTTCTTGCAAATATTTCTCCTGCTCTTGAGCTCGCAAAAAGGCGACAAGGGCATCTTCTGCTTCGCGTGCCGCCCGCAGCACAGTTTGCTGATACGTGAAAACTTGTCCCTGAAAACGGGCGCGCTGCGCCCGGACGTTGTTCAGCAAGCGGCCATAATTGAGAATATTCCACTGAAAAATGGGGGCGATGAATCCTGTGTAACTGCTGGCGTCGAACAGTTTGGCGAAGGTGTCTGCCGTGTAGCCGATGAAACCGAACAGGACAAGGCGGGGATAGAAGTCAGCCTCGGCAATGCCGATACGGGCAGCCTGAGCGGCCAATTGGCGTTCGGCTTGACGAACATCCGGGCGTCTTCGCAACAAGTCGGCCGGAATGCCTACGGTCGCTTCTGCGGGGGCGGTCGGAATGGGCGCACTCTTCAAATACACATCCAAGGGATGCGGCGGCAGGCCGAGCAGTACACACAATTGGTTGTTGGCCTGGCGCAGGCCTGTTTCCAGCAGGGGGATCAATGCCTCGGTCTGGGCCAGGTTAGCTCGTGCCTGGCTCACGTCTACTTCCGTGGCCACGCCTTTCTTGAGACGGATTTCGGCTAGCTCCAAAGATCCTTTTTGAATAGCGACATTTTGACGTGCATAACTCAACCGCTGCTGAAATGTCCGCAACCGTACATAGTTACTGGCCGTCTCGGCCAGCAAGAGGACCAAAACGTTGTGACAATCTTCGATGGAAGCATTCAAATTGCCGTCGGCCGCTTCAATTGTACGGCGCAGGCGACCGATGTAGTCCAACTCCCAGGAAGCATTGAAGCCGGTTGCCCAGATGTTGAAGACGTTGGGAAAAGGCAAGCCAAAATTACGGCTGATCTGAGCGTGGGCGTAGGCGCCGAGGGCCGTCTGCGCTTGGGGCAAAAGATTGCCGGCAGCAACGTTGCGCTGGGCCAGGGCGTCCAGTACGCGCGTGCCGGCCGTCTTGAAGTCCAGGTTCTGGTCGTGGGCCGTCTGAATGAGGGCGTTCAGACTGGGATCGCCGAAGACGGTCCACCACGGCCCCAGGGCGGGAGCATCCATACGGACCCGCGGATCGTTACTGTCTATCCAGGCGGGCGACGTGGGGGCAGGAGGCGGCGAATAATTCGGCCCTACTTTGAAGCCATTGCGAACGTACTCGCCCAACGTTGTGCATCCGCACACCAGGGTCATAAGCGCCACGCTCGCCATCCGCCGTTTGTGATCTAAGTCCTTCCGCCCAGGAGCATCCATGCTTTTTTCTCCTCAAGAGATAGGAAAAAGAAGCCGAGTTACAGCCGGAGAACAAGGTCTATTCGATTGCTCTTTCAGTGCTGTGCTTGGGCCGCATCTCTTCTCCTTTTGGTCAACCCATAAAAGAACAGTTGCACAAGCTGTTCGGGCAATTGCTCAGCCTGATGCCCCCGCCAGCGTAGCGCCTCGCGCAACATGCCCATAAGGGCCAGGGCGGCCAATTCGGGATCGTCAACGTGCCAACGCCCGGAAGCATGGAGTTGCTCAAGGATTTCAACGAGCAGATCGAGAAAGCGCGTCCGACTGGCATCCAGAGCAGAACTGTGTGCGGCCGAGCGCAACACATCCATACGCTGAATCAATTCGAGAAAGTATGGCTGGGCCGTGAAAAACTGCACACCTTCGCGTACAACGCTCAAGAGCCGTTTTTCCGGTTCGGCCAATTTTGTAATCTTCTCGCGCGTCCGTTGGTACAAGCAGTTCAGGCCATGCAAGATTAGGGCAATATAGAGGTCTTCTTTATCTTTGAAATATTGATAGACCGTGCCCTTGGAGACGCCGGCCCTGACAGCGACATCTTCGATACGTACTTCGTGATAATGGTGTTGGCCGAACAACTGCGCAGCGGAATCGAGAATGCGCTGCGCGCGGGTTGGGTCCGCGGTTCGCATGACCGCCTCCTTTCCGGAGCGAAGGAGTATTCTGGATCGTTATTCTTATAACTGACTGGCTGGTATCGTAATGATCCTATCGACGGAAAACAAGCCAAATTTTGCTGAAAAATCGGGAGAAAATTTGATCTTGACGAGCAGGACGCCAGACGATAAATAAAACTGACCAGTCAGTCATTTCACTGTCGAATAGCGGCCGCGAACGGTTTGGCGGAACGGTCGCTTTTTGGGAGGATCGCAGAAGATGTCTCATGGGCCGCAAGGAACTCCTGTGTCTTCGGAGGCCGCGCCTTCCTCGGCTGGAGCCAGTCTCCCTTCTCCGCCCAGTGCCCCTACACCTTGTCCTCCTCCGCCTTCCAACGGGCGGCGCCGGCGGTGGACGCTGGCATTGCTGAGCGGGGCGGCCCTGATCTTGGGCAGCTATTTCGGAGCGCCCTGGCTGATGCATTATTTCACTCACGAATCCACCGATGATGCCTACGTCAATAGCCATGTCAGTTACATCAGCCCCCGCATCGCGGGCAATGTCGTAGAGGTGCTGGTGGACGACAATCAGTGGGTCGAGCCGGGGATGGTCCTTGTTCGCCTGGACGATCAGCCTTATCGCATTGCCGTAGAGCAACGGCGTGCTGCCTTGACCCACGCCAAAATGCAAATCGATCAGCAAATGGCGGCCTTGCAAGCAGCCGAGGCTGAATTGGAGCAGGCGCGCAATCAGGTGCGTTCTCAAGTTACCAGTTTGTGGGGATATTGGTATCTGCTACGCACCATTCAAAATCTGGTGCGTTATCAAGAAGCCACACTGCGCGCTAACCGGGCCACGGAGGAATTGCAGAAAGCGAATCTTACGCTGGCCCAAATCGAACAGGCCCGCTATGCCGAACTGGCGCCGCGCGGTGCAGCAAGTAGGGAAATGTCCGACCAGAAAAACGCCGCTCTTCGCGTTGCCCAAGAGCAAGTGAATGCCGCCCAGGCAGCTGTGAAACAGACGCAGGCGTTGCTCGGTATCTCCACCGACGAAAAGGAATCTCCGACGGCGGACCTGGTCGAAACGTATCCGGGCGTGCGCTATGCTTTATCCACGGCCCAGCAAACGCTCGATACGCTTGGCAT
>JAJPHU010000312.1 GCA_021325115.1 Planctomycetota bacterium | reverse complement strand
TGGTGCGGCGGACGGGTCAACAAATCTCAGCTGTACAGATACCACGAGTAAGATCAAAGCTGGCGCATAAAAGCCACCAGCGCCTTCTTCTCCTGGGCCTCGAGCTTGAGTTCGAGGATGAGGTTGAAGAATTCAACCGTGTCTTCCAGGGTCGGCAGCCGGCCGTCGTGGAAGTACGGCGGCGATTCCTTGATGCCGCGCAAGGTGAAGGTCTTGATTGGCCCTTGGGCCGTCGCTACCAGGCCGTTGATGGTCTGCGTTTTATAGAAGCGCTCAACCTTCAGATCGTGCATGAGATTATCGGTGTAGTAGGGGGCCGGATGGCAGGTGGCGCATTGGGCCTTGCCGAAGAACAGCTTTTGTCCCTGCATCTCCAGGGAATCGGCAGCGAATTTTTTGGGATCGAGTTTGCCGTCCCAGCGCAGTCCGGGAGCCGGCGGGAAATCGAGCAACTCCTGGACCTCGGCCATAAAGTGGACCTGGCTGCCGCGCTCCAGCGGATTAATCCCCTTGGCCGACGCCGACACCGGGTCGCCGTCGAAGTAGGCGGCCCGTTGCTCAAATTCCGTGAAATCTTCGATACTCTTGAGCGCCCGCTGGGAGCCGAACAGCCGCTGGATATTGACGCCGCGTAAACTGGGAGTGTCGATGCGGCGGCGGTGGTTCTGCGGCCGGATGTCGCCGACCAGGTGTGTCGCTCCCGATGTATGGCCGTTGACGTGACAATCAAAGCAAGCCACGCCCTGCATACCGATGGGGTTCTCCGTTTTGCGGTCGGCGGTGGCGTTGAACTGTTGCTGCGGGAACTGCGTCACCAAGAGGCGAAAGCCCTCCAAATCCTTAGAGTTGAGGATGCCGCGGAAGATCTCCTGGAAATTGTCCACGGTTACCATCTTGCCCTGGGAAACATCTCCCAGGTCAGGGCGCGTCGTCAGATAGATGGCAGGCGGGAATTCGGGCAGGAAGTGTTCGGGCAAGTCGAAATCGACATCAAAGCGCTCCAGACGAGACAGCAGCTTAATCTCCATCTGCGGAAAGACCATGCCGCCGGTCTCGTGCTTGGGATGTGGCAGAGGCAGAAACCCCTTGGGGAAAAGTCCTTTGTCACGGATTTCGTCGCTGGACAGCGATGCCAATTGCTCCCAGGTTGTTCCCTCCGGCAGCCGAACAGTTGGGCCGACCTGGATGGGCTTGCCGCGCGACATGGTGAGTTTGGTATCCGGCCGCGGCGTCAGGTCGTAGCGTTCCTGAAGCAGCTTGTGTTGCCGGGCCATAACAGAAGGTTTTTCGGCTTTGTCGCGATCGCGCACCGTCTGGAAACTTTCTTTGCCCAACAGAACAGGAGCGATCTGATCGTAGCTCGAAGGCGTTCCGTTCTTGGGCGTGGCTCCGCCTTCCTTGGATTGGGAGCGAATTAAGGAAGGGAGCGCCAAGGGCAGCAAGACAGTAGATACAACCAACCACGGCAGCCAACACCACATTCGTTTTCCACGATTGTGTAACATGGGAGTGCTCCTCAAAAAAGGAATGCCAGGTTGTCCGGGATGATTCGTGGAGCTATCTTAGCTTTTCCTGTGCCGATAAACCAGCAGGGACCGAACGAAATGCTGTTCACAGGTAATTGTTTCGGCCGCCGTGCTGTGCTTGAGTTGCAAACGGCAGGTGGGGAATCATTCCGGCAATCGCCCCTGGACAATGGATGTTGGCCGCCGGCGCAGCCGTGTGGGGTGCATGGCTTCGCGGAAATCAATTTGCCGGCAGAAGCTGCCCGCTTCCAGATAACGATGCATCAGCTCCATCGTCTCATCGACCAGATCGACCTGGATCAACAGCAGCTCGCCGGGTCGGGCCGTGGCCAAGGCGTGCTCCAGTGCCGGGATGGCGCCTTGCACTTCCTCAATGTGCTTGACGCGGCGGCGCCCCACCAAGCCTTTGCGGAAGATGGCGTTGATCTCTCCCCAGGCCCGGCCACGGATGCAATTCGCCTCTTCATAGAGAATGACGCGATCGAAAGCGTCGCCCAGTAGCTCGCCTTGGCGGATCATGTCGCTGTCGCGGCGGTCGCCGGCGGCAGAATAGACGGCGGAGCGGAATTTGTGCGGCAGCGGCCCCAACGTCTCCAGAAGCGAAGCGAGTGAGGAAGTGTTGTGGCCATAATCCAGAATAACGGTGGCGCCGTTGAACTCGAAAAGATTGAAGCGACCCGGCGTATGCTCGAAGTCGGCGACGAATGATTCCAGGCCGGCAAGGATGACTTCGCAGGGCACGCCCAACACCCAGACGGCGGCAGCAGCGGCCAAGGCATTTTCGACCTGGAAACCGACGTGGCCGCCGTGCGTCAGCGGCACTCTTTCCAGGCTCACCAGGGGAATCTCCTGTGGCCCTTCGGCGAGAATGATACGATGATCGCGGACAAAAGCGGCACGGCCTCCCCGCTGACGCTGTTCGAGGAGCACGGGATGCTGGCCGTCCCGCGCGAAGAAAACGACCGAACCGGGACAAAAAGGCGCCATGTCGGCCACCAAGGGATCATCGGCCTTGAGTATGGCATGTCCTTCGGGAGCAACGACTTCGACGATGGTGCGTTTGACGCGCGCCAGCTGCTCAACGGTTTCAATGTCGGCAATACCCAGATGATCGCCCTCGGCAATGTTCGTGACGACGGCGACATCGCAGCGATCGAAGCCGAGTCCGGCACGGAGAATGCCACCGCGCGCTGTCTCCAGCACCGCTGACTCGACGCGCGGATCGCTCAAGACGGCGCGGGCACTGAGCGGCCCGCTGCAATCGCCGGCTTCCACACGCTGGCCGTCAATGTAAATGCCCTCGGTGCAGGTCATGCCGACACAATGGCCTGCGGTGGCCAAGATGTGGGCGAGCAGGCGGGTTGTGGTCGTCTTGCCGTTGACACCGGTGACGGCCACGATGGGGATGCGTCCCGTTTGTCCGTTGGGAAAGAGACGATCGAGAAGAGCGGGCGCAGTCATGCCCCCGGTACATTCGCTGCAGGTTCGTTCGTCCCCGGGAGCATAACTGCCCCCGCTCGCCAAGGAGATGCGTTTTTGCCGGATGCCGTGTCCTAAAAGGAAAGTGTCTGTGCCGGCAAGGCGGCGGATAGGAATGCCACGCTGGCGGGCGGCCTGCACCAGCGCGATCTCCGCCGGCTGAGGACGGAGCCTTTGGGCCAACTCGCCCAAGCGGGCGATAGCACCTGCAACATCAAAGGGGCGATCGTAAACGGCAGCCAGGCACAGATCGCGTCCAACCTCCAGGGCGGCGCGGCCGAGCTCCTCATACTCGAATTCGAGGGCGACTTTGTAAACACCGTCCTCATGGGTCTCCCGGGTGCGGCCAAAACCAACGGGGGTGCCGGCCAGGGATTGCAGCTCCAGAGCCACGTGCTCGAGAATATGGGCTTGCCAGGTGCCGCGGCGGAGCCGTTCAAAAAAGCCACCACGCCGACCGACACTACAGCGATGCTCGATCAGTGACGGGAGCCAGGCCATCAAACGCTCATTGAAACCGGGCAGTTCATCGGATGGGGAATCTTTTAAAGGGCCGAGATCAACCCAGGCTTCCAGAACAGGAAAATTCGCCCAGATGTTTGGGCCGTCAAGAAGCCGGACGCGCCGAAATTCCATGTGTGTTCTCCTCCCACCCTGTCGTGGGGTGTGGCCCTTCGGTTTAACGATACTACCAAGAGCATCGTTAAACAAAAAACGGCGTTTGTCTCGAAATCCGTTTCTCGCATTGAAGCGGATTGGTTAGCAAATGGCGTGCCTCGAGAGAGAAAAGCCATGATAGGTCGCACGGCCATCTCAACCTGGACGAACCAGATGTTCCCCGCTAACAGCATCCTAGAGGAGACAGCCCGAAAAACGGCCCCGCTGCCGTTCAGGCTGACATTGCTCTGGCGAAACCTAGTATAGAGGATAGGACCGTCCGCGGTCAGGTGTACGCCCGGATTCTTCCCGATAATGACGGTCTTTTGACACGCCATAATCCGAAAAGTCGAGCAGAGTGCCCGCAAATCACCTTGCTCCTTAGCAAGTTAGGAGAAACAAGAAAACTTGAACGGAACGAACGAGAAGTGGGATGCACTGCCGATTTCTTGGCACGAGGAAGCGGCGGGCCAGCTGGAAGCCAGCGAGACACTGCTGGCCTGGTTTGAGCCGGACCTGGATAATCGCCTCTCCTACGCACGGGGACTGGTGGTGCTGACCGATCGCCGGCTATTGTCGCGGCGAGCACAGGAGAACGGAAGGGCTTCCTGGGAAAGTTGGCCGTTGACAGAGAGCATGAGTCTGCGCACAGATGAGCATGGGAGTGCCGCTCTGCTGGAGCTGGCGGATGCGTCAGGCCGGCTGGCCTGTTGGCGCTACACAGCAGCCCAGGCGACAGCCGCCCAGCGCCTGGTGCAGAAATGGGCCAGCTGGCGGCGGGGCCAACGAGCTGGAAGCGCAAGCGAGAGAGCGTTGGCCGTCTGTCCCAGCTGCGGAGCAGCCATCAACGCTGATGAGGGACGTTGTGAAGCCTGTGCTGCCGGCCCGGTCAAACCATCGCTGTCGGCGCTCTTTCGCCTGGCCTCCTTCTCGCGTTCGCGCGCCGGACTGATCGTGCTGGGGTTCTTGCTCACTCTGGCGGCCACCACCGCCAGCCTGGTGCCGCCCTATCTGACCCGGCCGATCATCGATGAGGTCATCAGACCCTGGGAAACGACTAAAACCGATAATTCTTCTCTGGCAATCTGGTATCTTGGCGGTTTGGCGGGAGCAGCCCTCCTGGCCTGGGCGCTCGATTGGGCCAAGCTGTACGTGTTGGCCTGGGTCAGCGAACGTATCAGCGCGGATTTACGAGCCAAGACCTACGCGCATTTGCAGCAGCTGTCGTTAGAGTTTTTTGGAGGCAAACGTACCGGCGACCTCATTTCCCGCATCAGCAACGACACCGAGCGCCTGTGTAATTTTCTCTCGATCAATCTGATCGATTTCGCTTCTGATGTCCTCATGATCGTTATGACGGCGGCAGCCCTGCTGTGGATGAACCCACTGTTGGCCTTGGCGGCGTTGTGTCCGTTTCCGCTGATTGTGTGGATGGTGGCGCGGGTACGCGGCCGACTCCTGCGCGGCTATCGTCAGGCCGGGGCCGCCTGGGGAGCGATGACCAGCGTTGTCGCCGATGCCATCCCCGGCATTCGCGTCGTCAAAGCGTTCGCTCAGGAAAACCGCGAGATCGAGCGTTTCAACGCCAGCAATGAGCGCGTTTTTTACTCCGCCAATCGGCTAAACAAAGTATGGTCGCTGTTTGGACCGACTGTGACGCTGTTGACAACGTGCGGCTTGCTGATCGTGTGGGCGTCCGGCATCTGGCAAATTTACCTCGGCCGCATCACCTTGGGCGTACTGACGGCCTTTTTGGCCTTAATCAGCCGGTTCTACACGCGCATGGAGTCGATGATCCGCATGGGCTCGGCCGTGCAGCGTGCCTCGGCCAGTGCTCAACGGATATTTGAGATCCTCGATAAGAAATCCAATGTGCCGGAGCCGGTGCGGCCCATTCACCCCGGACGACTGCGCGGCAAAATCGAGCTGCGCGGTGTGCGCTTCAAGTACGGGACCCGCGAGGTGCTGCACGGCCTGGATCTGATAGTTGAGCCGGGCGAAATGATCGGCCTGGTCGGCCCAACCGGAGCCGGCAAGACCACGCTCATCAATCTCATCTGCCGTTTCTACGATGTCAGTGCTGGCGCCATTCTCGTGGATGGCGTGGATGTGCGCTCCTTTCCGGTCGAAGAGTATCGCCGCAATATCGGCATTGTCTTGCAGGAGCCGTTTTTGTTCTACGGTACCATCGCCGAGAACATCGCCTACGGCCGGCCAGGCGCCAGCCGTGACGAGATCGTGGCAGCGGCGCGAGCGGCGCGGGCGCATGAGTTCATCCTGCGTTTGCCTTGCGGTTACGATTCGCTGGTCGGCGAGCGCGGCCAAAACTTGTCCGGCGGCGAACGCCAGCGTATCTCCATCGCCCGGGCACTTTTGATCGATCCGCGCATCCTCATTCTCGATGAAGCCACCTCCTCCGTGGACACCGAGACCGAGCGTGAGATTCAGGCGGCGTTGGAAAACCTGGTCCATGGTCGCACGACCATTGCCATCGCTCATCGTCTCAGCACGTTGCGTCGCGCCGATCGCCTGGTGGTGGTGGAAAATGGCCAGATTGCTGAAACCGGCCGGCATGATGAATTGCTGGATGCACGGGGCAGCTATGCCCGTTTGCATCAAGCGCAGATGGAATTAGTTTACGGGAGAGACAGCAGTGGAAAATAACGGCGCAGCCAATGGCCAGGCAAGACCACGCCCGTTCGGCCTGCGTCACGATGCCTGGGGTCGGCTGGTGCTGATCGACGCCGAGGGCCGCCAACATACCGGCGTTGAAGTGGTCCGCGCTTTCCCTATTTCGGATCCGCGCCACGGTATCGCCATTTGCGATGCCAAAGGGAGAGAATTAGTATGGCTTGCCGACCTGGACGCACTGCCGGCATCCCTGGTGCAGCAAATCAAGGACGAACTGACCCAACGCGAATTTATGCCGATCATTCACCGTATTGTGAAAGTATCAGCTCCCATCGAACCGTCCGAATGGGAAGTCGAGACCGATCGCGGTCGTACTTCTTTCGTCCTCAACAGCGAGGACGACGTTCATAAACTGGACGAACAACGGGCACTCATCACCGATGCCCACGGCATCCGCTATCTAATCTCGGACATTGAGCAACTCGATGCGAACAGCCGACGGCTGTTGGAGCGCTATTTGTAATAATCTCAGAGCGTGTTTGCAAATGGGGTTTCCCTTATCGTTCATGCGGGTCGTAGCCGCCGGAGCATTAGATGAATCATCGCCACATATACCATACGTTTCGCTCACACGCGCGTTCCGCTCCTGGTCCTTGCTCAGCCCGCGATACCCCACGAACCAACCGAACGTCCGCTCCACCACCCAACGCCTGGGCAACACCGTGAAACCTACTGCCCCCTTCACCCGGCTCACCATCTCCAGCACCCAGCCAGAAAGGATCCAGACACACCGGGGCGTCTGCTTGCAAGCATAGCGGCTATCCGCCCAAATCTTCTTCAAACGCGGGAAGCGTTCTTTGGCCTGGTCCAACACGGCCTCACAGCCGTCCTCATCCTGGATATCGGCCGCATGTACCACGCAAGCGATCACCATGTCCAAGACATCGACCAAGAGGTGCCCTTGCGGCCGCTGATTTTCTTGCCGCCATCGTAGCCGCGTTCGGGACTGCTCTCCGAAGTCTTGACCGACTAGCTGTCGAGGATGGCCGCAGTCGGCGT
>JAJPHU010000122.1 GCA_021325115.1 Planctomycetota bacterium | reverse complement strand
TGGCCTTTGGGCACATCGAAGGACACGTTGCGAACTGCCGCATAATCACCGTAATACTTGGTCAAATTGCTGACGTGGATCACGACAGCCTCCTCCTGCGGCCTCAGGGATGCTTCCGGCGAACTTCCGGCATGACGAAATTTGAACATAACGGAAGTACGGCACACTGGCAAGGGGGCATGTCCTCCGCAAAATCCTTGCAATCGCTACTCTGGAGTGCTAATCTCAACTATTGGTGTCGCAACAAAGATAGGAGGTGTTTTCATGTTTTCCCTCACACGTCTTGCGAAGACCGGTTATCTGCTCGCGTTTTCCCTCGTTGTTTTTCTGCTGTTGCCCGCGAAGCCGTCGCCCGCTCAATCTCCCTCCGGTGTGACGACCGGTTTCCGCGGCGCGCCGCCTCTTAACATCACGATTCCAATTGTTAGCGGCGGTAGTGGGATTGGCGGTGGTTTTGGGGGTGGTTTTGTTGGCTTTGGTGGCGGATTTGGAGGGAGTTCTTTCAGCTTTCAAACCACTACCATCACCCTCCCCAATTTGCTCCCCGGAGGAATGCCGCCTCCTACCATGAACCTGCCGTTGAATAACTTTGGTCCAACTGCCTCTCTGTTCGGTTTCGCAGGTTTTCCCCCCTTCCTGGGCTTTCCTTCCTACTCCGATTCCACGGGCGCTCCCTGGTCCCTGGTAACCGCTCTGGGCTTGTTCGGCGGCGGCTTCGGCCTGGGTAGCGGCTTTGGCAGCGGCTTTGGCTTGGGCGGTGGTGGCTTCGGCCTGGGCGGCGGTTTCGGCGGCGGCTTCGGCTTTGGCGGTAGCGGTTTCGGCCTGGGCGGCGGCTTTGGCTTTGGCGGCATGGGAGGCTTCGCCGGCAAGGGCTTCGGCGGCTTCAATGGACGCAATGCCTTGTGAGAAGCGTCCCCAGAAGACTTCTTTGAGAACATGTATCAAGCGGATGTAGCAAGTTGCTGGCGAACGGTCGGCGTAAGCCGGCTGGTAGAGACTCTACCGTCCGGCTTACGCCAGCCGTTCGCCGCTACATCCTCCTGACGATAGCCTCTTTTCCCTCCACCAGCGCTCCCTCGGCACAAGAGCGTCAGCGTGGACGCTAAGGGGGCCGTGCCAGCTCGCGGCGCAGCAGTGCGTTGAACGTCAACAGGCCAGCTTCTTCCCAGGCACGTTCGATCTCTTCCTTGAGCCGGCGATTGGTTTCTTGAAATGTCCTCCAGCGAGCCGCCTCGGGGTGGGTCGGATCGATGAAGAACCCATCGTGCGTATCGACGCTGAAAACGCATCCCTCATCGTGGTCCACGATTTGCAATTTACAATGCGGATGCAGTGCACTGCCCAGGCGCAGGGTGTAGCCGCGCAGAGCGCCGTCGCGTCGCAGCAACGGTTGACACACGGGAGGAACCAGAACAGACTCGACAGGTTGAGCCATATCGAGAGCGAAGAAGTGTTTTTTTGGAGGCGGAATGGTGTCCGGGCCTTGCGGATAGGCCCGCTCCAGAAAGATGCGGCAGGCGCGCGCCAGCAAAGCGGTCGTCAACCCCTTCATGGTCAACCAACCTCGCAGACCGGGCGGAAAAAACGAGACAAACGGGGCGACGTGAGGGATAATTCGTATAGTGTTTCACCGGCAACGGCGTCTGTCAACCCTCGTGAGTTTAGGGTATGGTCCAGCGTCACACTCTCTTGGTCGTCGATGACGAACCCGATGTGGTGCAGAGCTTGCAAGATCTGCTGCACCGCGAGTATCGCGTTCTTGGCGCCACCCGCGCCAAGGAGGGCTTGCGGCTGCTGCATGAGCAGCCGGTCCACGTGGTCATGACCGACCAGCGCATGCCAGAGATCAGCGGTGTCGATTTTCTCCGCAGTGTCCGCCGCGATCGGCCCGAGGCCATCCGCTTGCTCTTCACCGGCTATGCCGACATCAAGGCTGTCATCGACGCCATCAACGAAGGCCATGTTTACCGCTACATCACCAAGCCCTGGGATCCCGACGAATTGCTGACAATTCTGCGCCAGGCCGGTGAGCAGTACGATTTGCTGCAAGAACGCCAACGCTTGCTCGAGGACTTGCGGCGTAAGAACGAAGAGCTGGAACAAGCCAACGCCGAGCTGCAGCAAGCCAATCTCTTGAAGGAAGGATTCATCAACGTTGCCAGCCATGAATTGCGAACACCGTTGACCATTCTGTTGGCTCTGCCGGAGTTGGCCCTGCGGATGCGAAACGCGGACCCTTTAACGGCGGACTGTTTGCGGCGCATCCAGGAGGCGGGAAGCCGGCTACATCGTCTGGTAGAGCAAATCTTGCACATGCTGCGTGCGGGGCGTTTCGAGCGGCCTCTCGAATGCCGACCGACCGATTGCGCCGCCTTGATCGGCGAAGCTATCGAGGGCGTTCGTCCTTTTATCGAGCAGCGGCGGCAGCGGCTCGTTGTCGATCTTGCTCCCGAGTTGGGCTTCCTCAACGTGGAAGCGGAGAAAATCCGTATCTGTCTCGATCATTTGCTCATCAATGCTATCAAGTTTACGCCCGACGGCGGCACCCTCTGGGTGCGTGGCTGGCGCGAGGGGGCGACGGTGTGTTTGCAAATCCGCGATAACGGCATCGGTATCGCTGCGGAGCAGCTGCCGCACCTGTTCGAGCCGTTTTTCACCGAGATAGACGTATCGCGGCACTGTTCGGGACAGTTTGAATTTGGCCGCCGCGGGTTAGGGCTGGGACTCAGCGTGGTGCGTGCATTCGTGGCCATGCACGGCGGCACCGTGGACGTGGCCAGCACGCCCGGCCAAGGATCGACATTCACGATCCGGCTACCGGCAGACTGGCAGGAAGCCTGCAACAGGAGAAGCCCATGACCGATATTTCCGAAAGTTATCTGCTGCACGTGCTCATGGAAAACGTGCCGGATTCCATCTACTTCAAAGATCTGGAAAGCCGCTTTATCCGCATCAATCGCGCCCTGGCCCAGCGTTTCGGCCTGTCCGATCCTGCCGAGGCCATTGGCAAGACCGACTTCGATTTCTTCAGCGCGGCACACGCCCAGCAGGCTTATCTCGATGAACAGGAAGTGATTCGCACCGGCCAGCCGTTGGTAGCGCGCGAGGAAGCCGAATATTGGCCGGATGGCCGCGTCAACTGGGTTTCGACCACGAAATTGCCGCTGCGCGACCGCCACGGCGCCATCATCGGCACCTGTGGTATCTCGCGCGACATTACCCAGCGCAAGCAGATGGAAGATGCCCTGCGCCAGGCCAAGGACCTCGCCGAGGCCAACGTCACACGCACCCGCCTCATCGTCGACAGCGCCTACGACGCCTACGTTGCTATGGATGCGAATGGCTTCGTCATTGACTGGAACCGCCAAGCGGAGCTGACCTTCGGTTGGCCACGCCAGCAGGCCATCGGTCGTTTGCTGCATGAGCTGATTATTCCGCCCTTCTACCGGGCAGCACACGTGGCCGGGGTACGGCACTTTCTGGAAACCGGCGCAGGGCCGCTGCTTAATCGCCGCGTCGAAGTCCCCGCCCTGCGCCGCGACGGCAGCGAGTTTCCTGTTGAGATGACGATTTCACCGATCCGCTATGGTTCTGAATGGATCTTTAGCGCCTTCCTCCACGACATCACCGAGCGCAAACAGGCCGAGGCCGAGCTACGCCAGGCGCGCGACGCTGCCGAGGCAGCCAGCCAAGCCAAGAGTGAGTTTTTGGCCAACATGAGCCATGAGATTCGCACGCCCATGAACGCCATCATCGGCCTGACCGAACTGCTTCTCGATACGCCGCTCAACGCCGAGCAACGCGATTACCTGGAGACCGTCAAGAAATCTGCCGATGCCCTGCTATCGGTCATCAACGACATCCTCGATTTCTCCAAGATCGAAGCCGGCAAGCTAGAGTTGGAATATTCGCCCTTCGACCTCCACGACATGCTGGGCGATATGCTCAACACGCTGGCCCTCCGCGCCCATCAAAAGGGACTGGAGCTGGCCTGCCACATCGCCCCGGAAGTCCCCGAAACGGTGATCGGCGATCCAGTGCGGCTGCGACAGGTGCTTATCAATCTGGTCGGCAACGCCATCAAGTTCACCGATCGCGGCGAGGTGGTGGTGGACGTGCAAATGCTGAAGGCACAACGAGCCGGAAGCGATGGCAACGGAAGGGTGTGTATGCTGCATTTTCAGGTGCGTGATACAGGCATCGGCATCGCGGCGGACAAGCAAGCGATGATCTTCGAGGCATTTGCGCAGGCGGACAGCTCGACAACGCGACGTTTCGGCGGCACAGGACTGGGCCTGGCCATCTCGTCGCGGCTGGTGCAGCGGATGGGCGGACGCATTTGGGTGGAGAGCGTGCTGGGCCAAGGCAGCACGTTCCATTTCACGGCGCGTTTTGTGCGGCACAGCGAGGCGCTGGAGCAGCCGCTGCGACACCCGCCCGATCGGCTGCATGGCTTGTCCGTATTGGTAGTGGACGACAATGCTACCAATCGCTTCATCCTGGCGGAAACGCTGACGCAATGGCAAATGCGGCCCACCACGGTTGAGAGTGCCGCCGCTGCGCTGGAGGTGCTGGAGGCGGCCCATCAAGCCGGCGAGCCGTTCGCCCTGGTGCTGCTCGACGCGCAGATGCCGGAAGTGGACGGCTTCATGCTGGCCGAGCGCATCCGCGAGCATCCCGACCTGACCGGAGCCACGATCATGATGCTCTCCTCGGCCTGTCAGCCGCTTGAAGCACGCCGCTGTCAGGAGTTGGGACTGGCCGCCTATCTAACCAAGCCGATCCGGCAGGCAGAGTTGCATCGGGCCATCTTGGTCGCGCTGGGCAGTGCCGAAGTGCGGCCGCCAGCCCCGCCCCCGCCGCTCCCGCGAGTCGAACGAACACTCCGCGTGCTATTGGCCGAAGACAACCCGGTCAACCAAAAGCTGGCTGTGCGCTTGCTGGAAAAACAGGGCCATACCGTCGTGGTCGCCGCCAATGGACAGCAAGCCGTCGAGGCAGTGCAGCAGCAGCCGTTCGATCTGGTGCTCATGGACGTGCAGATGCCGGAGATGGACGGCTTCGAGGCCACCGCCGCTATCCGCCGGCTCGAACACGGCACCGGCCGTCATCTCCCCATCCTCGCCATGACCGCCTATGCCATGAAAGGCGACCGCGAGCGCTGCCTGGCTTCCGGTATGGACGATTACATCAGCAAGCCCATTCAGCCGCGCGAGCTGTGGGAAAAGATCGACCAGCTCGTACAACCAACCGACCGCGCTAGCAAGGAAGAAACCGCTGCTAACAAGGAAGAAACGGCTGCCA
>JAJPHU010000176.1 GCA_021325115.1 Planctomycetota bacterium | reverse complement strand
GTTGCCGCATGACGGACTCCGTGTCCAGGTATACTCCTGAGCAACATGCCTAAATCTTGGTACTTCTGTAGGTTATGAACGGAATCGTGTTTTCACCAGCTTCTTAAGCCAGCCAGACAGGCCAGGGATAGCAGCCATTCGCCGCGAGTCTCTATAATGATTGTGGAATAGATTCACGAACCTCAAGGCACGGGCATTGGCACGCATGTCTTCCATATTGCTGCGCCGGCGAGCGCCGGCGGTTCCCTCTCCCTGGGAATTGGCTGCCGAAACCATCGCCGTCAAGATCCGTTGGTTCGGACTGCTGGTTGGCTATATCCTGGTCAATCTGCACCCGCAAGACCTTGGCCGGCAGGCCGTCCTCAACGCTCTGCTCACGCTCGGATTGGCCTATACCCTGCTCGATACCTATTTCAGCGTGCGCGGCCAGGTCTTCTTCGGCCGTTCACCGCTGGCCGTCTCCGTTATGGAAGCGCTGTTCATTGGCTTGCTGTGCTACTTCGACGCCGGATTGAATAGCCCGTTTCGCTATTACTATTTCCTGTCGCTGATCTGCTGCGCCATCCGCCACTCCTCGCATGTCACCTACGCCACCTGTGCTTTGCACTGCCTCAGCTACGGTTTGCTTTACCTGGCCCTGCCGCCCGAGGACAGGCTCCTGGTGCCGTTCATGCTCACGCTGGTCATTCTGGGCTGGGTGACGTGGGCCAGCAATGCCATGGCGCTTCTGCTCAAGCGTGTCGGCGAGTATCTGCAACAGCTCAATCGCGCCTTGGAGAAGAACAAGGCGGAATTGGAAGCGCGCATTGCCGAGCGTACGCGCGAATTGCAGGAAGCGCAGGCGCACGTGCTGCATCAGGAGAAGATGGCGGCCTTCGGCTTGCTGGCCGCCGGTATCGCCCACGAGGTTGGCAATCCGCTCACTTCTATCAGCTCGATGGTGCAAATGCTCCAACATCGTGAAAGCGATCCGTATACGCTCAATAAACTGGCGCTGGTCAGCGGCCAGTTGCAGCGCATCCGCGGCACGCTCCGCGAACTGATCGAATTCAGCCGGCCGGCCAGCAGCGAGCGCACGCGCGTCGCCCTGGGGGAGATCCTCGATGAGGCGTTGAACATCGCCAAGTATTACAAGCGTATGCGTGGCCGTATTCCCACGCCGGCGCTGCCGCCCGACTTGCCGCCTTTGTTCGCTGTCCGCGATCAACTTGTACAGGTGTTTCTCAATCTTGTCCTCAATGCCCTCGATGCTACCGACTCCCTTCCTTTCTCCGCCCTCAAAAGTGGTGGGGGAAAAGGGGAGGTTGAATTGCAGGTGACGCGACGGGACGGTGGGGTCGAAGTGAGCGTGCGCGATAGCGGCCATGGTATCGCCCCGGAACATGCGGCCCGGCTGTTTCAACCGTACTTCACGACCAAAAAACACGGCACCGGCCTGGGGCTGTTCGTGACGCGCCAGCTGGTCGCCGATCACGGCGGCACCGTGACCTTCGAGTCCCGTCTCGGTGAAGGCACGACCTTCCGCGTCTTTTTGCCTCTGGATGGCGGTGCCAGGGCCACACGAGTTGGAAGCACAAGCGATGAATACGCCGTCGCTTACGCTTCTGGTTCGTAAGGACCGGAGAGGAAGCAATGCAACGCCTGAATCCGATCCGAAAACCGAAAACCGAAAACCGAAAACCGCTGGCGGATGCGGCCATTCTCGTGGTGGACGATGAATTGCTGATCCGTGAGACATTGGTCGAATTCCTCAGTCAGGAAGGGTTCACCGTCGTCGCCAGTTCCAGCGGCGAAGAAGCACTGGAACTGGCTGAAGGACGACGCTTCGACATTGTGCTCTGCGATGTTCACTTACCGGGTCTGGATGGTCTGGAATTGCTGGACCGCTTGCAGCGCATTAGCCCGGAAACGTTCGTGCTGCTCATCACCGCCTATGCCACGGTCGAGAATGCCGTCGAGGCCTTTCAGCGCGGCGCCCACGATTACCTGATGAAGCCGATCCTGCTCGATGAGGTGCTGAGCAAGATCCGCCGTTTGCTGGCTCATCGGGCGCTGTATCTCGAAAACCAATGGCTACGCCGCGAGCTGAACCGGAGCCGCCGTTTAGAGAACGAGCAGATCATCGGCAAGAGCAGCGCCATGATGCAGGTGTTGGAGATGGTGCGTAAAGTGGCACCGACGCCTTCGACGGTGCTAATCGTTGGCGAGAGCGGCACCGGCAAGGAGTTGATTGCCCGCGCCATCCACGCTGGCGGCATTGAGGCGGAAGGGACTGGCGAGGAGCGGCGTTTTATCGCTGTCAATTGCGCCGCCATTCCGCATGATCTGTTGGAAAATCAACTATTCGGACATCGGAAGGGAGCTTTCACTGGCGCTGACCGCGATCAGGCCGGCGTCTTCGTCCACGCCGGCAACGGCACAGTGTTTCTCGATGAGGTCGGCGAGATGCCACTGGCGACGCAGGCCAAGTTGCTTCGCGCCATCGAGCAAAAAGAAATCCTGCCCGTCGGGGCCAACGAACCAGTCCGGGTCGAGGCGCGTGTGCTGGCGGCCACAAACAAAGATCTGCTCAAGGAGGTTGAGGCCGGGCGTTTCCGCGAAGATCTGTATTATCGGCTTAACGTAGTGTGCATCTCTATTCCGCCGCTGCGCGAACGGCGTGAAGACATTCCCGATCTGGTGGAGTTTCTGCTGGCGCGGCACGCACGGGCGCTGGGTAAACGCATTAGTGGGGTGACGCACGAAGCCATGCAGCTGCTCCTGGCCTGCCGCTGGCGCGGCAACATCCGTGAGCTGGATAATGCCTTGCAGCGTGCCGTGATTCTCGGCGAGGGACCGCTTATCACGCCGGCCGACTTGCCGCCTGATTTGGCCCCCGTGGAAGGCGATCCGGCGCTGGTGGACGACCTCGGCGAAGCGGTCAAGCGCTTCGAGAAGCAGCACATTGAGCGCATCTTGCGGCAGACGCCAGACAAGAAGGAGGCGGCCCGCCGTCTGGGCATGGGGCTTAGTTCCCTGTATCGACGTATCGCCGAGCTGGGGATTCAAACGCAGGACAAAACAGTATCGGATTAGCGATGACCACGGAAACTCTGACCTGTCCCTACTGCAACGCATCGCTCGGCATCCAAGCCGACTGGACGGCTGGGCAGCGCATCGTCTGTCCGCGCTGCGGCGACTCTTTTTCTTTGCGTTTCAGCGATTCGACCACAGATCGACTGCGTTCCTCTCGGCCCTCCGAGACTGTCGTCCCAACGAGCGTACCAGCTGCGGAGGTTCCCCTGCCGTCACGCTGGTCCAATCGCCTGATCGCTGGCGTGGTGCTCAGTGTTATGTTTCTTATGGCTGGGGGTAGCCTGGTTTTCATGCTCCTGACCCAGCCGCAACGCCGCGCTTACGACACCAGCCGGCCGCCGCGCCGGCCTGGAAAACAACGCGGGCTAGCGGAAGCAGACTTTCCTGCGCCGAACGCGGAAACGAGAGAAGTCATTGCCAGCGTTGCGCCCGACAAGCTCGCTGCCTTGAGCTATCTACCGGACAGCGTCAATTTCCTTTTCGCTGCGCGCATCCCGGAACTTCTTGCCAGTCCCCTCGGTGTACAACTGCTGCGCGATCCCATCCAATTAGACAGACCGTCCTTTCGTCTGGAAAACCTGTCGCGAGGACTGGGATTTCGCCTGGAAGAAATCGATCATCTTGTCTTCGCTGCCCGCATCGATGACACTGTGCCTCCGCCTTTCTATGTGGTCCTTCGTACTACAGGAACCTACGATGCAGAGCAGCTGCGTCAGCGTCTGGGAGGTTCCCGCGTTCCCAGTCCCAGCAAGAAGAAGCTCTATAGTTTCCGTATTCCGCAGCAGGATATTCCGCTGAACATCTGGTTCGCTGACGAGCGTACCGTGGTGCTGGCCCTGCTCGCCGATCAACTGGAACTGCTGCCGTCTTCGCCTATCGAAGACCTCCGACAGTTTCCGGAAGAGCTGCGCACCATCCTCAAACAACGGCGTGAGCCGGTGGCGCCGGCCTGGATCGCTGGTCATTCGCGCGACTGGAACAAGACCTCCGCCGCAATGTTCCTCAACCAGATGACGAAGGAAGAGCTTGGGAAGCTCGCACTTTTGCGGACTTTTGGCATCTGGATAGCGGTGGATGACTCCTTGATTGTCAAGGGTGTCTTCGCCTGCAAGGATGAGACCGGGGCGCGGAGATTGGAGGAATATTTTCGCACACTGAGTGGTCCTGATGCCGATTTCAAAACAGCCCTGGATGGCCCCTGGCTCACGCTACAATTCCGCACCGGCCTGGATTTCCTCACGCGCATACTGAAACGCTAATCCATCGCTTGAGGCTAACGGGAAGCCCCACAAGACACGTGGACAACGTGTCCTGCGGCTTCTTTCGTTGGCCCTCACACTTTCGACTCCTTCGGTTTAGTGCTTGAGCGCAGCGCCAACTCTGGTATGCTGTGAGGCACCGATAAAACCTTTACTTCAGGAGGGATTTCGCTGCCATGAAACGTCTTACCATCCTTACCATCTTGGCCCTTACTAGCACGGCGAGCTGGCAAGCTGCGCTGGGCGAACGGCGTTCCCATGTCCTGCGTGGGAACGAAGATCTGAAAACGCTTGGCAAAATCGAACGGCTCGATCCTGCGTTCGACGAGTTGATCGGACGCGATGCCCAACTCGAAGTTCTCGCTACCGGCCACATCTGGACCGAGGGGCCGGTCTGGGTACCGCGTGACGGTGGTTTCTTACTCTTCTCGGATATTCCGCGTAATCGCGTTTACAAATGGCAAGAAGGCAAAGGCGAGTCGGTATTCCTGGAACCGTCGGGCTACACCGGCTCGGCGACCAATTTGAAGGAACCCGGCTCCAACGGCCTCTTGCTCGACCCGGACGGCCGGCTTGTCCTCATGGAGCACGGCGACCGCCGCGTCGCTCGCCTTGATAGCTGGGACAGCAAGACCAAGACCACCTTGGCCCATCGCTACATGGGCAAACGTCTTAACAGCCCCAACGACGGCGTCTTCAAATCCAACGGCGATCTCTATTTCACGGATCCACCCTACGGCCGCGCTCTCAAGGAACGTAGCAGTGAGGAGTTTCCCGACCGTGACCTTGATTTCTGCGGCGTCTATCGACTATCCAGGGACGGCCAGCTGACGCTGTTGACCAAAGAGATGAGCCGCCCCAATGGTATCGCCTTCTCTCCGGATGAAAAAACTCTCTATGTGGCCAATTCTGATCCAGCCAAGGCGATCTGGATGGCCTTTCCAGTCAAAGATGACGGCACGCTCGGCGTGGGACGGGTGTTCTACGATGTCACGAATATGGTCGGCAAGAGACCGGGCTTGCCGGACGGCATGAAAGTGGATGCCAAAGGCAATGTCTTCGCTACGGGGCCAGGCGGCGTGCTGGTGTTCACTCCCGAAGGCAAGCATTTAGGCACAGTCGCCACCGGCGTACCGACCGCCAACTGCGCCTGGGGCGACGACGGCAGCACGCTCTACATCTGTGCCGACAAGGCGCTGACGCGCCTCAAAACGAAGACAAAAGGTAAGGGATTTTGATGATACGCCGATACTAAATCGCCTCCCTCACCGCCCGCAGCGCTGGCAAGGATCCCATGCCAACGCTGTGGGATGGTGAGGTTTTGTCTACCTCCGTCTCTTACAACGCACCGGACAAATCAGCGATTGGATGTCCCGCGATGGCGGACTCTATTGCTGTCGCCTGCGCATTGAACGATCGGATCATCCCCTCGAGTTGCGGCATCTGAGCAAGGAGGACGGACTCCAGCGAAAGCAGCTCCGCATCGAGCGCCTGAAAGAGAGCATCGATTGGCATCTTCATCATGCCTTCGCTGGTGGACAGCAGCATCCCATTCGATGCCTGCATGGAAGTAGACATCATTAGGGGCGAATGGTTGGTGAAGAGGTTGGCGACGCCCGGTTGTTGCTGGGCATTGCCGACCAGGCTGGCCATCAGGGCGGGATCATGTCTGTGGCCGCTATCATTCATCGTCACCTTGCCGAACAGGCCGTCATTCTCATCGTTGATACCGGAGGCGAAATACAGGGCGTTGGGATCGGTTCCGCCGTGACCATTGCCGAAGGCGATGCCCCACAAGCCTTTACTATCACGGCTGCCGACGCCGCCATTGAGCGTCAGGGGGTTGCCTTGGGCATCAGACAACTGACCGAGGAACTGCCCTGTCTTCAGGTCGAAGGCACTGACATGGCTATCGCCGAAGTTGCCGACCAACAAGGCACCGCCGAATTTACCGTGGGGACCGAAACCGGCCGGGGCCACGGCCATGCCGATCGGCGAATTGAGCGGAGTTGTGCCGCCTACGGCGCTGCCCGTGGCGAAGCGCTGGAGGAAGTGGCCAGTCGTATCGAACTCATCGATGAAACCATTGCCGGGACCAGCAACGTCATCATGGCCCGCTCCCGGCACGTCCTGCTTGGCGTAGGTAACGAATAGCCGGTCCTGGCCGCCCACGTTAATCAGCTTGATGCCGAATGGGGCGTAACCGGCCGGCTCGTTGGGGTCAGTGAACGTTCCCCAGCCGTTTTGGCCGAGCGTCACCTTGTCGAAATTCTTGTCGAATACGTCGATTTTGTTGTTATGGAAGTCGGTAGCGAAGAGGAAGTTACCTTGCGAGTTGCTAGCCTCGGCCAATAATTTGTAAACAGCTCCGTCGGAAGACTGGGCAACAAGGATGGCTTCCTTGGGGTCCACCTTCGGATTGAAGGCAACAAGAGTGCCATCCTCAGTCGAGAAGATGAACTCGGCTGGAGCGCTCTTGCCATCGTCGCTGATGATGAAATCGGACGTGGTATTTAAGAAAACGCCGTTGGGCGTGGTCGTCGTGCCTGGCGGGCTGCCCAGGGGCGGCTGAAGGATCACCGCACGGCCGAGCGTGGCGCCCTGGGCATTGAGACGCAGCGTCTCTCCGGTACCGTTAGCCGCCACCTGGAATTGGCCCCCCGCGGTCTCGGCGAAGCCCCAGGGATTGACCAGGTTGACGTTGGTGTGGGCGGCCACTCCGCGAAGGTCCGAGACGAGATTGGTCACGACGAAACCCATCGTGCCGGCATCGAGCAGGCTGCGCTCTTCCAGACCTTCCAGCGTCGGACGAACCGTCTGCGGCCGAATCGGCCGCAAACTGCGAGTGGTTTGCCGCACACGCGGAAACCATTTGTGCATAAGGACCTCTCTGATGTAACGCATGAAAAACCTCCCAGGAAAAAGGGATCGTTGCCATTTCCAAGGGCGCAATATCCGTGTTCCCGAATTGCTGAGCAATTCGGGGTTACGCGGACAAAAAAGATAATAAAAGATCTGTTAAGTTGCCAAAAGATGCGAGGCGCCAGCAGAGTGGGCGTATAAAATAGCGAGTGAAAAACTCGCCAGTATATAATTTACCACTTCTCTGGCGCCTCTCGCATTTTGGCCTTCAGGGCGAAGAGCTACAAGGACACGCACCATTGGAGGCCTTGCTATCGAAGGCGATGGAAACAACGGCAGTCCCGATGCCGGACAGAATCAGAACAAGAAGAAAAGCGACGAACAGCCAACGCCATCGGGAAGGCGCCATGCTGCGCAGGGTCGCATCGGCCAGCTCCCGAACCGAAGCGGAGAGGATAGCAGAACCGGCGGCGGCTATTTTGGCGCCTGCGGCAATCAAGGCCGCTTGCACAGTTGTCGTGGCCAGCAGAGGCGATACGACCGCGGGTTGCAAGTGTTCGGCCAGCCAGGTCGCCGACAGCACGAGGGGCAGCGCCGCCAACCGAGCTTCCAGACCTCGACGCAGCAGATCGCGGCCGCGTGCCAGGCCCTGCGACATCGAAGCCGCCAGCCGTGTTTCCAGGCGCTGACGCAGCAGATCCCGGCCGCGCGCCAGGCGATACGACATCGAACCGACCGGCCAGCCCAGCAAGCGTGCCGCCTCTTCATTGGTCTTGCCTTCCAGGTAGCACAATACCAGTGGTGCTCGATATTTCTCCGGTAAGCGGTGCAGTTCTTCGTCGAGGATGCGCCGCAGTTCCTGTGACTCGAATTCCGGATCGCTGATGGGGGCAGACATAGCAGCAGCTTCTCTTTCAAGTCGGCTGCGGTGTGCGGCGCGCTGCCGGGCATGTAGCGCGGTGCGATAGGCCACGCCGTATAACCAATTGGCCAGCCGTTCCGGCCGCCGTAAATGCTGGGCTTTCTCGGCCAAGACGAGAAAAGTTGCCTGGAAAGCGTCTTCGGCGTCGTGGCTGTGACGCAGCATGCGCCGGCATACGCCGAGGACCATCGGACCATGCCTTCGTACCAACGCCGCAAACGCCGCTTCTTCACGGTGATGAACGAACTTCTCCAGCAATTGCCTATCGCTCAAGGCATCGTGTACCGATGAACACGCAGATCGACCGAAGAGGGCGGTTGAGCCGGCCAAGGTTTTCTCGAGCATGTTCCTGTAGTCCTCCCAAGGTGGATCGCCGTCTCCTTTATATACTGCCGTAACTCGGCCCAACAAATGAAAAATTTTCCCAAATGTTCGCTCCTGGATAGACGAGCGAACCTCGACAAACGACAATCACCAAAAAGCGTTCAGAGCTAGCGTACCAAACCGCTGGGCACGCTGCCCGCGTGTCTGAACGAGCCATCACGAGGTTGCGAGTATGCCTTTCGATCAACCGACGCGCAATATCCCTATTCGACTGTTGCCGATCCTTTTGGCTCTTCTCGTCGCCGGCCTCCTTATTGCCAGGGGTTGGCAAACAGGACCATTCGGCCGGCATCAGATTGTCGCCCTTAGTCCGCAACAGGAAGCACAACTCGGTGCTCAAGCATTTCAGCAAGTATTGCAGGAATCCGATGTGGTGCGCGCTGGGCCAATTGTCGCCGTCGTGCGTGACATCGGCGGCCGGCTGGCCGATGCATCCAATAATAAAGACGTGTTGGCTCGTTTGCAATTGCAGCCGCAACATTTCCAGTGGGCCTACCGCGTCGTCCGTAGTCGGCAAGTCAATGCCTTTTGTCTGCCGGGCGGCAAGGTCGTGGTGTACACGGGCATTCTGCCGGTGGCCGAAACCGAGAATGGCCTGGCGACCGTGCTCGGCCATGAGATCGGCCATGCCTTGGCGCATCACGGTGCTGAACGCATGGCCCAGCAACAACTGGTGCGGCTGGGGCAACTCGCCATTGCCTCGTCCCTGGGCGATCTCGATCCGCGCCAACAACGGGAAGTGATGGCTTTGCTCGGCGCCGGCTCGCAGTTCGGCATCTTGCTCCCCTTCAGCCGCAAGCACGAATCGGAGGCAGATCATATTGGCCTGCTACTCATGGCTGCCGCTGGCTACGATCCGCGAGAGGCGATTCAATTCTGGCGGCGCATGGAACGAATCGGCGGTAGCCAACGGTTGGAGTTTACTTCGACGCACCCCAGCCATGAACACCGCGTCCGTGATCTGAAACGCTGGCTGGCGGAAGCCGAGCCGCTGTATGCCAAAAGCGACAAACAACGAGGGCAACGCCCGTTGCCGCGTCCGTGAAAGCCGTTCATCCCCTTGGAGTGAGTCCACAGGATCCACTGTTTGGCTACCGCGATCCGAGTACGCTACCAATCCCTCGCCCGGCAAGCGTCGCGACACCGCCATCTCCAAGGCATCGACCACCAGCCGGCTCGTCATCCGCTCGCCCATCGACCAGCCGACGATCAGCCGCGAGTACAAGTCTTCGACCACCGCCAGGTACCGCCAGCCCTCTCGCGTCGGAATGTACGTGAGGTCGGCCACCCAGACCTGGTTGATCGCTACCGGTTCGAACTGCCGTAACGCTCTTGGAACTCTCGATGGATGGCCTCGATCTCCGCCGTCAGGACCTCCCGCTGTTGCTGTTGCGCACGGGCAGGGCGATCCCGCCAGGTGTAGCGGCCACCGGGGGAGACCTGCAAGACCTGGCACATCAGCCGCACCGGCCACTGGCGGTGGTGTTCGTCGATGAATGCGGTATCTCATGGCGACTCCTTGGTAAAGAAGGCCGTCGCTTTTTTAAATGTCACGCTCCATCTGGAGGTGTTTGTCCTTGACGCGGAGGCAACGCAGTTCTTCTTCGAGGGCTGGCAGGTTGCCTTTGCCAGAGAAAGCTTGGACGCGGAACAGGGACCGATGAGAGTGGCCGCAAGTCCGTCTCATCGACGGCCGCCTTTCATGGACGGTCAAACGGGGATTTAGTGCCCCTGCAGTTCCGGGATCGGCAGTTGGCTTACATCCACTGTTCCCTTCTTCATCTCGTAGTGCCATTTCCAGATGGCATAGATCGGCGGATAGACCAGCAGTTCAAGGATGAAGCTGGTCACCAGCCCGCCGATCATGGGGGCGGCGATCCGTTTCATCATGTCGGCTCCCGTGCCCAGCGACCACATGATCGGCACCAACCCCATCATGGCCGCCGTCACCGTCATCATTTTCGGGCGGACGCGTTTGACCGCGCCGTAGATAAGGGCCTCCGTTAGATCCTCGTAGGTCTTCATCTTCCCCTGGCGGACGGCATCATAATACGACAGATCCAAAAAGAGCAGCATGAAGACCCCGGTCTCCGCATCCAGGCCCATCAGGGCGATCATGCCGACCCAGACGGCGATGGAGATGTGGTAGCCGAGCAACCAGAGATACCAGACGGCGCCAATGACAGAGAAGGGGACCGCCAAGAGGACGATGCTGGCCTTGACGACGGAGCGGGTGTTGGCGTACAGCAGCACAAAGATAAGGAAGAAAGTAACTGGGACCACCAGCTTCAGCCGCTCGCGCACGCGCTGCATGTTTTCATATTGCCCGCTCCAGCTCAGCGTATAGCCGACCGGCAGCTGTAACTCCTTCTCCACCAGTTGCTTGGCCTCTTCTACGTAGCCGCCTACATCGCGGCCGGCCAAATCAATGTAGACGTAACCCGACAACATGCCATTCTCGTCGCGGATCATGCTCGGTCCGGAGACCAGGCGGATGTCGGCCAATTCTTCCAGAGGGATGTGTGCTCCAGCCGCTGTCGGCACGAACGTCCGGCGGAGCTTACTCATCTCATCGCGCAGCTCACGGAGGTAGCGAACGTTGATCGTGTACCGTTCTCTTCCTTCTACGGTCGTTGTCAACGCTTCGCCGCCCACGGCGGTGGTAATTACGGTCTCCGCTTCCTTGATCGTCAGGCCGTAGCGGGCCAGCTGATCGCGTTTGAGGGTGAAGTCGAGGAAGTAGCCGCCGGCCGTTCGCTCGGCATAGATGCTTCGGGTGCCAGGTACATCGCGCAGGATCCTCTCCAGGTGCGTGCCAAGCCGCTCGATCTCGTTGAGGTCGGCGCCAAGGATCTTGATGCCGATGGGAGTGCGCACGCCGGTGCTGAGCATGTCGATGCGGTTCTTGATTGGCATGGTCCAGGCGTTGACGGTGCCAGGGAATTGCAAGGCTTGGTCCATCTCGGCAACCAACTCTTCGGTGCTCAGACGGTCGGGCTGAAAGTGCCGGAAGATGGCTTGCAAAGGGGTCGGCCAATGAGAGTACCAACGCTGCACCTTGCGCCATTGGTCGTGCGGCTTCAGTATGATGGTGGTCTCCATCATTGAGAACGGTGCCGGATCGGTGGAACTGGAGACCCGGCCGGCCTTGCCGAAGACGCGCTCTACCTCCGGAAAGCTCGTGAGGATCTGGTCCATTGTTCGCAACAGCTTTTGCGCCTCCGTCACCGAGATGCCGGGCAGCGTTGTCGGCATGTACAGCAGTGACTCCTCGTCCAAGGGTGGCATGAATTCCGAGCCGAGCTGCAAGTATGCCGGCACGGTCGCCGCGATCAACAGCAAAGCGGAGCCGATGGTCAGTGCCTTGTGCCGCAGTACGAAACGGCACACCGGCTCGTAGAGGCGGAACAGCCGCTTGCTGATGGGGTGCTGTTCCTCCGGGTAGTAGCGGCCTACTGTCACGGTGTTGACGATGGACGCCAGCCAGCGCGGCCGGAAGTGGAAGTAGTCCATGCGTGTGAACAGCATGCGCATGGCGGGGTCCAGCGTCAGGGCCAGCACGGCAGCGATGGCCATCGCCAGGTTCTTGGTGAAGGCCAGCGGTTTGAACAGCCGGCCTTCCTGGTCTACCAGCGTGAAGATAGGCATGAAAGCCACTGCGATTACCAGCAGCGAGAAGAAGACCGATGGCCCCACTTCCTTCAAAGCTCGCAGGCGCACCGCATGGAAATCGCCTTGCCGCCCGCCCGCTACCCATTCTTCCAGCCGCTTGTAGGCGTTTTCCACTTCGACGATGGCCCCATCCACCAGCACGCCGATGGAGATGGCGATGCCCGTGATCGACATGATGTTTGTGGTCAACCCCATGAAGTACATCGGGATGAAGGCCAACACCACCGACACGGGAATGGTCAGAATGGGAATGATCGCCGAGGGGATGTGCCAGAGAAACACCAGGATGACGCCGCTGACGATGAGGATTTCCACGAACAGCTCTTCCTTGAGCGTATCGACGGAGTGGCGGATCAACTCGGAGCGGTCGTAGGTGGTGACAATCTCCACTCCTTTGGGCATGGATGGCTTCAGCTCTTCGAGCTTGGCCTTGACGCGGTCGATGACGTGGAGGGCGTTCTCGCCGTAGCGCATGATGACGATGCCGCCGACCGTGTCGCCTTGGCCGTCAAGGTCGGCGATGCCGCGACGGATGTCCGGCCCCAGGGAGACGTGGCCAAGATGCTTGACCAGAATCGGCGTACCGGCGGGATCGCGGCCGACTACGATGTTCTCCACTTCGCGGACGCTACGGGCATAGCCCCGCCCGCGCACCATGTATTCGCCCCCGGCGAACTCAACCAGGCGGCCGCCCACGTCGTTGTTGCCGTCACGGATGGCCTGGATCACGGTTGTCAAGGGGATGTTAAAGGCGTCGAGAATGTTGGGGTCGATTTGGACCTGATACTGTTTCTGAAAGCCGCCGATCGAAGCAACCTCGGACACTCCCGGCACGCCCTGGAGCTGGTAGCGCAGATACCAGTCCTGGTAGGTGCGGATTTGGGCTAAGTCGTTAGTTCCTGTCTTGTCCACGAGGCAATACTGATAGACCCAACCGACACTGGTGGCGTCTGGCCCCATCTCGGTGCGTACCCCTTCGGGCAGATAAGGCAGGATCTTCGATAGGTATTCAAGCGTGCGGCTGCGCGCCCAATAGATATCCGTGCCGTCTTGGAAGATGACATAGACGTAAGAGTAGCCGAAGTCGGAAAAGCCACGGATGGCCTTGATTTTCGGCGCCCCCAGCAAGGCTGTGACAATCGGATAAGTAACCTGATCCTCAATGATGTCGGGGCTGCGGTCCCAGCGCGAGTAGACGATGACCTGGGTGTCGGACAGGTCCGGCAGAGCGTCGAGAGGGATTTCACGCATCAGATGGACCGCGAAGACCACCCCCACCAGACCGACGACCAGCACCAGGAACTTATTGTGGGCGCAGAACTCGATGATTTTCTCGGTCACGATCGACCCTCGTCACGGATGAGATGGCGTCATTCATGGCTGGAAGACTCTTGTTTCATTCCGTGTTCGTGGCCGGAATGCGCCGGCGGACCTTGCAACGACGGCGGCGCGGCAGGCGATGAGCCTCCCATAGAGCCGTGATGGTGCCCTCCCATGCCGCCGACCGCCGATTTCAGACGTGATTCGGAATCAATCAGGAACACCGCGGATGTGACGATCTCCTCGCCTTCGGCCAGACCGCTAACGACTTGGAAGCGATCGCCGAAGCGCGGGCCAAGGGTGACGGCGACCGGCTCAAACCGCCCTCCCGGAAGGGCGCGGAAAGCAAGGTCGCGCTCGCCCGTGCGCAGCACGGCATCCTCCGGAACGAGCAGTCCTTCACCCATCTCATGCTCGATCCGAACATTCGCATACATGCCGGGTTTAAGCCGCAGCCGGGGATTTGGGACGGCCACACGCACCTTGGTTGTTCGGCTCACCTCCTGTACCCACGGCTCGATGAACGAGATACGACCGTCGATCCAAGTCTCCGGATCAGATAGCAGGGCCACTTGGACGGACTGATTCAGATGGACGTACGGCAGTTCGTATTCGTAGACCTTAGCCTGAACCCAGACTACGGAGAGGTCAGCGAGTCGGTACAATTCGGTCTTCGGCTCAACATAACTCCCTTCGAGAACGTCGCGGCTGAGCACCTGACCTGTGATTGCGGCACGCAGCGTCAGCGTGTCCCGCGCCTTCCGAGTTTTTTCCAACTCGGCAATCTCGTCGTCGGGAACGTCCCACAGCTTCAGCCGCCGCCGGGCTAGTTGCGCCACCCTGCTTCGCGGACCTTCGTTCTCCACAGCGGCCAAGTATTCATCCTGGGTGGTCAGCAAGTCCGGGCTGTAAATCTCCAGAAGCGGGTCGCCTTTGTGGACGGTCTCACCGACGAAGTTGACATGAACTTGGGTAACCCAGCCACTGATACGGGTGTGGACGCGCGCCAGGCAAGTCTGGTCCGGCTCGATGATGCCCACTGGCCGGATAGTCATGCGCAGCTTGTCCCGCACGACCTTACCAATGCGCATACCGATCCGCTGTTGCCCTTCTGGAGAGATAGTCACCAGGGCATGACCCGGAACGCTGGACATGGACTCGCCCCCTGCATAGGGCGAACCCATGTTCATGCCGGGCATGTTCATGTTCATGCCGCCGTGCTCGGACGTGCCGGCGTGTCCTTGAGTGAGCCGGTGGTAAGCAAATGTCAGCCAGTCTTGGTCATAGCCGTACCACAAACCGCCCCCGAGCGCTGCTACCACGGCCAGGCCGGCCAACCACTTGAGCCATTTCAATTTCCGCGTTCCCATGCCCGTTATCCTCGCATTTGGAGCGGCTTCCTAGGAGAAAACCTCCACCGCTCCACTCTCTACGGGGCTAGCGCTGGCGACTTCACGCTTTGGAGGTAG
>JAJPHU010000282.1 GCA_021325115.1 Planctomycetota bacterium | reverse complement strand
ATGAGGATAGGGCGTGCATCGGCCAGTTGCAGGGCGGTAGGCAAATTGATGGGCATGGCTTGATCGCCGGGCTGCACCTGGCCCGGCTTGAGCTGTGGCGGCGCCTGACCCTCCGAGACAAGCGGCCCTTGCAAGAGTTGCAGCGGAGATGGAGCTTGAGCCGGGACGACTTCTGCGGAGACGGCGGTGAGAAAACCGGCCAGGATGACCAGATTACCCAAGTCTCGCCAATGTCCCCCCGCTCGTGTCATCTACGCAATCCTTCCATTAGCGTATCTCTCCCCGGCCCAGGAGGCACCGCAAGATTCACAAAATCGATCTTTCCTGTACATCGGCAAAAATCGGCGCAGACAACCATCTATTTGCCCATCCATCCAAACCGCACCCGGGAGACATGGTAGGGAAGGACGGTCTTCAGAGCGCGGCTCGGCTAGAATGGACGTGGTGCGAAAGTGGATTGCCTGGGAAACATTTCGAAAGGGCTTGCCATGAACCCTATTCGCTTTGCCATGCGGCACCCCATCACCATGTTCATGATCGTGGTGGCCTTGTTCGGTTTTGGCGGACTCGCCATTTACAAGATGCGCATCGACATCTTTCCCCAATTCAACAATCCGGAAATCTACATTATTCAGAATTACAACGGCATGAGTCCCGACCAGATCGAAGGCTTGCTCGTCAATCAAGTCGAGACGAACTTGCAGTACGTTGATGGCATCAAGAAAGTAGAATCGCAGTGCATTCAGCAGATCGCCCTCATCAAAGTATCGTTTTTCCCCGATACGGACATGGCGCAAGCGATGGCGGCGGTAGTGGCCCAGGTCAACCGCGCGGAGGCCTTTCAGCCCAAGGGTGTGCTGCCGCCGCAGATCATGCGCATGGATCCCGGCAGTGTGCCTATCGGCTACCTGGTACTGACCAGCCAGACGACCTCGTTGGGGAGGTTGGCCGATCTTGCCCAGTATCGCATCCGTCCACTCATCCAATCGGAAGTGCCAGGGACTGTTGGAACAGCACCGTTCGGCTCCAATGTCCGTTCTATCGTCGTCACGGTCGATCCCGACCGGCTGCGCTCCTATAATCTGTCGTCCGAAGATGTCTCCAAAGCGCTGATGGAAGGCAACGTCGTCATTCCGTCCGGCAACCTGTACATCAAGGACCAGATGCCCATTGTTCCCACCAACGCGATGGTGGACGACATCCAGAAAATCGGCCAAATCCCTCTGCGCGCTGGCCGCAACCTCTACATTCGCGACGTGGCCACCGTCTCCGATGCCACCGACATCAACTACGGCTACGCGATGGTGGACGGCAAACGTTCCGTCTTTATCCCCATTGTCAAGAAGAACACAGCTTCCGCCCTTACGGTGGCTAACGATGTCCGCAAAGGCATGTCGCGCTTTCAAAGTGTGCTGCCAGAGGGAGTAGACATCCGCTACGAGTTCGACCAGACGCCGATGGTGGTCGAGGCCATCCGCAGCGTAGCCACCGAAGGGGCCATCGGCGCCGGTTTGACCGGCCTGATGGTACTGATCTTCCTGCGCGATTGGCGCAGCGTGATCGTTGTGGTCTTCAACATTCCACTGGCCCTGCTCGGCTCTCTGTTTGCCCTGTGGCTAACCGGCAATAGCATCAATATCATGACGTTGGGCGGCCTGGCCTTGGCCATCGGCATCCTCGTCGATGAAGCCACCGTCGAATTGGAGAACATCCACGCCCAGATGGAACATGTCGCCACTATCCCTCGGGCCGTGCGCCTGGGCAACTCCATCACTGCGGTTCCTCGTCTCTTGGCCATGTTGTGTATCTTGTCGGTATTCATCCCCGCCTTCATCATGCCGGAGCCCGTGCATTCGCTGTTTGTGCCCCTGGCGTTGGCGGTCGGCTTCGCCATGATTACGTCTTATTTGCTGTCCAGCACGTTGGTACCAGTGCTGGCCACCTGGCTGCTGAAAGGCCCCAAAGAGCTGAAAGATTTCACGGGAGAACAAAGCGAACCTCGCCAGTCCGAAGCCCAAGCCAGGGAAACAAGCGAACACCAGGAGCGGGACGCTCTGCGTCCCGACATGCGTTCTCATGCCGAGCATGGGAATGAGGAAGAAGAGTGGATACATCCGGGATTTTTCGGCAAAATCCAGCGTGGGTTCGTCCGCATCGTCAGCGCCAGCGTGAGCTGGCGCTGGGTGGTTGTGCCGGCGTACCTGGCGGCGTGTCTGCTGGTCCTGGTGTTTGTGGGCCTGGAACTTGGCCGTGAATTGTTCCCTGCGACCGATATGGGGCAATTTGTGCTGCGCTTCCGTATGCCTCCGGGCACCAACTACGAGTTGACCCGCGAGGCGTGGATCCACTGTCTGGAAACGATTCAGGAGGAAGCCGGCGCCGGCAACGTTACAATCGCGATGGGCTTTGCCGGCCAGCAAGCGCCCAACTACGCCATGAACAACATGATCCTCTTCATGCGTGGGCCGGACGACGGACAAATGCGAGTCAAGTTGCGGGAAGACAGTGGCCTTTCCATTTTCGCGTTGCAGGAGAAGCTGCGTAAGGCACTGCCCGAGCGCCTCAAGCCGTGGCTCACCGGCGTGTTGCGCAAGGAAGGCTACTCTAACGAGGAAGCCGAGGAGCGCGTTCGCCACTTGACGTTCGGCTTTGAACCGGGCGACATCGTCAGCGAGGTCATGAGCTTCGGTTCGCCGACCCCCATCGAAGTCCTCGCCGCCAGCCACGATCTTCAGGAAGCCCGTGCTTTCCAGGAAAAGGTGCGGGCCGAAATGCAAGCCAATCCGTATTTGCGCGACGTGCAATTCCGTCAAGAGCTAGATTATCCCACGGTTCGAGTGGACATTGACCGCCAGAAAGCCAATCTAAGCGGTACCAACATCGATGAAGTTGGCCGATCTGTGCTGGAGGCCACGTCGTCCAGTCGTATGTTGTATCGGAATTACTGGACCGACAAGAAATCGGGCGTCAGCTATCAAGTGCAAGTGCAGACACCTATCTCGCGGATGACCTCGGAGTCTCAGGTGGAGACGCTGCCCCTGGTGAAGGTCAGCCCCTGGCTCAATTTGATGGTCCGCGATGTAGGCCGCGTCGGCAAAGGCAGCATGCCCGGCCAGTTCGATCGCACGCAAATGCAGCGTTACCTGAGCATCACCGCCAACATCGAGGGGGAGGACCTTGGCCGGGCTGCCAGGCAGGTCGAAGAGGCCGTGCAGCGGGCCGGCAAGCCGCCGCGCGGCGTACATATCGAGCACCGCGGCCAGGTCAAGCCCATGAACGATATGTTCGAGTCGTTGGCCATCGGCTTGGTTGCTTCCGTCTTCGTCATTCTTGTGTTGCTGACAGCGTATTTTCAGTCGCCGCGTCTGGCCCTCTCCTCCATCGGGGCAGTACCGGGCGTGCTCAGTGGCGTTGTCTTCATCCTTTTTTTTACCAAAACGACTCTCAATATCGAATCATTCATGGGTACGATCATGAGCGTCGGCGTCTCGGTGTCCAACTCGGTCATGCTGGTTACGTTCATGGCGATGGAGTGGCAAGGAGGCGCATCGATCCGTGATTCGGCCATCCGCGGCGCCGGCGAGCGGCTACGGCCGATTCTCATGACCGCCTGTGCCATGACCATCGGCATGGTGCCGATGTCCTTGGGGCTGGAGTCCGGCAGCAAGATGGAAGCGCCCCTGGGCATAGCTGTCATCGGCGGCTTGATCCTGTCTACGTTTGCCACCTTGCTGATTTTGCCAGCCATTTACACGATCCTTCTGGGCGAACGCAAATTCGTACAACCGTCTATTGATCCGGAAGATCCGATCAGCCGATATCACGACGGCGGCGAGGAAGCCAGCCGACGTATCTTTCGAGAAAGACAGCAAAACCGGGAGAGGCAATCATGAATCGCTTATCTTCTTATCGCCGCGGCGAACGGCCGGCATCAGCCGGCGGATACAGTCGCCACCAGCCAGCATCCGTCGGCCGTTCACCTGGAAAGATACTGTGGGCCGGGCCGCTACTGCTGATCTTGGCAGGGACGATCGGATGCCACAAAGCGTCCCCCGAAGGGAAACCTATTGAAGTGGAGCCGCCGGTTAGCCTGGTCAACCCCGAACGGCGCGACCTGCACCGCGAAGTCGGCCAACCCGGCTACGTATTCGCATACGAGCAAACCTCACTGTATCCGAAAGTCGCCGGCTACATTGAGGAATGGATGGTGGATATCGGCGATCCGCTTAAAAAAGGACAGCTCATGGCGCGCATCTATGTGCCGGAGCTGCACGCTCGCTTGCGCGAGAAAAAAGCCGATGTGGCTTTGGACCAGGTGCGTGTGCGGCTGGCCCAGCGGTCGGTGGACATGGCCCAAGAGCAATTGCGAGTGGCCCAGGCCGACATCGACAAGTACAGAGCTGATGTCGAACGATGGCAGTCGGAAGTGTCGCGTTTGGCCAACGCCAAAGTTGAGGGTCGGTTGGTCGTCAACGAGCAAATCCTGGCCGAGTCTCAACGACAATTGGAGCTGGCCCGGGCCTCTCTGGCCGCCGCCCAAGCCCACGAGCAGGTCCGCGCCGTGGAGGTGGCCAAAGCCAAGGTCGATGTCGAGGCCGCCCAGGCCCAGGTCACGGTCGATCAGGCCGCCGAGGAGCATTTGGCCGCTCTGGTTAGCTACACGAAGATGCACGCACCTTACGACGGCATCGTTGTTGTCCGCAACGTCAACACCGGCGATTATGTCGAACCGCGTTACGGCGACGCCTCGGCCCCACTCGGCGGCATCCGCAGCGAGACCCGAGAACTCGGCACGCCTCTTTATGTCGTGGCTCGCACGGACATCGTCCGCGTCTATGTGGACGTACCGGAGATGGAAGCCAACTACGTTGATCGCGGCACCAAAGCACGCGTCCGCATTCAATCGCTCAACGATGAGGAAATCGAGGGTACAGTAACGCGGACTTCGTGGGCCTTGAATGTGCAAAGTCGTACTCTCCGGGCTGAAATCGACTTGCCCAACAAAGACGCTCGCATGCGTCCCGGTATGTACGCTTTCGGTGAGGTCGAGATTGTGCGCCGCAACAGCCTCGCCGTGCCGCTGGAAGCTGTTATTGAGATCGGCAATCAGAACACCATTTATCTGTACGAGGACGGCAAGGCCGTCCGCACGCCGGTGCAAACAGGAATCAACGATAATAAATACATCGAAGTGTTCCGCAAAAAGGTCAAGGACCGGTGGGAACCGTTCACCGGCGACGAAGAAGTTATCCTTGGCGATCTGCCGGAACTGCGTGACGGCGAGAAAGTCCGTGTTGTTCACAAGAAAGGAACAGAGAAAAAAGCGAGCAAGCCAGCCGTCAGCGGCAAAGAGAAGCGCTAGTTAGAACTCCATTTCCCGTAAGGCCCGGACGCCGGCACGGAGCGGCAGTATCACACAGGCAATGCCCGCGAACAGTCCCAACACCACACCGGTACCCAGGAAGCCCCAGGATAGCAGGGCTGGCCCCGGGTCGATTTCGGATAGAAGCGGTATCATGGCCAGGTAAGCTCCCATATGCCACGGCGCAGCCATCAAACCCAGGATCAGTAGCAAAAACAGCAGCCCTGCCACCAGGTTCAAGGTGCCGCCGAAGCCGGCCGCAATCTTGGATGGATCGTTTTCACGGAAATTCGGCATGATGGCCCCCAGACCGACGCTCAAGCCGCTCAGTCCGGCTGCCAGCACAGCCACCGTCAATAGATGCAGCAGCACCGGCAGTATCGGCATCAGCAGCATCAAATCGCTGGCCAGCACCAATCCGCCGGCGATCAGGCAGCCGCCCGTCAGTGAAAAAGCGAACTTGCCCCACAACAGCTGTTCGCGCTGAAACGGCAAAAGACCAAGAATCCAGAAACGGCTTCCTTCCAGACTCAGCATCGGATAGACGAACCGTCCCGTATACGTACACAGCAGTAGCGCTACGGCGCATAGGTTAAGGAAACTGATACTGTTCTGATAGGGGCCGCTCACGTCCTCGACGAAACGGCGGATGTTGAGGAAATAAAGCAGCATCAGGCCGCAAAAAGCCAAAATCTGCCCCCATTGCTGCGGATCACGGCGAAAGGTGCGGAAGTCTTTGATGAGCAACAAACGCGTGCAGGGATGGGCGAAGAACAAGACACCATAGAGCAAGCGGTCCATCCAAAATTCACGGCGAACGGCCGGCATCTGTCGGCGGGTGGATCCGGCTAGCTGGCTGACGGCATCCCTAGCAGCCAGCAGGCGCCGGCCGTTCGCCCAGAAATCACTGCCCGTGGTCATGCGATTGTAGCCGCGACGATAGAGCCAGGTGGAAGCGACGGCGGCAATCAAATAAAAAAAGAGTCCATTACTCCATACCAAGGCCAGATAGTATAAAGCGACGCCGACCTCGCCACGCACCACGCGGCGCAGACCCAGCGACACCCAATGGCTTGGCGCCAGGGGATTGCGCGTGAATTGAAAATAGCTCAACAGCCGTGTAACTGCCTCGCGCATCTCATCACGCCACAATTCGGAGGGTGATGCCGTGGTCATGCGATAGATCCACACCGTCAGTGTCAGCGCCAGCGCAGCCAGGCAGGTGCCCAGCACCTGTTTGCGGCGCTTGGGAAAGTAATTGACGATCAGCAAAGCCGCCAAGCCGCCCAATGACCCTGGCAGCAGTACGAAGCCAAGGAAAAACAGCGGCAACAGAACGTAGAAATACCACCCTGCTTCGCAGACCAGACCATAAGCAATGAGGATGGGCGCACCCAGGAGCAGAAAGGCCCAGCTGCTAAATGCCACCGCGCCCTGAAATTTGTAGGCGAATACCTGATCGGCTGCCACCGGACTCGACAGCAAAAACGCCGTCTCCGGTGAGGTGAACAGGCTGCTATAAAGGATTAAACCGCTCGAAAAAATCAATAATACTGCCAGTGACAGAAACAGCAAGTCCAGCAAGATGCCGACAATCTCACCTGTCAGCGGCACACCGATCTCTGTGTGTAGAAACAGAAAACCGCCCCAGCTAATGGTGAAGACGAAAACCCACACGATTAAGCTGCACAACAAAATGGTCAGTGGTCGCATTGACGATTGCCGGACCATCACATGCCACGAATTGCGCAGCAGCTGCACACGCAATCTCTGGAACAGCAGCGCTTGATTCACGGTTTCGTCACCTTGTCTTCGAGGGGCCTTGTCAGTGTCAGGAATACGTCTTCGAGAGGGCCATCCACGGCGGCCTGCTGGCGTAGTGCTTTGAGAGTGCCGCAGGCGACAAGCCGGCCATGCTCGATGATGGCGATACGATCGGCCAATTCCTCCACCACATCCAGCGAATGCGAGGACAAAAATACGGTCGTCCCCCGGTCAGCCTGACGACGCAGCAGATCTTTCAAACGGCGGACACTGTGGGGATCGAGACCAACCGTTGGCTCATCAACGATCAAAACGCGCGGCTCATGGACCAGGGCCGCAGCAAACACCGTGCGTTGCCGCATTCCATGAGAATAACGCTCCGTTAAATCGTCGATGAATTCATGCAGCTCAAACAACTCGATCATCTCGGCGACGCGTTGGGCGGATTGGGCGCGTGACAGTCCGTACATATCAGCGATGAACTGCAAGAACTCACGGCCGGTTAGTTTCTCGTAAAGGAACGGTTGATCGGGGACGTAGCTGAGCAATTGTCGGGCACGGTCGCCGTCACGGCACAGGTCATGGCCGCCGATGGAGACAGTGCCGGAAGTGGGAAAGAGCAGGCCACACATCATTTTGATGGTCGTGGTCTTGCCGGCGCCATTGGGACCGAGAAAGGCAAACAGCTCGCCGGCTGCGATGTCCAGGCTCACGTCTTGGACAGCCGTTTTGGTGCCGTATTTCTTGGTAACGTGATCCAGTTTAATCATGTCAGGAGTCCAGAAGACGATTGCGGCTTCGCCGCGGCAGTTCGCGCTTCATGATCCAGCGGCTGTCCTCGAGGATGGCTTCCTGTTGCAGCACCCGCTCGCCGTCCTGCTCCACCCAGGTGCGGCCTATCCGTTCGTTCTCCTCATTGCTGTATTCGATCACCAGGCAGCTGGTCTTCTTGCCGTCCAGATCCAGCACCTCCGGCCGCGGCAGGACACGCGCATTGAGCCAGCGCACGCTACCGGAGAAGTCCGGCAGAAAAGCCAAGGCATCGCGCAAAGGGTCTATCAGCGGTTGACGCCAGCTTTGACCAAGACGTAAACCGCGAATGTGGCTGACGGGATGCAGCGGCATCAATACGGAACCTGTGTACGATACAGGTACCGGAGGCAGGTCAAACTGAATCGGCTTGTAGGACGAATGGGCAAGCTGTTCTTCTTCTGCTGGATCCAAGGCAACGCGACAGTGAGCGATAAATTGCTGGTCGTGCACTTCGCCCTGGATTTGCAATTCAATCTGTTTTACGGAGGAGGCGCTTGGTGTGAAACCCAGTCGCTCCAGAAGATACTTGAAAAGCGGGTTCTGCTCCATGGCAGCCTGAACTCTCACCTTTGTCTCCAGGGAGCGCAGTTGACCGGAGTGATTCACCCGATAGGCACTGGTGAGAAGATTGATCAGGAAGAACTTCGCCACATAGACGGGTTGAGATTGCGGGCCTTTGCTCGCCTCAAGGCTGGCGTTGAGTGTGTATTCATCTTCTTCTTTGTGGTAATCGACCCAGGTCGAGGCACGGAAGACGAGGTAGGGCTTGGCCTGGTTCTTGTCCTGCCGCTCTACGTTCCAGAAGGTCCGCAGCCGGTTGCTGCCTTTTTGTTGCACTTCTTCTACGTCATCGATGTGGAACGGCGGCGGCTCGCCGGGCAGCCAGCGCGGCAGCAGATCGTGCCACAAGAGCCAACCCATCGTCGCCAACCAGGATCCAACGATGATCCCACACAACCAGCGCGGAGGCATGCCTTCTCCTCTTCCTCGCTTGCAGGATGTCTCGCTGCTTTTATTGTCTCACAGAAGCACTGTCCGACAAGTACAATAACTCCGAACCTGGCCGCAGGTTAGTTTGTCCTCGGAGGCATGAACCCGACGGTGGAAATGGACGCTCATACGCTTGAGCTGTTGGAATTCGACAAGATCCGCGAACTGCTGGCCGGCTACGCGGCCTCTTCGCTCGGCAAGGATCTGGCACGCCAGCTTGAACCTAGCACCGACGCCGAACACATCCGCGCCGAGCTGACGCTGGTCAGCGAGATGGTCGATGCCCTGGGGGCAGGACTGGCGCCGCCTTTCGGTGGATTGCACGATGTTCGTCTGATCGTGCGCCGCGCTGCCATCGGTGCGCAGCTCACCGTCGAGCAACTGCTGGAAGTGGCCGATACCCTTACCTGCACCGGCAACATTTATCGCTATCGCATGAAGCTGGATGATCGGCACCGGCATCTCCTCGACTTGGTAGCGCCCGTTGAAGACCTGGGGGCAGCAGCCAAAACCATCGGCGGTTGTATCGATGCACGTGGCCACGTCCTCGACATGGCTAGCCGTGAGCTAGCCCAGATTCGGCAGAAACTCGCCGATGTCGAAGAACGTGTGCAAAATCAGATTCGCCGGCTTCTCCGCGATCCCGAGCTGCGCAAGATCCTCCGCTATCCCAACGCCACCGTCAGCGGCGATCACTACGTCTTGCCCGTGGCCGTCAATCATCGCCACAAGCTGCAAGGTGTGGTCCATCGCACCAGCAGCAGCGGCGAAACACTGTTCATCGAGCCGGCCGGCATCGCCAGCCTCAGCGCCGAACGGGCCGT
>JAJPHU010000155.1 GCA_021325115.1 Planctomycetota bacterium | reverse complement strand
TATTGTATTCTGCCATCACGGCTGCAGCCGGTCCGCTAGCTTAAATGCTAGCAGACAACACCGTAGGGCAAGCTGTCCGCGTACTGGAAAATGGGCAAGCTAGCAGCTTGCCCCACGGTTTTGCCCGCCGCTGTAACCACATAATCCTCGCCGTAGTGTTTTTTGCTGTTGAACGATTCCTTTGGGAGTGTACCTCTTGATTTTGCGTAGAGGGGGCTTACGTGCGAGCGGTCTTTTCCCTCCCCCACCAGGAGGGAGTGGAACAAAACTCCTCGGGAGCTGACGCAACCCCGCTCGCCAAAATCCAGAGGAACACCCCCTCCTTGTTTTTCGCATGACGAGAGGGCTTGCCTGCTTGCCGCGCCTTGTTATAATCCGCCGCCGCAACGGAGAAGTCCCATCCCGGTGAGATTGATGCATTCTGTCCTTTTATCCGTCGGGGATCCGATGGCCACAACCCTGTATCTGCTCGGTTGTCTCCTGATACCTTGCCAGCCCAAAGCTCTCGCAAGAGGCGGCGATTGGCTATTAGTGCCGCGCTTGCAGCGCTCGCAGGAGTTGGTCTACCGCGGTACCTTCCGCGAAGAAGGCCGCGGTGGACGTGTACAGTTCAGTCGATCTTACCGTCTGGAAACACGCATTCTCGTGCTCGACACGCCGCCTAACGGTGCCGACGTTGCCGTGCTGACACTGCTCAAGCACCGCTCCTCTGGGGGCGCTGAGGCAACCCCGCTCTCGAGCGAGGCGGCGCTGGTATCGGTTCGCCTTGAGCGCCTGCATGTCGATCTTCAGGGTAAGATCACGGCAGAAGCGAACGTCCCCTTGCTGGTGCCGCTGGACGGAGCGCCGACGTTGGAATGCGGAGCTTTCGTGGCCCTGCCGGGCGGACGTATCAGCATAGGACAGGAGTGGACGGCTCTGGAGGGTGATCGGCCGCCGTTGACATGGCGTGCGACCGGCGCCGAGATAGTTGCGGGCAACCAGTGTATTAAACTGATTGGTGAGCAAAAATCCGACGACTGGGATCGTCCGCGCGGCGATCGTTCAGCGTGGCGGCGGCAGGAGACGGTATGGCTGGCGCCGCACCTGGGTCTGGCCACGCGTCTGGAGCGTGAGATCCTTCAGCGCGAGCCAGCCCAGCGCGAGGCTGCGCAGCAGGGGCTGCTCCATCTGGAGCTGGATAGCTCGTTTCTGTTGTCAGGCTCGGCCGGCGATAGCCGGCGGCAAGAAATCACGCAAGCGCTGGCCTTCCGCGATAGTCTGGCACCGCTCTTGAAGCAGCCAGCGCGCTATGGGCCGCACCTGGCCGCCCTCTTGCGGCGGATCGAACAATATCTAGAAAATCAGCCGGAAACACCCTATCGTCCCGCCATCCTTCAAGTTAAGCGTCGCGCCGAAGCGGCCCAACGCGGTGAAACGCCGCCGGAGCCGGTCACGGACATTCGGCCCATCCTCACCGGAGCAGCAATCGGCCAGCGCGCCCCGGATTTCATTGCCACCAATTTCACCGGCGGTGGCTCGACCCAGCTGCGCCGCTGGATGGGCAAGCCGGTCGTGCTGGTGTTCTATCACCCCGACTCACAGACGACGCCGACCGTGCTGCGTTTCGCCCAGCAGCTATGGGCCAAATATCCTCAGCGGCTCTACGTGGCAGGAATGAGCATTTCGGACAAGGCCGACCTGATAAGGAGGCAACAGGCGGAGTTAGGGCTGACGTTCCCCCTGCTTAGCGCCGGTGGGGTGCGCGGTAGCTTCGGCGTTGCCTCCACGCCCAAAATCATCTTGCTTGATAGCCATAATATCATCCGCGGCGAATACCTGGGCTGGGCCAGCGGCGGCGAGACGGCACGCGAGGTCGAAGAAGAGTTGAGACGCTGGCTGCCACTCAGCGTCTCGCCGCAGCTGCAGCCGCAACGTTAATCGGTTTTCGGTTTCGGATACCGTTTCTCACTGAAAACGGCAAATTTTTGATAAGAAACATGATCCAAAGGAATCGCCCAGGCACCAAGAACACCAAGAAGCAACAAGAGCAAAAAGAGAGGATCTGATTGCACTGACTTTCGGCTTTTTTGTTTTTTCCGCTTTCTGTTCTTGGCGTTCTTGGCGTCTTGACGGCTCCTTGGGTTAGAGACGCTAAATCCGGCTTAGACGTTAGAACCATCGCCCAGAAAGTCGAAAAAGGGCAGATCTCGGCCGGCAATTCTTGCAGAGGCTTGACCAGCGCCGATAGGATTAAGTGCGGGCGAATTGCGGCTATGGCCACAAACCGTTTTCCGCTCTCCGTGAGGAACGGGATCTGAAAACCGGAAACCGAAAACGGAAAACTGTCGATGCGGCCAGGAGGGCAGACACATGATCGATTATCAGATCCAACCCAGCACGCGGCGCTGCTCTGTCACTGGACAAGAGATTCATCCCGGTGAGCACTATTACAGCGTCCTTCTCGAAGAGGACGGGAAGTTTGTCCGGAAGGATTTTAGTGTCGAAGCCTGGCGAGGTGCTCCCGAAGGCGCTTTCAGCTTTTGGAAAGGTCGGCTTTCTCCGCCTCAGCAGGGTAAACGCCGGCTACCCATCGACGATGAGATGTTGATGGAGTGTTTCCAGCGTCTGGAAGGCCAGTTGGAGCCAAGCCGGCTTCGCTTTCGTTATGTTGTTGCCCTGCTGCTGATGCGGCGGCGGCGGCTTCGCTTCGAGCAGAGCGAGCAAGACGGCTCCCAAGAAGTGTTATGGCTGCGCTGTACCCGCACCGGCGCTCGTCACGCAGTGGTCAATCCGGGCCTCACGGATGAGGAATTGGAGACGGTTCAGGAAGATGTGTTTCAGGCCCTCGGCTGGGAGTGAATCATGCGTTCGACCCTTTGCACGGTAAGTCTGGCGGTCCTGCTATCCGCTCTCGGCTGTAACATCGCGCCGCATCAGCGCGGCCGTTTGGCTGGCGATGTACCAGAGCGCAAGCTGCCGGAAACCGCCAAGCCCACGGTGGAGAACCTGGTTGCATACCTGAACAATAATGCTCAGCGCATCCAGCCGGGACAGGCCCTTAACTGCACGAACGTCACCATTGATATTAATGCCGACGGGAGACGGGTCGGCATCGGCGCGATGATGCAGTGTCAAGCGCCGCGCAATTTCCTGCTCTCCGGCGTCATCGCCAGTAATCCGGTCGTGGACATCGGCTCCAACGATAAGGAGTTCTGGTTCTGGAGCAAGCACATCGATCCGCCCTACTTGTATCATTGTTCCTACGAGGCCATGGCTCGCGGTGTTAAAGTGCCGTTTCCGTTTCAGCCGGACATGGTGCTTGGCGCTTTGGGTCTGGCCCAATACGATCCGACCAAGAAGTACGACATGAAGATCGTGAACGACAAAAGAGGAGACCCTGCCTTCATCGAGCTGACCGAACAAGCGCGTTCGCCGGAGAACAAGCCCATCCAAAAGGTAACCGTCTTCAATTACCACCAAGCACCGCTACCGCAGCCGCAGGTCGTGGCCCACATTCTCAAGGATGAGCAAAACAAAGTCATCTGTTCCGCTTCCATTCGCTCAGCCCAACAGGTTGGGGAAAATGGCCCCATCATCCCTCGGATCGTCGATTTCAGTTGGCCGGAGCAGAAGATGAAAATGACCATGACCATTCATAATCCGCAGCTTATCGTCATGCCCCCGGAGAAAGCGGCCCTGCGCTTTACTCGCCAGAACCTGCGCTATCAATCGCTCGATCTGGCCACGCAGGTGCTCGACGGTGCCAGCGTGCAGCAGGCCGGAGCCACCGGGACGATTTATCGGCGCTGATATTTTGGTTAGCCGCGACTCGTAGGAGAACGCGACACGCTTCCCTGCGAGTCGTGGCTAACCAAGGACGTTTGCCTCTCCTCTGGGCATCCATTGCCCAAACGTTTGCCTTGCTTCGTCTGGCGTCTTTCTTCAAACAACCTCTGTCTGCCAATCTATAACTTCTTTGTCTGCAAGCACTTAATCTTCGCCATCTCCCGTGCTCATCGCCTCGGTATTGGATTTGCTAATTGCCCCTCCAAGAATCGGCGTGTCAGCAGAGGAGAATCCGCGTGTGGTCCGCAAGCGAGTGAAAAACGTAGTGGTCGTCGGCAACGGCATGGTGGGGCATCGCTTCTGCGAACGCCTCTGCGAGTTCGATGAGGAGCATCGTTTTCAGATCGTGACCTTTGCTGAGGAACCGCGGCCCGCCTACGATCGCGTCAATCTGACGAAATACTTCGAGCATCGCCGTGCTGAAAAACTTGCCCTGGCGACTCCACAATGGTATGCCGACCGCGGCATCCAGCTTTACGTCGGCGATCGCGTGACAGAGATCGATCGGGAGAAGCGCGTGGTCTGCTCGGCGCGTGGTCGGGAAGTAGTTTACGATTATCTTGTCTTGGCCACGGGCTCGGCGCCGTTTGTGCCGCCGGTGCCAGGCATCGACAAGCAAGGCGTTTTCGTCTATCGCACTATCGAAGATCTGGATCGCATCATCGCTTATGGGGAAACCGTCGGCAAAGCAGCAGTGATCGGCGGCGGTTTGCTTGGGCTGGAAGCCGCCAAGGCAACGTATGATCTCGGTCTGGAAACGCATGTCGTCGAATTTGCCTCGCGCCTGATGCCGCGGCAGATCGACGATGCCGGCTCGCGCGTGCTGGTCGACAAAATCAATGCTCTGGGCGTGCACGTTCATCTCAACAAAAATACCAAAGAGATCCTCGGCAACGGCAAGGTCGAGGGAATGGTCTTTGCCGACGGCGACGAGTTGGACGTGAAAATGATCGTCGTCTCGGCCGGCATCAAGCCGCGCGATGAATTGGCCCGCGCCTGCGGCTTGACGGTCGGGCCGCGCGGCGGCATCGTTGTGGACGAGTACTTGCGTACTTCCGATCCCAATATTTTTGCTATCGGTGAAGTGGCTCTTTTTAACGGCATGATTTACGGACTGGTCGCGCCGGGCTACGAGATGGCTGAGTTGGTCGCTGCCAATCTGACCGGACAAGACCGCATCTTCACGGGAGCGGACCTGTCCACCAAGCTGAAATTGATGGGCGTGGACGTAGCTAGCTTCGGCAACGCTTTCGCCGATGATAAGAGCGCTCGCCCCATCACCGTCGAAGATCCCTTTAAGGGATCGTATAAGAAGCTCTTGTTCAGCCTCGACGGCACGCGCCTCTTGGGCGGCATCCTGGTCGGCGATGCCTCGGAATACAGCCAACTGTCGATGTTGGCCAAGAGCAAGGAGCCGCTATCGATGCCGCCGAGCGAGCTGCTCTTCGGCAAGATCAGCGAGGGCCGCAGCCCCGGCGCGGCGTTGACCGGCATCGCCAACGATACGAAAATCTGTTCGTGCCACAACGTCACCAAGGGGCACATTTGTGACGCCATCCGCACCAAAAACTTGACCTCCGTAGAGGAAATCAAGCTCTGCACCAAAGCCGGCACCGGCTGCGGTGGGTGTCTGCCGCTCGTCACCGATCTGTTCAAGGCCACGATCAAAGCCTCCGGCAAAAAAGTCACGAACGCTCTATGTGAACATTTCGCCTGCTCGCGTCAAGAGTTGTTCCAGATCGTTAAGATCAAGCGCATCCGCACCTTCGCAGAGTTGATTCGCACCCACGGCCGCGGTCAAGGCTGTGAAATCTGCAAGCCGGCTGCCGCTTCCATCTTCGCCAGCCTGTGGAACGAACCAATCCTCGAACAAACGACTATACAAGACACAAACGATCGCTTTTTGGCCAATCTTCAGCGCGGCGGCTTGTATTCGGTAGTGCCACGCGTGCCAGGCGGCGAGATCACGCCGGACAAGCTTATTGTCCTGGGCCAGGTGGCGAAGAAGTACGGCCTGTACACGAAAATCACCGGCGGCCAACGCATCGACCTGTTCGGGGCGGCGGTGCATCAACTGCCAGACATCTGGGAGGAGTTAGTCCATGCCGGCTTCGAGAGCGGCCATGCTTACGGCAAGGCGCTGCGCACCGTCAAAAGCTGCGTCGGCACTACCTGGTGCCGCTATGGCGTACAAGATTCGGTTGGTTTCGCCATCCGCATTGAGAATCGCTACAAGGGCATCCGTTCGCCGCACAAGGTTAAGGCGGCGGTGTCCGGCTGTATCCGCGAATGCGCCGAAGCTCAGAGCAAAGACTTCGGCATCATCGCCACCGAGAAAGGCTGGAATCTCTATGTCTGCGGCAACGGCGGCGCCAAGCCGCGCCACGCCGATCTGCTTGCTGCCGACCTCGATGAAGAAACCTGCCTCAAGTACATCGATCGCTTCTTGATGTATTACATCCAAACGGCCGACCGCCTGACACGCACCTCCGTATGGCTGGAAAAGATGGAAGGTGGCATTGAGCGCTTACGCGAAATCATCATTGAGGATTGTCTTGGCATCTGCGACGAACTGGAAAAGCAGATGCAATTCCTGGTAGACAGCTACAAGTGTGAGTGGAAGGAAGTAGTCAACGATCCCGAAAAACGCCGGCTCTTCAAACAATTTGTCAATACCGGCGAGACCGAACCGACTGTTGAGTTCGTCCAGCAGCGCGAGCAGCGTCGCCCGGCAGATTGGACCACATCGTTCATTCCGGTGAGCGAGTTAACGCTGCGCTCAGAAGAAGATACGGTGACAAGGAGACAAGGGGACAAGGTGCCAGTAGAAACAATCGTCCCTCTGGCGCCCGATGGGGCTGTTACCTTGTCACCTTGTCGCCCTGTCGCCTTGTCATCCTGGGTGTTCGTAGGCAAAGTCTGGGATTTCCCCCCCGACGGTGGAGCTGCGGTCAAATACAGCAAGACGCAGATCGCCGTGTTCAATTTCACCAGCCGCGGAGAGTGGTACGCCACGCAGAACATGTGCCCACACCGCCGCGAGTTTGTGCTGTCGCGCGGCCTGATCGGCGATCACAACGGCAAAGCGAAAGTCGCTTGTCCGGTCCATAAAAAGATATTTTCTCTAGAAAATGGCGAATGCCTCAGTGGCGAGAACTACTCTGTGCGTATCTTTCCGGTGAAAGTCGAAGGCGACGACGTGTACCTGTTCCTGCCTCCTGCGGAAGAACTGGACGCCGTGCTGGCAACGGCGAAGACGTGCAACGGCTCGTGTCATTCGTCTGAGCCGCCGAAGAAAACCTGGACACATCGCAAGGCCAAGGTGCCGGAGTTGCTGCCAGCGGACCCGAACGCAGAGCGATTCTAAAAGTGTGTACGAAAACTGGCTTTCCGGGTGCGAATCGAGATTTCTTAATCTGTAGATAGGACTCGAAAACCTTATCCCACAGACCTAACCGAAGAAGAATGGTAGTGGCCGGCTCCTTACCTGTCCCGCCCCAAGTCGGGTGGTCCCCAAAGGCGGCCGGCCGCAAGAGGTCGACCTGCGCCAGGTCGTCAATGCCCCCTTCTCTCACGCCCGCGTCGGCGGCAGCTTGCCTGAAAATGGGCAAGCGGACAGTTTGCCCTCCCCCACAAGGGGGAGGGAGTTGCTTCGTTCGTTTTTAGCGTTTTTCGTTGCGATCGCCGCCGGGCACCAGCGATTTCCAGTCCTCGACCAGCGCCGGCTTGACGGGCTGGTCTTCGCTCAGCTCGCCTTGGTTGGTAACGATGACTTCTTCGTTGCCTGTCAGAGGCCCGATGACTCCACCCTCCTTGTCAAGCAGCTCGACGTTGACCAGCTTGCCATCATCAACCAGGACCTTGACTAGCTGCAATTGCGCTTTGCCGCTCTTGACCACATAGATGTAGTCGTTGCCGCCCTTGTGGACAATCGCCTGGCTGGGTAGCATGTGGACATTTTCAAAATTGCGCAGCACCAGCGTCATCTCGCCGTACATGCCGGGCAGGAGTTGCCGACCGGCCAGATTACCCTGGATCTTGGGCACCACGGGCAAGCGGCTCTTGAGATCGTCGGTCATGCCTTTCTTAAGCCCGTTAAGGAACTTGTTGTCGTTCTTCTTCTGTTCAAACTCTTGCGGCGAACGGTTCCAGAGATCGACCTCGACCAACATGGTACGGTCCTTGTCGGGAGTGATCAGTGCGGGCGAGTAGCGCGTGACTTTGCCGTGAATCTTGACTCCCGGCAGCAAAGCCGTCTCGAAGATGGCCTCGGTCTGCGGCGTGACGTAAGGGGCATAGTTGTCCGGCACCCGCATAACAAGGGTGAGGATGTCGTTACGCGCGACGGTCAAGAGCGGAACGGCATGGCCACTGCTCGCGTTCTGCACAAAGAAGCCTGGATCGACGTTGCGGTGAATGATAACACCATCGAACGGCGCCTTGATGGTGGCGTAATCGAGCATGGCCTGAGTGTAACTCAACTCGGCCTTGGCAACCTCGACCTTGGCTTCGGCTTCGTGCCATTCCGCCTCTGCCTGTTGGATGCGTGCTGCGGCCGCTTTGGCATCTTCTCGGGCGGAGATCACTTTCTCCTTAGAGGCGTTGGTCGCTTCAATGGCTGCATGCAGTTGGTCCTCTTGCTCATCGACGAGCTGGGCATCGATGGCACGGTCGCGGAGCAAGTCGGTATAGCGCTTGGCCTGTTTCCGGCGAAAGACCTCATAGGCCTGGTCGGCCCTAAGCCGCGCCTCACTGGCATTGATACGGGCCTTGGCGGCTTCATAATCGGCCTTGGCGACCTCGACGGTAGCTTTCCTCTGCTTGACCACTGTCTCGGCATACGTCAAATCTGCCTTGCGTTGGTTCCGCCGCGCTACCAAGTCCGGCACAGCTACCTGGACCAGAGTCTCTCCAGCCGTGACTTGACTGCCAACATCGTAAGGCATCCACTCTACATAGCCCGGCACGCTCGTTACCAGGTCGGCTTTATAGTAGGGCAACACATCAGCGGGGCGCCGCTCGGTCATGCTGAACGACTTGTCATAGCGCGGATAGACGATCTTGACTGGGATTTCGGCTTCGATAGCTTCATCGCCTTCCGACTCATCGTGTCCAGCGGCGGCCTTGGCCGCACCATTGTCTGCGGCGTGATGCATAAAGGCGAAACCGCCGCCCAAAAGCCCCAGCACCACCATGAGGGCCACGCCCAAACGTAACGCCCCCTGCGCTGTCAGAATAGATTTCATCTTCTCTTTCACTCCTCAATGAGGACCGGACGGGCTTGCGTGGGCCGGCCGGCAAAAAATTCAGATGGGGAATATCAAAAAAGAACCCGCCGCAGATACAGTCCTCTCGGCGGGGCTTGATTCTTGCACTCTGGGAGAGAGAGACACCCCTATCCGAGGTTGGACCTCAAAAATAGGGGTCATTAGCGACGTTCTGGAGGGATCATCGCGGTTAATGGCGAACCCCATCGCCGTTCTCATCCTAAAACGCCCTTGTTTCCGCGTCAAGATCGCGACACGAAACGCAAACGATAACGAGAATATTCTACGATGCACTCGCGGACCACGCTACGGCGATTCGGATTACTTTTTCGTAAGGTTAACGAGCCGGAAACACATCTTCCGGATGGCGCAAGAAATGATGCAGCGGGGCGTAGTGCCAGGGCACGTCATAGGCGCGGGCCAATTCCTTCAAGCGGTGCAGATACGTTTCCGTGATTTCCTGACACGTATTCTGATAATTCGGATCGCAGTAGTAGACGCGACAGCCCAAAGGCCGCGGCTGCCGCGCTGTGCAGAGGTTGCCTTTCTGAAAGGGACAGAAATCCGGCGTTACCATCCCTGGCTCGTAGGGCGGAGCACCGTGCAGCAACACTTCGGCTTCGAGGTTGCTGAGAAATAGCATGTGGCCGTATTCCTTGAAGCGACAGCAGCGCCCGCTGGCTACGCACACCGGCCCCGCAGCCGCCACGGCGGCATCGACTTCCTGGTATAACTCCAGTACTTGGCGGCGAAGCGCTTCAGACATTCCGAGGATCCCTTTTGTCCCTGCAAGGATGGCTCCTTCCTTTGCTGGCGCCTGGGTCAAGAAGTTCCGCTCCCTCACCCGAACTCTCCCTCATCAGGAGGAAGGGAAATGTCTGCTTGTCTTAAAGCCGGATGACCTGCAAGCGTCGCGTAATTTCTTCTTCGGGAATCAACTCCCCCTGTCCAGAGCCGGGGCAGATTTCGCAGGTACGTTGCCAGGCTTCCGGCGTGAGGACATTGCTTTCCCAGAACGGCCAGGTCCGGCACTGCGGCGGCCGCACTTCGTAAATGGTGCAGCCCTGCTCGTGGTCGTAGAAAATGCAATCGCCATTGCTCTTCTCGCGCAGGGTCCGGCCGCGCGAGGTCCAGCGCGTGTATAGCGCCTTGACCTGTTCGAGCATTTCCCCACGCTTATGAGCGATGGCGAGCAGATCATCGTCAGTGACCCAGACGTAGCCCGGTTCGCCAGTACAGCAGTGGCCGCAGCGCGTGCAGGTGAAACGCAAACCATCTTTGTACCAAGGCTCAGACATAGCCTCCTCCTTGCCCTACAACCATCACTGTACGGTAAGGCCGGCCCCTATTCCAGGCAAGGTCAAACCAACCGGAAAAATCAATGCTACAAAGGTCTTAGGACAGCTTGACGAGGCGAAAGAAGTTTACTACGAAGGAGAGTACCTTAGGCCATCCACTGTGGTGGAAATCGCGCTTGTCGCGGAGGTGGAAGAAGGCCGCCAGATGGCGCGAGGGAACGATCCGCGCCGATCGTAGGATCGGCGAATACGAGTTTATCCGTGGCGCCAACGCCGCGGTTATCGGGAAATAGAAGGTTCATGCCGATAAGACGGAGGAGCGCCAGGAAGCGTCTCTCCGCTTGAGGCTTTCTCTTAATCGAGGGATACTCTGATGTTCGTTGGCAAGTTGTGGTTCACTCCATCTCGACTCAGGGCGGAAACCGAGACGCCCCAATGGCTGCCCCTCGGACCCAATCCTCTTTTCCTCTGCGCGGCACGTTCCCGCGATGAAGAGGATGAGGACGACGAAGAACTCGAAGACGAAGAGGACGAGGACTTCGACGATGAGGACTTCGACGACTACGACGATGAGGACTTCGATGAGGACGAGGACTTCGACGACGAAGACTTCGACGACGAAGACTTCGACGACGAAGACTTCGACGACGAAGACTTCGACGACGAAGAAGACGAAGAGGAAGAAGATTTCGATGATGAAGATATTTGACCTCGTTTGAATCGCCTATGCAACCATCGATGCCAGGGAAGGGCCGGCGTCTGCCGGCTGGTGGAGCCCCATCAGTCGGCAGACGCCGGCCCTTCTCCTGTTCACCCTGGGAACAGTCTCTAGATCCTTTGCACTTCCTCCACTATCGGTTATAATCAGGAACGGATTAGCACGGGGGGCGTTCTCTCAGGTGAAAGAGACGTTCCTCGCCCATCCGGACCAAGCAGGGGGAAGCCAATGGCGCAATCAGGCAAGCATTTCAACCATAAGCCCGAATCCTCCACTGCCGGCCATCCGTCGGCCCGTATGCACGATCAACAGCAGCTGGATTTCGAGCTGGATTTCTTCGAGGGCGTGCTGAACCGCTGCCCCGATTATGTCGATGTCCTGCGTATCATGGGCAACCTGTTGACCCTCAAGGGACGTTTCGCTGACGGTCTGCAAATCGATAAGCGTTTGGTGCAGCTTCGGCCCAATGATGCCTTGGCGCATTATAATTTGGCGTGCAGTTTCGCCCTACTCAAGCGGCCGGAGCAGTCGCTCAAGACGTTGCGCCGCGCTATCGAGCTGGGCTATCGCGACTTCCGCTATATGAAGGAAGACCGCGACCTCGATTCGATCCGCCACGACCCCCGTTTCCGGCAGCTGATCCGGGAATTTGAGAATCGCTAAACGGCGAGTGGGGTCGCGTCAGCGCCCCGAGAAGTTCGCTCGGGGTGTTAATACCCCCTGCTCGCCTGTGTCCTGCGGATGTGCTTATGGACATCCTCTTTCAGGGTGGTGGTGCCCTGTGGGCGGATCCGTCCACGGATCGCGCCCGTCGATTCTTCGCCGACAAACCGCGAGCTTTGATCGATAAGGTCATGACCGTGGCCGAGGCTGTCCGCCGTTTCGTTCACGACGGCGACTATTTTGCCTGCGGCGGTTTCGGCTGTGCGCGTATTCCCACAGCCGTGCTACACGAGATTTTGCGGCAGGGCCGCCAGCACCTGCGTTTCGCCGGTCACACGGCCACGCATGATTTCCAACTGCTCTGTGCCGGCAACGGCTTGGGCCAGGGACAGACCCTGGCCGCCGTGGACATCGCTTACGTGGTTGGCCTGGAGGCACGGGGGTTGTCGCCGCATGCTCGCCGCGTCCTGGAGTCCGGCGAAGTTGCCTGCACGGAATGGACCAATTACACGCTGGCGCTGCGCTTCAAGGCCGCCGCAATGGGAGTGCCGTTTCTGCCAGTGCATTCGCTGCTCGGTACCGACACGCTTCGCCACAGCGCCGCCTGCGTCGTTGCCTGCCCGTTCACCGGCGAAAAAGTGGTGCTGGTGCCGGCCCTTTATCCGGATGTGGCTGCCATTCACGTTCACGAGGCCGACCGCTACGGCAACTGCCGCATCCGCGGCACCACGGTCGCCGACCTTGATCTGGCGCGAGCGGCCAAGCGCCTCATCATCACTTGCGAGCGTCTCATCCCCAACGACGACATCCGCCAAGATCCCAGCCGCACTGCCATCCCGTTCTTTTGCGTCGATGCCGTCTGCGAAGTGCCCTACGGCAGTTATCCGGGCAATATGCCCTATGAATATTTCTCGGATGAAGAACATATTCGCCAATGGTTGAGCGCCGAGAAGGACATTGAGGAGTTCCGCACTTTTCTCCAAAAGTACATCTTTGAAGTGCGTGATTTCACGGAGTATTGGCAGCGTTGTGGCGGTTTGCCGCGGCTGCAGGAACTGCGGCGCCAGGAGTTTTTGTTGCATCGCGGTTTGTGAGGAGCTGTTATGTCCGCTGCCTACAATGCGATGGAACTGATGATCTGCTGTGCCGCTCGTCTTCTTGAAGATGGGCGAACGGCGGCGATTGGCACCGGCGTGCCGTGCGCCGCGGCCATGCTGGCACAGCGGATGCATGCTCCGCACCTGGTCATCCTTTTCGAGGCCGGCGGCGTTGCTCCGCAATTACCCACCATGCCAATCAGCGTCGGCGATTCGCGCTCGTTTCATCGCGCCGTCATGGCTACCAGCATGGCCGACATTATGGAGACGTGCCGGCGCGGCCTGATCGACTATACCTTTCTCGGCGGCGCTCAGATTGATCCCTATGGCAATCTCAATTCGACTTGTATTGGCGGTGATTACGCTCGGCCGAAGGTACGGCTGCCCGGCAGCGGCGGGGCCAACGATCTCGCTTCGTTCTGCTGGCGTATTCTCGTCGTTACCCATCACGATCGCCGACGATTCGTCGAGAAGCTCGATTTCTTAACGACGCCGGGCTATCTGACCGGCCCCGGCGCGCGCGAGGCAGCGGGATTGCCGCCGGGCAGCGGCCCTTATCGCGTCATCACAGATCTGGCCGTCCTGGGTTACAATGATGAGACGAAGCGCATGGAAGTCTACAGTCTGCATCCGGGCGTTTCGCTGGCGCAAGTCCGCGCCGCTACCGGCTTCGAGCTAGGTGTCCGCGAACCGTTGGCCGTTACCGAGCCGCCCACGCCAGCGGAATTGCTGCTGTTGCGCGAGGAAGTTGATCCGCATCGCTATGTCATTGGGCGCTGTTAGGTAGTTCGGTTGTTCGGTAGCTTTTGGGTTACATGGTGGACCAATTCTCGATAATTAACCCGGGCACCATGGTCAGGTCGTTGTCGGCACGGACTGGATGCAATCGCCAGCGCCTCGTTGATCGGCAGAGCCTCCACTCGTGTGCCTTTCGGCAACACGTCCGGAACATCGAGAATGATTTGGCCATTCTTATATAGGGCCCCGGAGAGCCGTTCATACGTTTTCTCCTGTCTCGAGTCGTGGCATCTTCTTTTTCTTTCCAGGCTGGTTGTCATATGGGCAAGTCTGGCTGCTGCATCCGTCAACTGATTTTGAGTGTTCCTCTTGATTTGGGCGTGGAGGAGGGCTTCCGCGCGAGCGGTCTTTTCCCTCCCCCTGGTGAAGGAGGGTTGGGGGAAGTGTATAGCCTGCGGACGCCTTCCCCCTACCCTAGCCCTCCCTCCCCAGAGGGGAGGGAGGGGAAAAAACTCCTCGAGGGCTGACGTAACCCCGCTCGCCAAAATCCAGAGGGACACCCCCCAATTTGTAATCGGCCTTGTTCCCGACGGCACGCAGAGTATACTTCCGCGCACTTGCGGAGAAGGAACTCCGCGCCGGTCGTGTTTCCAAGGAGGGAAAGCAATGGCCCATCCGATCCGGCCGTTCATCGGCATCAACGCCGATTATGTGCCGGCTAGCAAAATCGATTCTCCATTTATCCGCCTCCACGCCGGCTACCTCGACAACGTCGTCGCCGCCGGCGGTCTGCCCGTGGTCGTGCCGCCTTTGGGTAAGGACATCGATCCCGATGCCTGGCTCGATCGTCTCGATGGTTTTATCTTGACCGGCAGCGCTCGTGATCTGGATCCACGCCGCCTGGGCATGCCGCCGCATTCTTCGGTGCAACCGCTGCCCGAACGCCGCGACGAGAGCGATCGGCTACTGGTTCGCCGCGTGCTGGAGCGCCGTCTGCCGCTCTTGGCCATTGGCCTGGGGATGCAGCAGCTGAACGTGGCCTGTGGCGGCACTCTGTACGTGCATTTGCCGCACGACATGCCGCGCGCTATGCCGCACCGTGATCCGACCGGTGCGCCGCACCGTCATCTGGTGCTGATTGAGTCGGGCACGCGCATGGAAGAGATTTTTGGCGCGGGCGAAATCTGCGTCAACAGTACCCATCATCAGGCGGTTCGCCAAGTCGGCGATGGTCTGCGCGTCGGTGCCCGTGCCCCGGATGGGGTCATTGAATCTATCGAAAGCACCGATGCCCACTGGTTCTGCGTCGGCGTGCAATGGCATCCTGAATCCGAGACAGCCTCAGCACTGGATCTGCAATTGTTTGAGTATTTCATTCAGGCGTGTCTGCGTCAGGCCACAATGTCATTGGCGGCGTAGACTGTCGGCGAGCAGGGGGGGTGACGCACCCTGCTCGCCATGAAGGAAAAGGCTTTATGACCTCGCGCTGGCTCATCGGTCTGGCGTCTGGCTCCAGTGTCGATGGCGTGGATGCTGCGCTCATGGAGCTGGAAGGCGCAGGGCTGGAGCTACGTGTGCGCCAGGTACAGGGATTGCATCAGCCTTACGGCCCGGAGCTGCGGGCGCTGATCCGCCGTGTCAGCGCCTCGTCTCCTTGTGAGATACGCCAAGTTGGTATTCTGCATCGTTTATTAGGCGAGACGTTCGCGGCAGCGGCACGGACGGTGGCCGATCATGCCAGCCTGAGCTTGCAACGGGTCCAGTGCATCGGCTGTCCCGGACATACGGTCTGGCATGAGGCGGAAGGGCGTTTTCCCTCTACGCTTGGCCTGGGCATGGCGGCGGTGGTGGCGGAGCGCTGCGGTGTCACCACGGTCAGCGATTTCCGCTCCCGCGACGTGGCGGCTGGCGGCCAAGGCGTGCCGTTGGCAGCGTTGACCGATTACATCCTTTTTCGGCATCCCCAGGAGAACCGACTGCTAATCCATCTGGGCGGACTGGCGCGCATCGTCTTTGTGCCGGCCGGCTGCCGTATTCAGGAAGTGGTGGGCTTCGAGGCCAGTCCGTGCAATGTCCTGCTTGATGCGCTGATGGATCGCCTGACCGGCGGCAAATCGTCCTTCGATCCCGGCGGCAAACACGCCGTTCAGGGCAAGTGCATCGACGCCCTGTTACAGAACTGGCTCAATCATCCCTACTTGCAGCGCCGTCCGCCCAAGGCGCTGCCACGCCATCTGTTCGGCGATGATTTTGCCGCCGCCGCCGTGCAGCAGGTGCGACAGTACAGCGGCAGCTTGCACGATTTGCTCTGTACCGCCACGCACTTCGTCGCCCGTGGCATCACCACGGCGGTACGGCGTTTTCTACCGGCCGGTTCGCGCATCGATCGCATTCTGCTCTCTGGCGGTGGCGTCCGCAACGGCCTCCTATGGCGGCTGCTCGAACAGCCGTTCGAGGGCCTTCCATTGCAGCGCACCGATGAGGTGGGTGTACCAGCAGACGTGCGCAAGGCGCTATCGTTCGGTATGTTAGCGGCGCTGACACTCGACGGCGTGCCGGCCAGCGTACCTTCGGCCACGGGAGCGGCCGGTTCGCGGCTTTTGGGCAGCATCACGCCCGGCTCGTCGATCAATTGGGCGCGTTGCCTGGCGTGGATGGCCTCCCAGACCTCGCCGCCGTTCTGCCCAGAGATCTAACAGCGTGTGTCTTCCTGCGAGCCGGAAGCATAAGCGACGGAACGAATCGCCCCGTGCGGCCGCAGTAATCGGTGTACAATCTTCCATGAAGCACGTGCAAGAACTGCTCTTCGTTACGTGCCTTGATCCACAGAAACGACAGGTGTAGTACGGCCAAGGTAAGCATCGGCAGGGTGGGGACCACCACGACGGAGCAGAGCATCAAGGCGATGCTGAGGGCATAAATCGGATGACGGACGAGGGCGTAAGGTCCCGTTTGCACGAGTTCTGTCTTTTGTCCCGGAACGACGGCCATGCTCCAATTTTTTCCCAGCTGCATCCAACAGACAACCGTGGCCACAAAACAGCCGGCCCCCAAAAGAGCGGCGAGAAACCGCAGTAACAACCAATTGGGACTGCGAGAAAGCGCCAGCCACGGCAATACGTTCCACAGCACAATCACTGGCACCCAGGTCGGCCAGAGGAAGCGCTCAGCGCGGCTGCTTGGCCAAATACCGGCCGAGCGCCCATGCTGCCAGCGATTGACCAGGGCCGTGATGGCCACTCCCGCCCAGTAAGCCGATAACGTCATGCTCAGAATGGCGCTGGGTAGATCGATCCTCATTCTGACTCCTCTACCTTGCTTTACCAGCCCACAGTGCGAGCGAGGGATACAGTCGCCCTCGCCTGCGCTGCAGGCTGGTAAGATTAGGCCCTATTCGCGGGCAAGAAGATAGCGGAACAGAACGAAGCGCTCCAGGGCAATTTTTCATCTAGGAACGCATGGATATTTCGGGTATGGCAACACGGCGTTTCTACTCGGAGGGAATTCAATGGTTCGGATGCCGGGAACTTTTTCCCCTAACTCGTGTCTTGCCGCCGCCCCGGATACGGATTGGGAAGGGAGGATCGCGGCCTTGGACGGCCTGCGTGCAGCAGCTATGTTCCTGGGCGTATGTTTGCACGGCGCCGTCAGCTATATGTCCGGGCGCATGCCGGGGCTGATTTGGGTAGTGCGCGATAGCGCCTGCCATCCGTTTTTTGATTTTCTCTTTTGGTGGTTGCATTCTTTTCGTTTGCCGTTGTTCTTCTTCCTGGCGGGGTTCTTCGCTGCTTTGGTCGAATCCAAACGTGGGCCGGGTGAATTGCTGACTCAGCGCGCTCGCCGTTTATTGGTGCCGTTCTTCGCAGGGTGCCTCATTATCGTGCCGATCACGTTTTACATCTGGGCCGCCGGCTGGTTGGTGAGCGGGCACTGCACGGTCAGACAGATCTTGGCCGTTAAGTTTCACCCCAGGATCCAAAGCGAGCTGTGTGGTCCGCTACACCTTTGGTTCCTGGAGGATCTGTTCCTTCTCAATCTAGCTTTTTGTGTATATTGCTGGCAACGCAAGGCTCTTCGCTTACGCTTCAGGCTCCGATCGGGTCCAGAGCTGCCGCTATGGCTGTCCGTCCCTACTACCCTCATACTGGCAATCAACCTCCAGCCAGTAGTCGCGCATCACAATTCCTTTGTTCCGGACGGCTGGCGCTTGTTGTATTACAGCCTGTTCTTTGTCGCGGGAGTAGCCATGTATCCCCATCGCAAGGAGTTGCCGGAGATCTGTCGCTCTTGGAAGGGATATTTCGCGCTGGCGGCGCCGCTGTCGGCACTGCTTCTGCCGCTGTTGCAACGACATCTTGAACAGCCGGAGGAATGGCCAACTCGCTGGGTGCTCGCCGCCACCCTTTCCTTATTGGCGTGGCTGTTGCTTTTTGGCTTACTTGGACTGGGACTGCACTACGGCCATGCGCAACGGCACCGACTGCGCTACTTGGCCGACGCCTCTTACTGGGTTTATTTGTGCCATCTGCCGCTGGTCGGCTTGATTCAGCTAGATCTGGCAGGAGGGGTTTTGCCTGCCGGATGGAAGTTCCTCATCGTTATAGGCTTGACGACGTTGCTTGCTCTGGCAAGCTATCATACGCTGGTCCGCTATAGCTTCCTGGGTGCTTGCCTGCATGGCCGCCGGCAACGACTGTCGCTTCGCTCCCGTTTTCGGTTGTCGGTTTTCCGTCCTCAGAGGAGAGATACAGTAGTTATCTGGTCCGAAAATCGAAAACAGAAAACCGAAAACAGGAGCGATGTGGTTACTCATTCTCATCGTGAATGAGCGGCTCCAACTGCCGGGTGTTGCGTTCGACAGCGAGGACAATGGTGCGTTCCTCGACACCATCGGGCGAGACGGCAACAGCAGGAATAATCTGCCGGCCATCGGGTAGACTGAAACGCATGGTGAACGTGCCGTCCGGGCGCAGCTTGATCGGCTGGCCTTGCAATGTCACCCGTGCGTTCGGCTCGGTAGCGCCGTAGACAATCAGCTCCGCATCGAGCTGGAACCAGAACTTGCGCGGCTTGCCTCCGGCACCGAAACTGGTGACGGCTGGTGAACCGAGAGGCCGGCGCAAATGCTCTTCAAACAGTTGTTTCAACTCCAGGCTGCCAGCAGTCGGGTCGAAGCCGCTGGACATGGCATAGATACGGTCAGCTTTCTGGGCGTCGATGTCAGCCCAATTTTCGTCGATGACATCGCTGATGCCCGCCCGCGGCGTGGTAACGACGTTAGAGCGTGCCAGGACGTAAAATTTGCCGCTCTTGGCCAGATAGCCGATATCCACGCGGAAGGACCGCGGCGGATTGGCCACATCGATGTACCAATTGTTGCAGCCGCCATGGATAGGGATGTCGCGGAGGACTGTTTCACTGGTGCTGGTAGTATCGCGGCTGCTGACATCAAGCAAACGCAGAATCGGCTTGGCGGTATGCCATTCTTGTCCCAGGGCAGCCTCGGCGCGGCCGATGCCCTGATGCGTCACTTCCCAGTAGCAATGCAGCCAGTAAGGATCGCGGACCATGAGGACGATGCGGTCTTTGCCGTAGCCAGCCGGCAGGTCCTTGGGCACCTTGGCCGATAAGTCGCGGGTGGGAATGCCCATGTTGTACTTGCTGCTTCCGACTTGCTCTTCCCCAGAGGCAGCGTTGGAAGTGTCACGGGCGGCGGCGGCCGCGTAAGGCGAGCGGGATGTGTCAACGCCTCGGTTTTTCTTTCTTCTGCTTGTCTGCTTACCGAGGCGTTGACATGCCCCGTTGGCCAGGGCCGATATCAATTCTTCCTTGGTCATGTCGTGCCAGCCAGTGATCCCCTGTTTGCGGGCCAACTCACACAATGTTTTTTTGGTGCAGGTTTGCAATTGCTGGCGAGTCATGCCTTACCACTCCCGCGCCGATCCGATAACGGCGCTGTGAAGATGTCCGGGCCGCCATCCCTGAAATGATACCGTCCCGGAGATCCTCTCCTGGGAGTGTTCTCATACAGACCCTCTTAGAACTGCCGGGCAAAACCTTGGGGCAAACTGTCCGCGTACCTGAAAAGGGCACACGGACGGCTTGCTCTACGGCTTTGCCCGCCAATCCTTAGTCTTCGCGCCGCATCGAAAGAAAGAGACAAAAACACGGACGGAAGACAAAAAAAGGCAATTCGCCCACGAGGAGGGAGGATTGCAAATCGAGGCCACTCTTTTTACGACTCGATTGTAAAGACGTTCGCAATGATTGTCAATAAAAAATCTATTGTTTCGCGGAAAAAGCCAGGCTTCTCAACAACAGGCACACGGCCAGCGTTAGCCGGCTGGGGGCTTCCCAACCATCTGACGCCGCTCGTTCGCCTGCTTCGGGGACTTCGTGAAAAATTTCCCGAATCTCCGATTGACTTTCTTTCCTTGGTTCCGAGAATACCCCCACACGAGGAATGTGCGATGCTCCCGGAACTACCGGATCGCAAAGAGATGGGGCGCTACGTCGCCCTGGGACAGATTGGCATGGAGATGGTTGTGCCAATCGTTGCCGGACTGGCAGCCGATCATTACTTGGGCTGGACGCCGTGGGGAGTGATCACGGGCGCGATCCTGGGACCGATCGGCGGACTGGTGCATTTGGTACATTTGTTGAACAAAATGGATACAAAGGATTCTTCCCAATCCGATCAGGAGACCCGGTGATTCGGCGTATGTTAGTTCTTTTTGGCGGGTGTGCCGCTTTTTGGCTACTGGTCGGCTTGCCGGCCCGTCATCTGGGCGGCGGCGATGCGGCCTTGGTCTTTCTCGGCACAGCCCTGCTTCTGTGCCTGGTGCCGGCCCTTGCCACGCTGGTTTGGGGTGAGCGCACCCTGCGCCAGAGCGCGGACAAGCAATTGGTGATGGTCCTGGGCGGCACCGGCATTCGCATGGTGTTGGTTCTGCTCGGGGGATGGACACTTTACCAGTACGTTCCCTACTATCAGCAGCAACCCCGTTTCTTGATCTGGCTGACGGTGGGTTATCTGTTCACCTTGGGGCTGGATATGGTCTTGCTCCTGGCCAGCCGCCCCGATCGGCAAGCGGAGAAGATTCAGCCACGTTCTACGATACAGTGAGTGCAGAAATGGCCAAGCCCCCGATCCACGAACCGCCTCATCCGTTCGATCACGTGATGGACTCTCCGGTGACGCACAATAAATGGGAGTTCTTCAACGCGGCGTTTGGCCCGCCGGTCGAATGGCATCTGCCTGTCCTCGACATTCCTTACATTAATTCCAACTTCCAGATCGATTGGTATCCGCTCCAGATCACCAAATTCATGATCTTGGAGTTGATTGCGGCGGTCTTGATTCTCGTCATCTACATCCCTCTGGCGCGTCGTTCACAGAGCGGTGAGTTGCCCAAGGGCCGCTGGTGGAACGCCTTCGAGTCGCTGTTGACCTTCGTCCGCGATGAGATTGCCAAGCCCAATCTCGGCGCCAAAGAAGCAGATAAATACGTCCCCTATCTGTGGACGTTATTTTTGTTTCTGTTGTTCTGCAATCTGCTGGGCATGTTCCCCTTTCTCGGCTCGCCGACGGCGAGCATCTGGGTCACGGGAGCGTTGGCCTGTACGGCCTTTGTCATGCTGCACGGAGCCGCTATCGTGAAGCTGGGGCTGGCGGCCGAACTGGGCGACGGCCACGATGCGGAGGAAAGTTCTGGACACCATCTGGCAAGCGGCCCTCACGAGTCCCATAGCGCCGGTCCCCGCTTCGCCGCCTTGCGAAAAGTCCCCATTCTTGGCCCTCTGTTGGTAGGAACGATTTTCTATGTTCGGGCATTGTGGCCCCATATCGAGGTTCCTTATGTCGGCTGGTTGTTCAGCCTGGTCATCTTCAGCATCGAAATGGTAGGCACGGTTATCAAGAGCGGCGTGTTGGCCGTGCGTCTTTTTGCCAACATGTTCGCCGGGCACACGGTGCTGGCGGTAATCCTGCTGTTCATTTACTCGGCGGCCAATGCAGGTAATCTCTTCTTGCTTTTTGGTGTCTCGATTGCCAGTGTGCTCGGCGTGGCGGCCCTGAGCTTGTTAGAGTTGTTTGTCGCCTTCTTGCAGGCGTATATTTTCGTGTTCCTGACCGCGTTGTTCATGGGGATGTCGCTGCATCCGGAACATTGACGGTCTCGTTTGTGACCCTTATTGAAACGGGGAGTAACCTTGTCCATGAAAATCCTGAACCTGTTCGTGATGGTAGTAGGCGTCTTGTTGTTGCTGGCGGCCCCGGCCCTGGCCCAGCAACCGACAGTGAATTCGTTGACATTGTCCGGCCGCGGCGTCGGCGCTGGCCTGGGCGCGGCCGTCACTATCCTCGGCGCTGGCTGGGGCTTCGGCCGCATCGGGGCGGCCGCCCTGGAGAGTATGGCCCGGCAGCCGGAGATCGCCGGACGTATTCAGACAGCCATGATCGTCATCGCCGCTCTTCTGGAAGGCGCCACGTTCTTCGCCCTGATTGTCTGCATCCTCATGGCGGGTGGCGCACAGTTCTGAGGGAAGAGGTTTCTATGCTGCCAGCCCGAAGCGTAAGCGAGGACTATCCTCGCTTACGCTTCGGGCTGGCAGGAAAATTGACAAAATGAGGTAGCTATGTCTCGTGGTTGGTTGTTGACGGCTCTCGGCTTGGCGGCGTTGCTCTGGTGCATGCCAGGCGCGGTGCAGGCAGAGGACAGGCATAAAAAAGGCGCAGCCGTCCAGGGGGACCTGGAGAATGTTGAGGCGGAACTCGCAGGAGAACTCAAGCACGAGGCTGAAGAAGTCAACCGGGATCTGTTCCGCCCGGCGATGGACCTGGGCATCTGGACGCTGGTCGTTTTTCTGCTCTTGCTATTCATTCTCGGCAAGTTTGCCTGGAAGCCGATGCTACAGGGGCTGGAACATCGCGAGCGTGCCATCCATGCCGCTCTGCACGAAGCCCAGCAAGCCCGCGAAGAAGCCGCACGTCTCCGCGGCCAACTGGAAGAACAGCTGCGCCACGCCAACGACCAGGCCCGCCAGATCCTCGACGAAGCGCGGCGTGCCGCCGAACGTACCACGACCGAGATGGTCGCCGAAGCACATAAAAAGATCCAGGCCGAACACGAACGTCTGCAGCGCGAGATGAATCTGGCCTATGCTCAGGCGCGGCGTGATCTGCAAATCGAGGCGGCGCAGCTGGCAACACTGGTGGCCGCCAAAGTCATCCGCCGCCAGCTGAATCACGATGATCATCGCCAATTGATCGAGGAAACATTAGCAGAGCTGCGCCAGACCAGCGACGGCCGGCCACAATCGGCCCTGGTTTAAAAATTTGCTAACATGAATAAATTATCATGACTGAGAGCGAGCAGATCCATCACGCCACTGTTTTCGACGACGCCACGCGGCACGTCGCCCGCATCTATGCGGAAGCGCTCTTGGGCGCCGCCGACAAACGGCACCAGACGCAAGAAGTGCTGGAACAGCTGGAAGAGTTGGTTCGAGAAGTCCTGGCCCGCGATTCGGCTTTCGCTCTCTTCCTCGCCAGCGCTGTCGTCAGCCGCGAACGCAAGCGCGAAGTGCTGCGCCACGCTTTCGAGGGCAAGATCAACGATGTTCTCTACCATTTTCTGCTTGTCCTCAACGATCACGATCGCCTTGGCATCCTCCGCGAAACGGCTGTGCTTGCGCGCGACCTTTTCGAACGCCGTGCCGGACGCATGCATGTCGAGGTGACGGGCGCTATTGCCTTGGACGACGAACAGCGCGAACGTTTGCGTCGCGAGCTGCGAGACAAGTTCCAGCGCGAGCCGATCTTGTCCGTCCGCGTCGATCCCGAATTGCTGGGCGGGTTGGTGGTGAAGGTGGACGATTGGGTTTACGATGGCAGTGTACGGGCGCGTCTGGAACGAATCCGCAATCAACTCATCGAGAAAGGCAGTTTTGTCTATGCGCATTAATGCCAACGAAATCGTCTCGGTGTTGACCGAGGAGATCCATCAGTATCGCGATAAAATCGAGCCGAAAGAAGTCGGCGAAGTCCTGGAAGTCGGCGACGGCATTGCCCGCGTTTACGGCCTATCCAACGTGATGGCTGGCGAGATGCTGGAATTTCCGCGCACCGGTGTGCGTGGCCTGGCCTTCAACCTGGAGCAGAACTCGGTTGGCGTCATTATCCTCGGCGAGTACCGCGAAATCACCGAGGGGGATGAAGTTCGCTCCACCGGCGCTTTGTTGCAAGTACCGGTCGGCGAAGCACTCATTGGCCGGGTCGTCGATCCGTTGGGCAATCCGCGCGACGGCAAAGGAGCGATCCTCCGAGAGCACGTGCGTTTCGTAGAATCGCCAGCGCCCGGCGTGGCTGGCCGACAGCCGGTAGACGTGCCGCTACAAACCGGCATCAAGGCCATCGACGCCATGACGCCGATCGGCCGTGGTCAGCGCGAGCTGCTCATCGGCGACCGCAAGACCGGCAAGACCGTCATCGCCCTGGACACCATCATCAATCAGCGCGACAGCGGCGTCATCTGCGTTTACGTCGCCATCGGCCAAAAGGAGTCGAGCGTCGCCAAGAATGTCGAGATCCTCCGCGAGCACGGTGCTCTCGATTACACCATTGTCGTCACTGCCTCGTCTTCGGACCCGGCCCCCCTGCAATATATCGCTCCCTACGCTGGCTGTGCCATGGCCGAGTATTTCATGTACGAACAGGGCCGCGATACCCTGTGCGTCTACGATGACCTGTCCAAACAGGCCGCCGCCTATCGCCAGCTGTCGCTACTCATGCGGCGGCCTCCCGGACGCGAGGCTTATCCCGGCGACATTTTCTATGCTCACTCGCGCTTGCTCGAGCGCTCCGCCAAGCTGGCCGAACGCTGGGTCATTGTCCCTGGCGATGCCGATGAGACCAAAGTCGCCGACGATTGGGGTGTCAACAATGAGGCAGGCGAACGTCGCCAACAGGGCGAGAAGGGCAAGGTTTACGTTGGTCCACTCGAAAAGGAACGTGCCCTGAAGCACGACTTGCCCAAGTTCCCCGGATGTAAGCTGGCCAAGGTGGCGAAATCCGGCGGTTCGTTGACCGCTCTGCCGATCATCGAAACACTCGAAGGCGAAGTGTCGGCATACATTCCGACCAACGTGATTTCTATCACCGATGGTCAAATTTACTTGCAGCCGGACCTGTTCAACGCTGGCATCCGTCCGGCCATCGATGTAGGCATCAGCGTCTCGCGTGTGGGCGGCAAGGCGCAGATTCCGGCCATGAAACAAGTGGCCGGCGGTCTGCGGCTGGACCTGGCTGCTTTCCGCGAATTGGAGGCGTTTGCTCAACTCGGCACCGAGTTGGACAAGGCCACGCAAGCGCAACTCGACCGCGGCTATCGCATGGTCGAGATCCTCAAGCAGCCGCAGTTCAAGCCGATGAATGTGGTCGATCAGATCATGATTATCTACGCCGGCACCAAGGGCCATCTTGATAAGGTGGCCGTCAAGGACGTGCGCGCCTGGGAGGAGCAGTTCTTGCGTTACATGCACGAGCGCCAACCGGAAGTCGGCAACGCCATCCGCAAGGAGCGCAAGCTAACCAAGGAGATCGAGCAACAATTGACGGCGGCGATCACCAATTTCCAGGCACAGTTCAAGCCCGCTGGAACGTCGCCACGCAGCGACGCCATCAAGGCGCCGCAGGACCAGATCAAACGCTAAAGGTACTATCCAAAGGAACTGCCAAGACGCCAAGAACGCCAAGGAAAGAGCAAGAGAAAAAAGAGAACAAAACACGAGATGGCTGAATTCGGCAGTCCTTGATCTTGGCGTTCTGAGCAGTTCCTTGACTCAAAAGTTGTAACGAATCATCATGGCCACTACCCGAATGCTCGTTAACCGCCGCAAGGCGGTTCGCAACATCAAGAAAATCACACGCACCATGGAGTTGATCGCCACGGCGCGTTTCAAGAAAGCACTCGACCGGGCTACCGAGGCCGAGGCCTATACGCGCAAGATCACCGAGATGGCTGCTGACCTCAGTGCTTCGGCAACGGACATCTCCCATCCGCTCTTGCAAAAGCGCGAGAAAGTGCGCAGCACGTTGTTGCTGGTGATCGGTTCCAATCGGGGCCTGTGCGGCGGTTATAACGCGGGTATCCTCCGCGAAGCCAACCAGCGCCTCGGGCAAATCCGCAGCGAAAACATCCCTTTGCATCTGGAATTGTCCGGTAAGCGGCCCATCACGTTCTTCCGCTATCAGGGCATCAAGCCCGAACGCACCTATACGCAGTTCGAGGACAAGCCGCGCTTCGACGAGGTCGAGGAGATTGCTAACCGCTACATCGACGGCTTCACCCGTGGCAAATACGATCGCGTCGAGGTGGCCTATATGAAGTTCCTCAACGCGGCCCGGCAAGTCCCGGTCGTCGAGACACTGCTGCCGTTGTCGCAATCCAGTGCGCGCGACGAACGCCCTCAAGAGGAACGCCCCGTAGAGTACGAGTTTTTGCCCAACGCTGCGGATATCTTGCAAGAATTGCTGCCGGTGTCGTTCCAAGTACGCTTGTTCAAGTGCTTCCTCGACGCCGCCGTTAGCGAGCAGATCGCCCGCCGCGTCACCATGAAACAAGCCACGGAGAATGCTGAGGAGATGATTAAAATGCTGACGCGTCAGTACAACCGCGCCCGGCAGGCACAGATTACAAAAGAGATCGCGGAAGTCATCGGCGGTGCGGCAGCACTGGAATAGATTTGGTTGTCACAAAGAACTTCTCGGCCATCTGTGTAACTCGACTAAGGCAGCTCGGAGAAACGGGTTTATCCAGGCGGAGAAGAGGAAATCATTCGTTTACGCGAGGATGCCAAAACTGGCCGGCGCCTTGTCTGTTAATACAAGAGATTTCGCTATCACGGAGCCTAACTATGATTACCGCTACTGATCAACTTGGCAACGGCCAGCACACGGGCCGTATCGTGCAGGTCATCGGTTCAACCTTTGACGCCGAGTTTGAAGAGGGCCATCTGCCGGAGATCTACAACGCTCTCCGCATCGATACCGAATACAAGGGGGTATCGATCCACCTGACCGGTGAGGTGCAGCAGCAGCTCGGCGGCAATCGGGTCCGCTGCGTCGCCCTGGGCACCACCGACGGACTGGTCCGCGGCATGAAGGTGATCGATACCGGCAAGCCCGTCTCGGTGCCGGTGGGCAAAGAGACGCTGGGTCGTGTCTTCAATCTGCTGGGTGAGCCGATCGACGGCCGTGGTCCGGTCGATGCCAAGGAGTGGCGCCCCATCCACCGTGATCCGCCGGAGTTCGCCGAGTTGTCGCCCAAGACAGAGCTGTTCGAGACTGGCATCAAGGTCATCGATTTGTTGACGCCGTTGGTGCGCGGCGGCAAAGCCGGCCTGTTCGGCGGCGCTGGCCTGGGCAAGACGGTTATCCTCACCGAGCTGATCGCTCGCATCGCCAGCCAGCACGGCGGTTACTCGGTGTTTGCCGGCGTCGGCGAACGGACACGCGAAGGCAACGATCTGTGGCTGGAAATGCAGGAAACCAAGATCGGTAATACCGGCCGCGAAGTCCTGTCGCAAACGGCGATGGTGTTCGGGCAGATGAATGAGCCGCCGGGAGCACGTCTGCGTGTGGCCCTGTCGGCCCTGACCATGTGCGAATGGTTCCGTGACGCCACCGGGGCCGATACACTTCTGTTTGTCGATAACATTTTCCGCTTCTCACAGGCCGGCTCGGAAGTGTCCGCGCTTCTGGGCCGAATGCCCAGCGCCGTCGGCTATCAGCCGACTTTGGCCACGGAGATGGGCGAATTGCAGGAACGCATCACCAGCACGAACAAAGGAGCCATCACCAGCGTGCAGGCCGTGTATGTGCCTGCCGATGACCCCACGGATCCTGCGCCGGCTAACGCCTTCCAACACTTGGATGCTTTTATCTATCTTGAAAGGCGCATTTCCGAGAAGGGCATCTATCCCGCTGTCGATCCGCTGGCATCGTACAGCAATATTTTGCAAGCACAGTACGTCGGCGAGGAACATTACTACGTGGCCAACCGGGTACGCCAGATCTTGCAACGTTACCGCGAATTGCAGGACATCATCGCTATCCTTGGCGTCGAGGAGCTAAGCGAAGAAGATAAGCAAGTCGTTAACCGGGCACGGCGCATCGAGAAGTTCTTATCACAGCCGTTTATCGTAGCTGAGGCGTTCACCGGCAAGAAAGGCAAAGTGACCCCCATCGCCGACACCATCCGTAGCTTCAAAGAGTTATGCGAGGGTAAATGGGATCATCTGCCGGAGTCGGCCTTTATGTATGTCGGCGGCATCGAAGAAGCCGAGGAACAGGCCAAACGCATGGCCGAGGGGAAGTAAGATCATGCCGGAACGCGAACTGCAATGCGTTGTTGTCACGCCGGAGAAGGCGGTGCTTGAAGAAGCAGCTGACTTCGTGGCCGTGCCCATGTTCGATGGCGAACTGGGTGTCCTTCCGGGCCGAGCGCCTTTAATCGGCCGGCTTGGTTATGGCGAGTTGCGTCTGCGCCGCGGTATGGAGGTGCGGCGTTTCTTCATCGATGGCGGCTTTGTGCAAGTACGCGCCAACACGGTGACAGTGTTGACAGCGCGCGCCCAGCGCGCCGAGGACATCGACACCAATGCCGTTGCGCAGGCATTGCATGCAGCCCTCGCCCCGGCCCCCACGCCGCAGGCATACGAAGAACAGCTCAAGGCACAGCAGCGCGCCCGCGCCCAGTTGCGCGTGGCGCGCCATCGGGAAGAAATCCGAACCTGAAGCGTAAGAGCTACTGGACCAAACCTCCTCTCCTCTTGTGAGGAAGGGCTGAGGTAGGAGATGTCAAGGCAATGGAGCCAAGGAGGGGTGTCCCCCACCCCGACCCTCCCCCACAAGGAGGGAGAGAAAAGGCCGCTCGCCTTAAGGGCTAACGAAAAAACCATAGGGCACGCTACCAGTGTACCCTATGGTCTCGGCAAAAGAATTGAGATTACGCATAATTCAATCCGCCGCTGTCTCGCCAGAACTTGCCATTGCTCTGCTCCCTTAAACCAATTCTTATGCCGTGTTTGTCTCTTAATACCTGATTGTACTTATCCCACCACGGCGCACGCCGGGTTTCCAGAGCCATCCAACGGTCGTGAATGTCGGCGAATGGGAAGCACACGAAGGAGGCGGACATAGTTTGCCTTTCCCGTCGAATGAAGACCAAGCCGCCCACCACGATTAGATAGAGCAAAAAGAAGCGAACGATCCAATCGGATAAAAGCATCTGAAGCATCGCCAAACAACCCTCCTTGCGAAACCGCCAGTGGCTTGGGCCGCCACTTTTTAATTTACCTAATGCAATCATCATGCCGCCAGGCCAGAGTGCGGCATTTTGGCCAACCGGCGTCGACCGCTCCCCGTGGCAAAAGAAATGGGTTGTCATGGGGCTGTGTGTATCCAAACCCATGAAAATGAGGCGTTGCCAGGATAGGATGGTGATGGCTCCTGATCGTGGATGAAGGTGGATACCGGACTTGGTGCGTAAAACTCATCGAAACAGCCGGAAACGTAAGCGCTAGCAAGACATCGGTTGCTTACGTTTCCGGCTTGTTCGGGTTCAGGCACTGCGAACGGCGATCTGGCGTGGACGAACCGACTCCACTTTCGGCAAATGCACAATCAGCAGGCCGTTCTTGCATTCCGCCGAGATCCGGCCGGCGTCGATCGATTCGCTGATCGTGAAGGCACGGTAGAAATCGCCTTCTTCATATTCCTGCAACAGCATTGTCTCCCGCTTGGCCGACGGCTGAACGCGCCCGTGCAGCACCAGCTCGCCTTTCTCGTAGCGAAGATCGACATCTTCGGGGCGAACGCCGGGCACTTCGGCGAAAAGTGTCAGCTCGGCATCGCTCTCCACAATGTCTACCCGCGGTGTGAAAAAGACGCCGCCACGCGTCGCCTCAGAACGCGCCTCCGCTCGGTCTTTCGCCGGACGATTCATGATGTTCGCCATGATCCTTTTCTCCTTTCTTACTCCGCCTTGACCGGAATTTTCCGCGGCCGCGCCGATTCATGCTTGGTCAATCGGATGTGCAACACGCCGTTTTCCAGGCGCGCATCGACTTTGTCCGCATCCACCGGGAACGGCAGCGTCAACGAACGGTGGAACGAGCCGAAACTGCGTTCCTGACGATGCCAAACGCCCTTTTCCGGCAAGCTTGGCTTCTTGCGCTCGCCCTTGAGGGTCAACTGATTGCCGCCGCTGACGTAAATCTCCATATCTTTCAAATCCAGCCCCGGCAGCTCAGCTTCGACGTGCACCTCCTCGCCATCTTCCCAGACATTCAGCGCCGGAAAACCGGACGCACCGAAGATGCCGCCATCGCCCCAGCGGTCGAACAGGCGGTTCATCTCCTGCTGAAACTGTTGCAATTGGTCCCAAACTGGGTTAAATGCTTGCCAGCGCGACGACCTCATGTGGTTCTCCTTTCTGATTAGATATGAGTGGCCGAGGGTCCTCTGAGCAAGGGGCGTGCCAAGCACAACTTTTCAGATGAGCCACAAGGACATGATATGTAACTACTGAATTAACAAACACTTGCATCTATAGCCAGGGCACGCCGCCGGGCAATCTCCTGGGAGTGCTTCTCGGATGAGCACCGCCATTTTGGCAGCCACAGATACAACTTTCCCCGGACTGCTCTACCAGCAAGGGTAATCTTTGCTGCCAATCCGCCGCGCCAGCAAGGGAGGACCGTCGTAGAATGAAGAAAGTGCAAGGACCCATCGCCCCTTCCCAAGGAACTCCACGGTCATGCAATTTCTCACGGCCATTCCTGTCTACAACGAAGCGCCTCACGTTGAGGGCGTCGTTCAGGAGGTCCGTCGTTACAGCCCGCGCATTCTGATCGTCAACGACGGCTCCACTGATGGCACCGCCGACATTCTGGCACGTCTGTCGGGCCTGGAAGTCCTCACGCATCCCGTCAATCGCGGTTACGGTGCTGCCTTGATCTCGGCCTTTGCCTATGCCCGGCAGCAAGACATCGAGGTGCTGATAACGATGGATTGCGACGGTCAGCATGAACCCTCACGGATCCCAGTGCTCCTGGAAGCGATCCACGACGCGGACATTGTCTCCGGCAGCCGTTATCTCCGCGATTTCCACCAGGACACACAAGCACCGCGCGATCGCCAACGCATCAACCGCGAGATCACCCAGGAGTTGAACCGGCGTTTCGGCCTTCATCTGACCGATGCGTTCTGCGGCTTCAAGGCTTATCGCCGCGAAGCTCTGGAACGCTTGCACATCACTGAGGTCGGCTGGGGTATGCCGTTACAGCTATGGGTGCAGGCAGCCCGTCTCGGCTTACGTATCAAAGAGGTCGGCGTACCGCGGCTATATCTCGATCCCAACCGGGCTTTCGGCGGCGTCCTCGATAATGCTGAGGCGCGTCTGTCCTATTATCGCCAGGTGATCGACGAAGCCGCTCTGCGTTGTCCGTTGGCTGCTTTCCCGTGCCCGCCTTATTTCCCGACCGAGGGCCGATGTCCCGAAACCGATTGCGGATAATGGACAAAATGGACAGCGGAAAGCAGTTAAAAGCCCCAGCCCATGACGGCGCCCTTGTCGCCGTGCCGCCCTTGACCACGGCCGGCGCCGTCCTGGACCTCAATCGCCAATGTCTGCACGAAGCCAGTGAGCGCCTGGTTCTTCTGGGGCGTCCCCTCGCCGAACTGCGCCGCCAGGCGCGAGAACAGGTCCTGCACGCTGAAAGTGGAAGTGACAGACCTCTCCTCGTGGCTGGCCATCAGCCGGAGTTGTTCCATCCCGGCGTATGGGTGAAAAATTTCGCGCTGTACGGTCTGGCTCGCCAGCACCAGGCTGCTGCCCTCAATCTCGTCGTTGATGACGACGCCATCAAAACCACCACGCTGCGCGTGCCTGCGCCTCCCTACATCCGCCGCGTCCTGTTCGATCAATGGACCGGCGCGGTCCCTTACGAAGAGCGGGCCATCGCCGATCGCACCTTGTTTACCAGCTTCGCCGAACGCGTGGGCGAGCTGACACGGCACTGGCCTTATGAACCGATGCTGCCAGCGTTCTGGACCGAGGTGTTGCGGCAAGCCGAACACACCGCCAACCTGGGCCAATGCTTCGCGGCCGCTCGGCGGACTTTCGAGCAAGCCTGGGGCTGTCACAATCAGGAAGTGCCGCTCAGCACGCTTTGCGATTCTGAGCCATTTGCCTATTTCGCTTGCCATCTGCTCGCCAATTTGCCCCATTTTCACTCGCTTTACAATGAAATTGTCGCCGACTATCGCCGTCGCCACGGCATCCGCAATCGTCAGCATCCTGTACCTGATCTCGCTGCCGACGGCGACTGGCTGGAGACGCCATTCTGGTGCTGGCGCACCGGCGCCTCACGACGCGAACGCTTGTTTGCTCGTCTAGCTAATGGTCGAATCGAGTTACAGGCGAGCGGGGTCGCGTTAGCGCCCCGAGTAGAGTTTTCTGGCGCGTTAACGCCCCCAGTAGAGTTTTCTGGCGCGTTAACGCCCCGAGTAGAGTTTTCTCCGGGTGCTAACACATCCCCACTCGCTGTATGGCAAGAACTGCACTCCTGCGGTCTCAAAATCCGCACCCGCGCTCTGACGACCACGCTTTACGTACGTTTGTTCCTCGCGGATCTCTTTATTCACGGCATCGGTGGCGGCATCTACGATGAATTGACCGATGAATTGATGCGCCGCTTTTACGGCATCGAGCCGCCGGAGTATCTCGTCTTGTCAGCCACGCGCTGGCTGCCCCTGCCGCGACCTGCGGCCACACCAGACGACCGCCGCCGTCTGCACCAGCTGCTACGCGACTTGCACTACAATCCGCAGCGCCATCTCGATGCCGGCCCCCCCTGGGACGAACTGGTCCGCCGCAAGCACGAATGGATCGCCCAGCAACCGACCACACGCGCCCAGCGCCGCGAACGTCTCCGCAGGTTACGCATACTCACTGAGGAGCTACGCCGCCCGTTGCAACCACGCATAGAACAGTTGTATCGCCAATTGCAAGAGTGCGAGCACCAGCTGCGCACCAATGCTATCTTGCAACGCCGTGATTATTCCTTTTGCCTGTTCCCCGAAAGCGACCTGCGCCCTTTCTGTACGCAGTTTTTACAAACCTCCGTGTGAAAATATTACCCAGCGAGCGGGGTTGCGTTAGCGCCCCGAGTGCGACGAGCGGGGGCGCGTTAACGCCCCGAGTGCGAC
>JAJPHU010000114.1 GCA_021325115.1 Planctomycetota bacterium | reverse complement strand
GGCACGCGTGGCCAGGGCGCGCCAGGTTGTCAACGATACGCTTTGACTGACGAACCGCGCACTGCCGTCGCCGAACAACACATTGACGCCGCCCGTATGCCAGCTGCGCGCGGCGCGAAAAGCCATCGAGGTAAGGGTGGTCAGGTCATTGGTCACGCAATCGTAAATTGGAGCATTGGGAGTGTAATAGTGGTTGTAAGAACCACAGCGCATCTCGCCGCTGGCCCACATGAAGCCTCGACGGTTCGAGACGTTCCATTGCGATGCGCCGGCGCAGGCTGCATCGCTCAGCGGTGTGCCGAAACCGGTGTAAGCGTACACAGTCTGCACGGCATGAGGGACACTCGGCAATGATCCGCCAGCATTCTCCGGCCCATCGCCCAGCACGCTCTCGGACATCATGGCTGTATTGCTTGTGCCATCCGAAATGTCCGTTATACGGAAGCCTTGCCCGGCCGTGAACATGCCGTCGGCGTTTAGGGGACTGCCGAAAGGCGGGCCGCCGTGGGTGGTGCCGGTGCCCACACAAACGGCGTAGTTGGTCGGGCCGAGGGTTGCCACACCGTAGTCGCCCGGATTGGCCACCGGCCGCATTTGATCGCTGGGACAGAGAAACAGCTTGACCACTTGCTGCACGGCAAACTGATTGCCCGGTGAAATGTCGTAAGGCGGCGACGGCATGTAGATCGGCTGCGTCAGATCCATTGCATTGTAGATATTGGTCTGCTCCAGAAAGGGATTCAGCATGGCCAAGGCAGACCAGCTGAAAAAATACGGCGGCAGGCCGGACCAGGCAGGCGGTGTCGTGTTGGAGAACGCTGGCGGCAGATGACCGATGGCGCTATCATAGTTGTGCAGGGCCAGGCCGAGTTGCTTCAGATTATTGAGGCACTGCGCTCGCGCCGCTGTTTCGCGCACCTTCTGCACGGCCGGTAGCAGCAATCCAATGAGTACGGCGAGGATGGCAATAACCACCAATAGCTCAACCAGTGTGAAAGCTCGCTGAACCCAACGGACAGCAGGAGAAGAGATCATAACATCCCCCAGGAACAGCCTTGCGGGCAAATTAAAACATTCAAACGAACATTAGAATAAATCTAGGGAAGCGTCACGGAAGCGTCTAGCGAATTTTCCGGCATTGTAGTTGCATACCAAAGACACAGACGTTCGGGACTCAAGAGGGAGGAGACCATGCGCACGAATGTCATGTTTCACCATTGTGCGGAAACAGGGATCGCTCACGTGCGGGAGCACTGGGCCGCCAAGGAAGCGTATCTCGATGAGTTGATCGGGACGGAAAGTCCCGAGGAAACGCGGCTCGATTTACACGTCCATTGTGAGGCAGAGGCGAATCGCTTTGCCGTGCGAGCGGTCTTGCCTCTGCCGTCGGCGACTCTGACGGCCGAAGCGCTAGATGAGGACGTTGGAATGGCCCTGGATCGCGTGGCAGAACTGCTGGCCCAAGCAGTACAGCAGCACCGCGGCGGAACACCGCCGGCCCCAGAGAAAATCGACGAAGTAGAGGAAGCTTCGACGGAATCGTTCCCCGCCAGCGATGCCCCCGCCTGGACGCATATCAGCGTATCCGGTCCGTCCTAATTCTCCTGGTTGGCCGCCACGTAGAGCGGTGCGCGGGCGCGCGCCGCTCTGCGGCGCGACCAACCGGGACTACGGATGCGGACTCCAATAGCCTGCCTCATCCCAGACCGGCGACAGGTTGTACATATGATCGTCTAAAATATCGAGCGGATACGTATTGCTAGCCTTGATGACGTTGGGGTCCATCAATCCAATTAGCTCGGCAGCAGCAACAACAATCTCGGTGCAGAGCCAACGGCAGCGATCATAGCGGGTGTGCGCCAAAGAACACCGCAAAGGTCCGCCGCGGGTTTTGATGGGCGTGCCTTGCAACAACAGACGCCACACAGCATAGTGCTTGCCTTCCTGAGCCAAGGCGAAGTTGGTCAGCGTGCAGGATTGCTCCTTCGTCAACGGCACTTTGCAGCGGCGAATTTGCAGAATACCTTTAAAAGTATGAACACGTTGGCACGCTTCGAGAAGATACACGTGCAGGGTGTCGTCCGGTCCCGATTCGAGGACGTGGAACGTGCCGTCGGGTTTACGAAACATGATGCCGGTATGAAAGGGCGGGGCGGTGTGGCCAATGTGATAAAGGAACTCCCAGAATTTGCTCATGTCGTCGAAGAAGAGGATATCGGCTTCGTGCGGGACATAGGGGCAGACTTCTTTGATGGTGCCGCCGCGCCCATCGGGCCGATAGAACCACAGGTAGCCGTAAGGACTTTCCGGAACGGTAGGTAGAACCGGCGCGACGCCGGTCTCGGCGCAAACAAGCCCTGTAGAGGCAATGAGTGCATACAGTGCCGTGAACATGCTGCGTCCTCCCTGCGCACCGGCGAGAAAGCCGTCCTCTTCGTGTTAACTATCGGAACACGAACATTCGGACTACAAGAATTTACCGCCCAAATACCAGTCGCCGAGCCGTCCGCCGCTGATTTCATCCAGGGCGAGAAAAGGGATGACAAAGGGGCGAGCCACCAGCGCCTGCGGCTTGCGCTTGACGATGAGACGGACGATGCGATCGACGCATTTCTCGATCGGCCAGACAGGGAAGGGCGGCGGCGGCGGCGTTGGCCACGGTCGGCCGCTGCCATCGAGGACGCGCTGTCGTAATGGCGTGGCCACGAATCCTGGCGAAACCACGCCGACATGAACGCCGTCGCGGGCCAGTTCCAAACGCAAGCTCTCGTACAGGCCGCGCACGGCGAATTTGCTGGCGCTGTAAATGGCGTAAGAAGGCGTACCGCGCTTGCCGGTCAGGCTGCTGATAGCTACGAGCGAGCCGCGCGAGCGTTTGACGTGAGGTATGGCAAAATAGGTCGGATAGAGGGTACCGAAAAAGTTGATGCGCATGACCTGTTCGAGAGCGGCCGGCTCGGCATCGACGAACAGACCGCGCATGGACACGCCGGCCGAGCAAACCAGTACGTCCAGCCGGCCAAAATGCGCCACCGTGGTTTCGACGGCGTGGCGGCACTGCTCCACATCCGTCACGTCGGTCGGCACAGCCAACGCTTCGACACCGAGCGTCTCGGCCGCGCGCACGGTTTCTTCCAGGGCCGCCACGGTGCGTGCTGCGACGGCGACACGAGCGCCAAAGGAAGCCAGACGCAAGGCCGTAGCTCGACCAATCCCCGACGAACCGCCGGTGATCAGCGCAACTTTGCCGTGTAACGGATGCATCCGTTGGTTTCTCTCCCAAATTAGCCACAGATAAATACAGATAAAAATAATTTAATTTTTTATCCGTGTTCATCTGCGGTTCATTTGTGGCCTCATCCCATCTGTTTTTTCGCTGCGGCTGCCAATTCCAGGAGATACTGTTCGGAATCGCGGTCATTGGCCTGCCGGGCGGCGGTGATGCCTTCCTCGGCAAAGCGCAAGGCCCGCGCGGGCTGATGCAACGATAGCATCGATTCAGCAGCGCTGCCGCGATAGCGAAAATTATTGGGCACGCGCTCGATCAGGCGCTGGAACACCTCGGCAGCTTGCTCAACCTCGCCGCGGCGGGTGTGGACCTGACCGCGACGCAATTCGTAATCGTTGCGCCGCCGACCCTCGTTATGTTCGCAGTCGGCTTTCTCGCCCTCGTTGATGTAATCCAGGGCCGCATCTTTATCGCCGCTCCGCAGAGCATACTGCGCCAAATACGAGTACCACGGGAAGCGATCTGTCCGCTCCGGACGCATCGGCCGGGCGATCAGTTGCCGGGCGAAGTTTGCTGCCAACTCCTCGGCGTCAAGTTTGACGGCCGCTTGATAAGCCTGTTCGAGCTGTTCGTCGGATAGATTGGCCGCATTGAGTCCGGCCAATTCGGCTGCGCTCATCGCCGTGATGTCAAGCGCCAAGTTTTGAGCACCGAGTTCTGCGTTCTGAGTCTCAGAATGCAAGACTCGATGCTCAGAACGGATTAGGCCGAGCTTGCGGCGTAGACGATCGAAATCATAGTTGACGATCATACTGCCCTTGGCACAATCCTGGATGAACTGGATGACGCCGCGGAGATGCTTGCGCAGCGTCGGGTGGGCAGCGGCATCGATCGGCGTGTTGCCGGACAGGGCGCGGCGCGGCTTGTGAATCCACGTTTCCTCGTAGTGCTTCTGCACGTGCTCCAGCACGCGCTGGGCATTGTCCTCCGCCTTCTTGAGCGGAAACAACAGCGCCTCTGTCGTCACGTCCTGGAACTGCATCGGCAGCAGCCGTTCCTGAGCTTCGGTCAAACCCAGGGCCAGGTGTTGCCGGATTTCGTCGCGCAGCCGATCGAATGGCTCTTTCAAGGGGCTGGTGAGCTGGAAGAGATTACCGAGGATCATGACATAGCCAGCCAGGCGTCCGGCATCTGTCGGCGGCGCACCGACGGTGATAAGGCCAGCCGTGCTTAGCTCCAGCACTAAACCCATGAACATACCTTCTTGCGGGGATTGGAGAGGAACAAGCCGCCGGCCGCGCTCCCATTCCTGCAAGAGATTAACGATCGGATGCGGATCGCGGAATTGATACGTGAATACATGTTCCTGATAATCGCTCTCCTCTTCCAGCCCCGCGCCGCAGCGGAGGACTTCCATGAGGGCGGCAGCCTCGCCGGCAGCATTCTCGTCGGTTTCCAGCTCGACATAGTGTCCGAGTGCTTCCAGGGCAGCGGCGTTATCGCCGAGCCAGGCGCGAGCCAAGCCGAGATTGAACCACACCGCTGCGTCGCCTCTTCTTTCCCCCTCATTAGGGGAGGGAGGAGAGGTAGTCAGCGGCTCAAAGATGCGCACCAGATCGCCCAACCGCGGTGTGTCCAGCGAGCCGGAAGCGTACGCGATGGCAGTTTTTTTGAAAGTGTAATCGCGCCGTGCCGCCGCAGGCAGGCGACCTTCCGGCCCGAACAGGGCATCAAACGATTTCCGCACCTCTTCTTCGCCTGGAGAGAAGCGCTGGGCCAGACGCAAAGCGGCGCGGGCCGCCACTGGCCGATTCATGCGCATTTCGCACTCGAAAATGAGCAAATAAACCTCGGCAAGCTGAGGCCGTGCATCCGGGTGATATGCTTCCGCAGCACGCCGCGCCAACAGCAAAGCACCGGGGATCTCGCCCTCCTGAAAGCGGATATAGGCACGGAGCAGCAGACCGGCGGGATAGTTAGGATTGAGATCGAACGCCTTCTGCAAGGCTTTCTCAGCTTCTTCGACCTTGCCCTGGCTGTACAACAGCCGGGCCTTTTGACCCCAGGCTTCCGGATTGCCCTCATGCTCGCGCACAACTTCATCCATCAGACGCAGGGCCGCTTCATGCTGGCCGCCTGCTTCCTGTTCCCAGGCCCGGTTGATGGCGGCGAAGATCGGTTGACAGCACCATTTGAATTTTTTGCCGCTGCCGCAGCTGCACGGTTCGTAAAGGTCGAGCGCCATAAAGATTTCTCGTTCTCGAAATGGTCAAGTTTCCGTTTGCCCCCGCCAGGCCTCCGATGATTTGGCTGACGCCCGCATAATCGAAGAGAATTGGGGCGCCTCCTGCAGATAAACGGCCATTCCATCCCGTCCAACCAAGGCGTTGGGAAAATCCGCCTTGAAGCAGTCTCCATCCGCCATCACCACCGTAAACGGCTGGAATGGTTGCCGGTTCTTGAATGCATTCAAAGTCTGGTCGAAGTTCTGCATTTCTATTGACTCATCCCATGATTGTGCTGAGATGAACAACTCAGGAATCTTACCAAAATCCCCGCTCTTTGGCAAAACTCCACTCGATCTGGCAAAGGATGCTTGGCGCAGGTAAAATAGAGAAGTGGTTTATCGCACAGCCCCGCGCCGCTCGGATGGGCTTGATAACGGCGCAGGAAAGGATGAGCGATGTCAAATTACGTCAGGCCATCGCGCTGGAAGCCGCTCGCCTGATGTACGAACGGATCGAATCCGAGTATTTCACCGCCAAACGCAAGGCTGCCAAGCGGCTCTGCCGCCGCAGCATCAAACCCGAAGACCTGCCCTCCAACGCCGAGATTCGTGAACAGATCCAATTGTTCGCCCGCCTGCACGAAGGCGACAAACGTACCGCGAACCTGCGCGACATGCGCCTGGAAGCGCTGCGGATGATGCGGTTGTTACGGCAATTCCGGCCGCGGCTCATCGGCAGCGTCATGACCGGCCACGTCCGCAAAGGCTCCGACATTGACTTGCACGTTTTCAGCGACAGCCCCGCCCTCATCACCGACGTGCTCGAACAGGCCGGTTGCCAGTACGACCTGGAGCGTAAGCAGGTGGTCAAGCACGGTGTGGCGCGAATTTTCACACATATTCATGTGTACGATCGGTTCAACTTTGAATTGACCGTTTACCCGGAAGACAAGGCGCATTATGTCTTCAAAAGCTCGATTACCGGCAAGCCCATCGAACGCGCTTCGATCCGCGAATTGGAGGAACTGTTGACCCGCGAATACCCAGACCTGAACCTCGATGAGGAATTGCAAGCCGCGGAGTCGGCGCCCGACCCTTATCCCGTCTTCCGCAGGTTGTTGGCACCCTTGGAAAATGTGCAGGATTCGCCGCGGTATCATCCCGAAGGCGATGTGCTGTATCATTCCCTGCAAGTGTTCGAGCTGGCGCGGGAGCGTCGGCCTTATGACGAGGAGTTCCTTTTGGCAGCGTTGTTGCACGATGTCGGCAAGGGGCTGGACCGCAGCCATCATGTTGAGGCAGGCTTGCAAGCGCTGGACGGACTCATCACCGAGCGAACGCGTTTCTTCATCGAGCACCACATGCACGCCCACGCTTACCGGGAAGGCCAACTCGGCGCTCGGCTACGACGTGAGCTGGAAGCATCGCCAGATTTTGAGGAACTGATGCTGCTGCACGAATGTGATGTCGGCGGTCGGGTGCCAGGAGCCGCTGTGGGTACGCTCGATGAAGCGCTCGATTACCTGCGCGAACTGGAGCGCAACAACAACGAGGGGCGGGAGTGAGAGGATGTTCGACGAATTGTTGGCCACGTATCCCGTGGTGGTGCGGCAAGCGGTTGTCTGGGGCGAGATGGATTCCTATCGCCATGTCAACAATGTTGTCTATTTCCGTTACTTCGAGAATGCCCGGCTGGAATATTTTCGCCGGCTGGACTGGCCGGAGTTCGAGCGACAGACTGGCATCGGTCCCATTTTGGCGGCAACGCAAGCGCGCTTCCGCCGGCCGCTGACCTATCCCGACACTATCGCCATCACAGCGCGGCTAGGCACGCTCGGCGAGGACCGCTTCACTCTGGAGCACCGCATCTTCAGTGCGCAGCTCGGTGATGTGGCCACCGAAGGACAAGGTACGGTGGTGACGTTCCACTATGGGCGTGGCGAGAAGGTGCCGATACCAGACGAGTTGCGGCGGCGCATCGCTGCCCTGGAAGCAGGAGATAGCCGGAGATAAGGGCTACAGGAAAAAACTGCAGGTATCGTATGCCCCCCCTCCGGGAATGGTTTTCCGGAAACTACGGAATCGGAGACAGTGTCACGTGAAGCCTTGGAGTTACCGCTTGACGCCGAAGCCTCCATGCCCGACATTAAGTTAGTAACGCCGTGATGTTCACCGGCTTCCCCGCCCCAACCTGCAACACGAGAAGACAACCCATGCTCCTTCCCTCCCGTAAACAGATGCTCTCAGCCGCTGGATGCTTGCTGGCGCTGCCCCTGTTGGTTCCTCGTTTCTGGGCTGCTGATACGAAGATCTACACGCAAAAGCCGGAGATCGCTCCCGCGGAGATTCGCGGTGCGACGGCGAAATCATCATCGAATGCAATACGCCTGCAAGATAATCTCTTTAAAAAAGGTCCGAAACCACTGTGGATCTGGGGGGCCGATGACAGGCGCCGCTATGTTCTTCGCAAGGAATTCGAGGGAGGAGCAACGGCCGGCTGGCTAAGGGCCGCCTGCGACAACCGCATGAGACTCCTGCTCAACGGTCAGGAGATCGCGCGAACCGACGATTGGCAAAGACCGGTCGAAGTGGACGTGAGCAAACTCCTCAAGCCGGGCAAAAATGTTCTGGAAGCCGACGTGACCAATGCCGGCGGACCGGCCGGTTTCGTCCTCAAGCTCGTCCTGACAAAGCCCGGCGAGAAAACACGCTATCTTATCTCCGATGTCAGTTGGCAGGCGCGAGAGCCGAGGAAAAGCTCCCAACCCATGCCGGCCCGTAAAGTCGCCACGCTCGGCGAGGATCCCTGGAAGGACGTGTTCGCTGCTCAGGCTTCGGTCAGCGTGTTCTCCAACACCTTTCGCCTCTTGCCGGGCTTTCAGGTCGAACGGTTGTTCACCGTACCGCGTGAGGAGCTGGGTTCGTGGGTTTGCATCGCCTTCGATAATAAGGGGCGGCTCCTCGCCAGCGATGAAGGACGCAAAGGTCTGTGCCGTATTACCCTGCCGCCTGTGGGCAGCATGCAGGAAGTTAAGGTTGAGCGTTTGGGCACGAAAGTCACCGGAGCGCAGGGACTGCAATGGGCATTCGACAGTCTGTATGCGATGGTCAATGGCGGTCCCGGCAGCGGGTTGTATCGGCTGCGCAATACTTGTTGCTGCGAGGATGAGTTCGACGAGGTGACGAAGTTGCGGCCGATCGCTGGTGGCGGCGAGCATGGCCCTCATGCCGTGCGTCTGGCGCCGGACGGCAAGTCGTTGTACTTTATTTGCGGCAATCATACCGATTTGCCAGCCAAAATCGATGCCAGCCGTATCCCCACCAACTGGGGGGAAGACCTGCTGTTGCCACGCCAGTGGGACGCCAACGGCCATGCGCGCGGCCGACTGGCCCCCGGTGGCTGGATCGCCAAAACCGATCCAGATAGTAAGAAGATCGAAATTGTCAGTATCGGTTATCGCAACGCCTATCGCTTCGCCTTCAACGCCGACGGCGAAATGTTCGCCTACGACTCGGACATGGAATGGGACATCGGCATGCCGTGGTATCGACCGACGCGCCTGGTTCATGCTACCAGTGGCAGTGAATTCGGCTGGCGTAGCGGCACGGGCAAATGGCCGGCCTATTATGTCGATAGTCTGCCGCCTGTCCTTGACATTGGCCCCGGCTCGCCGGTCGGTATGACCTTCGGCTACGGCGCCCGTTTCCCGGCCCAATATCAGAAAGCCCTGTATTTGCTCGATTGGACCTTCGGCACCATCTACGCCGTGCATCTGGAGCCAGACGGCAGCAGCTACAAAGCAACCAAGGAGGAATTCCTGTCGCGCACGCCCCTGCCGTTGACCGATGCAGCCATCGGTCCGGATGGGGCGCTCTACTTTACCATCGGCGGTCGTGGCACCCAATCGGAGCTGTTCCGCGTCACCTACATCGGCACAGAGCCGACTACTCCGGTTGATCCGCACGATGCTCGCAACGCCGACCAGCGAGCGCTACGGCATCAACTGGAGACATATCATCAACCGGCGACGGACCAAGCCAAGGTGGTCGATTTCCTCTATCCCTACTTAGGCCACGGCGATCGTTTCATCCGCTACGCTGCCCGCGTCGCTCTGGAACATCAGAAACCCTCTCTGTGGCAGGAACGCTTGCTTCAAGAAAAAGATGCCGAGACGCTTATCACCGGCGCTGTCGCTTTCGCGCGGCAGGGCGACAAAAAAATGCAATCCCAATTACTCGCTGCTCTGGATCGACTCGATTACGACAAACTGACCGAGATGCAGCAGCTGGAACTTCTGCGCGTCTATCAACTGATCTTCATTCGCATGGGTAAACCTGACGTCGCCACGGCTTCGCACCTGACCAAGAAGCTCGACGCCCATTATCCTGCCAGAACCGATCCGTTAAATCGGGAATTGTCCACACTGCTCGTCTATCTGAAAGCACCGACGGTCATCGCCAAGACCATCGCGCTGATGCGGCAAGAATCGAAGAAGACGAATGGGGAGCACCTGGATGAATTGCTGGCGCGCAACCGCGGCTACGGCGACACGATCGCCAGGACACTCGCCAACGGAGCGGATCTCCAGAAACTGCACTATTTGTTCGTGCTGCGCAATCTGCGCGATGGCTGGACGTGGGAGCAGCGCAAGTTCTATTTCGAGTGGCTCAACGATGCCCGTAAACACAGTGGCGGCGCCAGCTATCAGGGTTTTCTCAATAACATCGAAAAAGAGGCCTTCGAGAATGCCACGGAGGCAGAGCGTCTGGCCATTGAGGCAGCCGGCCTACGCAAGCCGTTCCAAATGAAAGAGCTGCCCAAACCCAAAGGGCCGGGCCGCGACTGGAAGCTCGACGCCCTGGTGAAGTTTGCCGAACCCAGATTGAAAGACCGCAATTTCAAGAACGGGCAGAAAATGTACGCAGCGGCACGCTGCATCGTTTGCCATCGCTTCAATGGCGAAGGCGGCGCAACAGGGCCGGACCTCAGCCAGGTCGCCGGCCGCTTTAGCTTGAAAGATCTCTGCGAAGCGATTGTTGAGCCGAGCAAGGTCGTTTCCGATCAGTATCGTGCTTCGCTCGTTACCACAGAAAGCGGCAAAGTCTACAGCGGCCGCATCGTCAACGAAACCCAGGATACGCTGACGATCCTGCTCGATCCGGAAGATTCGACGAAGATTGCCGAAGTCAAAAAGAGCGACATTGAAGAGATCAAACCTTCCCCTGTGTCGTTGATGCCGGAAGGTTTGCTCAAATCGCTCAATGATGCTGAGGTGCTCGACCTGCTCGCCTATTTGTTGTCGCGCGGCGATCCACAAAATCCGATGTTCCGCAAATAAGGAGCGGGCACAAGCGAACGAGCCGGAAGTGTCGGCGACGGACTGGACGACTACCTGTCGCCGATACTTCCGGCTCGTGTTTATTCATGCCGCAGTGCCTCGATGGGGTCGAGCATGGCGGCGCGATAGGCGGGGTACAATCCGAAACCGACGCCGACCACGACGGCCACAATCAACGCCAAAAAAATCGGCAGAGCAGTGACCTGGGCAGGCAAATGCCAGCCCCATAGCCATTCTGCAGCGGGCGGTACGACGAAAGCGAAGAACAGGCCAAACAGCGTACCCAACAGGCCACCCAGCGAAGTTTGCACGACGGCCTCGATGAGGAACTGCATGGTGATGTCGCGGCGTTTGGCGCCCAGGGCGCGGCGGATGCCGATCTCGCGCGTTCGCTCCGTCACCGTGGCCAACATGATATTCATAATGCCGATGCCGCCGACTACCAGCGAAATGCCGGCGATCATCGCCAACAACCCCAAGAAACGCCGCTTCTCCGCCTCGGCATGTTCCAGTTTATCCAGGGGCACGGACACCGCTGTATCGTCCCTATAGTGGCGTGACAAAATCGACTTGATCAACTCGCCGGTCGTGCGCACCTTGTCGATGTCGCTGACCGTCAGTGTCACCTGGCTAAGTTGCACCTGCTCGCGTTGGAACGAGCCGGCCTGGCGGTAGGTGATGACGGAGCCGAAATGCTCGTTGCAGGTGGTCAGCGGAATGTACACGTCGTTGTTGTAATCCTCAGCCATCGATCCGCCGGTATCGCCGACGGGTGTGCGGCTCTTGAGCACACCGATGACTACCCACTCCGATTGGCCCAGTTTCAATGTCTTCCCCAGCGGATCTTCGAAGGGGAACAAACCTTGAGCGACACGCGAGCCAAGGACAGCGACGTTTTCGTGATTCTCCTCATCTTCCGGACGGAGAAAACGTCCCAGGGCCAGGGGGATATCGTTGATCTCGGCGTAGGCTGCCGTGGTGCCGACGGCGCGGCCCGTAAACATCAAGTGCAAGCGCCGCATTTCTTGGGGGAAAATACGCATAGGCACCATGCGCGTGATGGTGCCGCCCTGTTGGAGAACAGCAAAATGATCATAATCGTCTTGCGTCAGGCCGTAGATCGCCACGCGCGAGCGGCCGGCCGTCGCCGAGTTCTCCGGGGGTTTGACACTACGGACGATGATGTTGGTCGCTCCCAGTTTGCGGATGGCGTCGAGCGCTTCCTGCATACTACCTTCGCCAAAGGCCATCAGCGTAATGACGGCGCCAGTGCCGATGATGATGCCCAAGACCGACAAGAAGGCGCGCATCTTGTGCAGCCACAAGCTGCGGATCGCCAATACCAGACTGCGACGGCCCTTGTCCCAATACAACACAGGACCAACCGCAGCGCCTAACAACAGGATTCCCACAAGAATGTAAAGCAGGTACATAGTTGTCACTCTCTTGTTTCCTCTCCCTTGCTTGCGCTCAGGGCCGGCAGAGTTTGGCCAGCTCCGAGCGCAACGGGAAGGCTTCACAATCCGGCAGGCCGGAGGGCGAAACCGTTGCCGGCCGTGCCGTCTATCTTGGCCAGCTTGGTGCCGATGGTGCGGTGGTGGTTGCGTTCATCCGATTCAATATGGCCGTCGCGCATGCGGATGACACGCTTGGCCCAGGCGGCAATGTCGTTTTCGTGGGTAACCATAATAATGGTCTTGCCCATATCGTTGAGCTGCTGCAAGCGCTCCATGATCTCGTCGCTGGTGCGCGAATCGAGGTTGCCGGTCGGCTCGTCGGCGAGGATCACGTGGGGATCGTTGACCAAGGCACGGGCGATGGCTACGCGTTGCTGCTGGCCGCCGGACAGCTGCATGGGACGATGGTCGAGCCGATCGCCCAGACCGACCATGGTGGCCAGATGGATGCACCATTCGCGCGTCTGAGCATTGAGCTTGATGCCCTGGTAAAGCAGTGGGACTTCGATGTTCTCCACGACCGTGTACTGCGGCAGCAGGTTATACGATTGGAAAATGAAGCCGAGATATTTGCTGCGGATCTCGGAGAGCTGATCATCGTCCATCTCCGAAACGTCTTCGTCACCAAGGAAATATTGGCCGCTGGTCGGTCGATCAAGGCAGCCGAGCTGATTGAGCAGCGTCGATTTGCCGGAGCCGGATGGTCCCATAAGAGCGACAAAATCGCCTTCCTCGACCGACAGGGACACGCCGCGCAAGGCTTGCACCTCAACGGATTCGAGATAATAGATTTTTACCAGATCGATAATACGAACGATGTCAGCCATTGGAGTGGGGTCTCTAACGGGGGAGCGGGGCCGCATGAGCGCCCCGAAGACTCTAACAGGCGAGCGGGGCCGCGTTGGCGCCCTGAGGGTGACTCTCCCTCGGAGCGCTAACGCGCTCCCGCTCGTTGGGGGTTCATCACGGGTTGGCAGGTGTTTTTCCACCCGGGGGCGTGCCGCCTTGGCTGCGGCGTCCCCCGCTGAAGCCGCCGCCAGAAGGAGCGCCACCCTGCATGCCACCGCCGGGCGTGCCGGAGCCGCCCTGCATGCCGGGGCCGCCCTGCATGCCGGGGCCGCCGCCGGGTATCCCCCCTTTGCCTTTCCAGCCGCCTTTGCCGCCTTTACCGCCTTTGCCGCCTCCCGGACCACCGAACCCACCGGGACTGCCAGTGCTTTGGCTGCTCGGTGCCGTCACTCCGTACTGCACTTTCTCCTTGTCGCTAAGCAGCAGGCCCGGATTGAGCACGACCTCGTCGCCTTCTTGCAAGCCGTCCTTGACTTCGGCGACGGTGTCGTTGGCCTTGCCCAGGGTGATTTCACGCATCTCCGGGCGGCCATCCACTATGACGAAGCAGCGGCGTTTGGCCCCCATCTCTACGTTGCCCATCAGTGCTTGCAGCGGGATGGTCAGCACCGGTTCTGGCGTGCTATCGACATCGATTTTCACCACCGCATCCATGCCCGGCTTGAGCCCTTCCAAACGGCTGTCATCGATGGCGATGTAGGTCTGGTAAACCTTGACGTCGGAGCTGAAGAAATCAGTCTGCGACGCCACGGGGGCCACCGATTTAACATGCGCCTTCAAAGGGCGATCGGGGAAGGCATTGACGGTAACGGTGGCCGGCATACCGTGTCGCTCCAGTATCTTTTCCACGTCTTCGTGTTTGTTGGCGAACGCTGCCTTCATGTCCATATCAAAGGTAACGTAGGCGGACAGAACGCTAAGCGGCTGAGTCCCGACCAGCAAGGCGGTATTGACGGCTTCGCTGAAGCCGGTGTAGCGGACCTTGTCATCCCGGACGCGGGAAACCATAGCTTCGTGGATGCGGGCGTTGACAACCATCTGTGTAAGGTCGGGGACGGCGATCAGCTTTTGCCCTTCCTTGACCTGCTCGCCCTGAGCGATGACGCCCGCCGTGGTGCCGCTCCAGCGGGCACGTTCCTCGATGTAATAGATCACCATGCCGTCGCGCGGCGCGCGAATCAGACAGCTCTCGATGTCCTTCTCGATGTCTTCCAGCTTTGCTAACTGCTTTTGGTATTGAGCGTAAGCGGAATCGACAGCCACGTCATCCTGTTCCAGGGTTTTTTTGAGTTTTTCTTCGGCCACTTCCACCTGGCGCTTGGCGTCATCGATGTTATGTTGCAATTGGACGCGATTTTTCTCCCGGGTCAACTCATCGAGCACTTTCAGCTGTGTACGATAGTTCTCCACGGTAAGCTCGGCGGTTTTGCGACGCGCTTCGTCCGATTCGGCCTGAGAGACGGTGACATACTGCCGGCCCGGACGCGCCATGCGTTCTGACCAGACTGCTCGCTCTTGCCACATAAACAGGTCCGATTTGGCCATGTCATATTTGTTTTGCAGATCGAGCCGAGTCTGTGCGTACAGCCCTTCCATGTATTCCTTCAGGGCGATCTCTTGCACTTTGACGAGGGCCTTCTTGGTCTCGACATCTGCTCGGTTGGTAAGCAAGTTGACCGTACGTTGCAGCTCGGCCTTTTTCCAGAGTTCTTTGGCCTTATAGACCTCGATCTCCTGAGTTGTCCGCTGGTCCTGCAAGGCGGAGTCATCCAACTCCAGGATTTTCTCGCCTTCCTTGACGAAAGAGCCGTTATCGATAACCCAGCGGATGCTGGTGGCCGCTGATCCCGGCGTCTTGGCCTTGACCTTGCAACTGAAAAAGGTGTTGTCGGCTGGCTCCAGGCTGCCGCGCTCGGTGATGGTGATATGGAGTTTTTCCTTTTTGATTTTGTGGGTAAGCAGATCCGGGCGCGCCGTATGTTTGCGGGCGTAGAAATACCATCCGCCCAGGCCGGTGCCGCCCAAAGCAAACAGCAGCAACAAGGCAATCAACCATTTACCGCGCCGCTTCCAGCCGCGCCCCTTGGGCAGCCGGCTCGGGCCGGGGCGGAGGGAGCTGTTCGGGGCCAGGGAGCTGCTGGGGGGCGTTGGCGGGTGGTTGTTGTCCGGGGACTGAGCGGTTGTCAGCGGATTGGTTGGCGGTTGCGTCTGCATCGATCCATACTCCACGGTTGTCCAGGGGCATGATCCCCATGTCACGGTACAGGTAGGTGCGGTTGGTTTGGTAGGCAATCCACGTATTGTACAGGTCATTCTGCGACGACACTAGAGAAGCTTGTGTGGTCAGCAATTGTGTCGTGAGGGCAGCCGGGTCGCCTGGCTGTGGCGCCCGCGAAATCGGGCCGACCAGGCCAGGAAGGATAATGTCGGCTCCCGGCGGTGCCTGCGGCTGATTGAACGCTTGCAAGGCCTGGTCCACCTGCATGTAGGCCAGTTCGATTTGCCGTTTCTGCACGCGCTGATAGTTGTTGGCCAAGACACGCAGCTGGCGCAGCTCGAAGCGGACATTGAAGAGCTGTTGATCCTCAAATTGAAACAGACTGCGGCGCGCCTGCTGGAAATAAATAAGAGTGCTGCGGTAGTTGTTGCGCTGCAAGATGCGGACCAACGGCAGTTGGCCGGTGAAAATCAACTGGTGCGTGGTCCGCGAGCCAGCGAAAGCGAACGGTTTGCCGTCTGTCGTTGTGCTGGCCAGGTGATAATCGACATTGAAGGTCCCCATAAGGGCATTGGCGGCCACGCGAATCTTGCGCCAGGCATCGGTCAGCTGTGCCCGCACGTTGAAGAGATCGACACGGTTGGCCATGGTGGTCTGCTCCACAGCCAAAAGTGCTTCGTCCTCCGGCACCGCCAACACATCCACGCCCTGGGCGCGGATCGGCAGCAGATCGGGCCACATCTTCTTGATGTCCCCCAGTCTCTCGACATAGGCATGATCGATCAGGGTCAGGAAAATCCGATGCACGCCAAAGAACTGCTCGCGCGCCAGTCGCTGCTGGGCCGAAGGCAGCCCGGCCAACTCTTTTTTCGTCTTCCACTCCTCGCGCTCATAGATGCTGACAGCCCATTCGTATTCCACCACGTCCAGCTCAAACTTCAATTCGTCCCGGCGGCGTTCCTCCGCTTCCGGTAACTTCTCCGTCGGTTCCTGGGCTTCCTTTATCCTTATTTTCTGCAGCTCGAGCCTCAGTCTCTGGCTTTCGTTTTCGAGGGCCCTGCGTCGCTCTTCCCACGTTCGGTCTTTGGCCAAGTTTTCCCATTGTGGCAGGCGGCGCAGAATGAAGGCTTGCGCCTGGGTGCCGCGTAACAATGGTGTTCGCTCCAGCAGTCGCCGTAGCCGCCCTCGCAACAGCCTGGCTTCTTCGGAGCGGCTGTATAAATCAATATTGCTAATCACCCGCTGGTGATTGATGTACAGCTTCTCGTAAGCCTCGATGATGTTAATCATCGGCTGCAACGGTCCTGGGGCGATATCGAGCGGAACCGTCATGGGCAGGCCGAGCTGCTGTTTGAGCTGGTCCAGCGAGACGCGGAAACTGAGCTGCTGGCCCAGGATAGCCTCGTAGCTAGACAGCAACCGTTGTTCAATCAAACCTCTCTGCACCAGGTTGACCAGGCCGCCTTCCAGCCATACATCGAAGATGCGCATGAAACGCTGCAAGGCTTGAATATTCTTGTAGTAGTTAAAGAGGACGGTCCGCTCCAAGATAGCGGAGAGATAACCCTGGGGAGTGATGGTCACGCCAGAGTTCAGGATCGCTCCCGGGGCCGGCTGCGGCGCCACCTGGACTGTGGCCGGGTTGGCTACCAAGGGCAGGGTGAAGGCATTGGGCACAAAGGGGGCAGGTTCGACCAAAGTACTGGGTGAGAGGGCAAAGATGCCGGCGCTGACACCGGGGATGAAGGATGCCGATTGGCCGACCGCGAAATAGGCGTAATACAACTGGCGGAAACGATAAAACTGCCGGATAGCATAGACCAGATCGCGCTCGGCCTGCGTCAAAGGCTCCAAAGCCACCGCCCGCCCACCGCCGGCCAAAAACGGCTGTACAATATCGAAATTGATGGTAGAGATGCTGGTCGTGCCACCGCTCCGGCCCAGATTGTAAATGGTCTGGTTGGCGAAGTTGAACAACAGCAAGGCGCCCGTGGAGAACGTCTTGGTGAATCCAGCGGTAGTGTTGGCGATCCAGCCATTGAATGGTTTCCCGGCCGTCTGGCTGCCGGCGCGTTGGCGGATCAACTGCTCCGTGACGAATGGCTGGGCGATGAAGGCGAAGCGCTCGGCCGTTACCGCCAAGGCTGTCAGGTACAAGGCCTCGCGCTCGGCCTGGAATTGCGGGCTGTTCAGGAAGCCCAACTCGGTGACATTTTCCAGATTGAGCATGAACGGCCTGTACTTCGAGAGGCCGGAGACCTCCAGAGTCACAGGTCGTTGCTGATTGCCGCTGATAGGAGGGGCCAGCTCGGCTTCGATGTTCTGTTCGATCTCGCGGGCGCGCTCGGCGAGGGTCTTGACTTCGCCCATCAGTTTCGGCTCTTCTTCGCCTTCGGCTTCTTCCTTCTGAGCCGCTTCGGCTTCCTCCTGCCGCTTCCGATTCTCCATGTCCCAGCGGCGCATCAATTCCAGATAGCCGGTCCCTTGCCAGTAGGCGTAGCCTTTGAGCCAGGGACGCTGTGGGTGTGGCGACAGATCCCAGGCCGCTGGATCGTCCGGAGGCATGGGGGGCCGATCGGGGTCGGTCGGGTCGGCGAAGCGTGACAGCGGATGCGGATAGACGTAGTAGTCGTTGAGCTTCCACTGCGGATACTTATCTTTTTCGCACAGAATCTCATCGACCTCGGCGTCGGCGCGGCGCCGGAAAAAACGTCGGGTGCAGCCGCTTAGGGACATGAGCAAACCCAGTATCAACAATGGGATCAGAATCGACCGACCCAGGCGATAAACTTCATGGCGAGAAAGCCAGCTCCTCATGGCATCCATGCTCCCGTATGCAGATACGGAACAACCGACAGAAGCGTTATCGGCGGTGGGGCTTTACTGGCTTAACTATTAAATTAGGTTAGCAGAGGAACGATGAGAAGATGATGAGAATTCGGGATGTTTTAGTGAACGGTTGACTGACGCTGCCTGTTCGCTTACTGCTCTGCTCTGAGTGTCCCTCTTGATTGGGGCGTGTAGGAGAGCTTACGTGCCAGGGGGCTTTTCCCTCCCCCTGGTGGGGGAGGGTCAGGGTGGGGGGAATGTTTCGCCTGCGGACGTCTTACTCCATCCTCTCCCTCCCCCCTTGTGGGGGAGGGAGGGGAAAAACCTCCTCGGGGGCTGACGCAACCCCGCTCGCCAAAATCCAGAGGGACACCCTCTACTCTCATTTTTGTCTTGACTAACTGAAGAGTTAGGATAACCTAATTTTGCCCGTTCGTCGTGCCCGCATGGGTAGCCTGTGCGGGCCCGGCAGGCGGGTAGGCGAAAAGGATGGAGTT
>JAJPHU010000240.1 GCA_021325115.1 Planctomycetota bacterium | reverse complement strand
TTGCTGTGTGCTGTGCCGTTCATCGAGGACGCTGGCGCAGATGGTTGTGTAGGTGTCGGTTTCATCATTGGTGGATGGGAAAAATTCGTTTTATCAGAGATTGACTGCGGCGCTGTTTCCACAGCCGGTTCGAGAGTGCTGGGATGAGCTTGGCCGAGGAGCTTCGGCTCCGGGCCATGCAAAGGCCGAACACGCGCGCTGTTGATAAGCCAGGTGCTCGGTGAAAGTTTCGCTGGAGCACTGTCGCGTTCCAGGTTGGCCCAATCGAGTTGGCGCAAGTTGCGGCCATCGTAGAGTCGTTCGAGCTGAACAGGTACGCCATAAACCAGCAGTTGAGCGAGCAACTGCTGCAACTGTACTAATCCCGGTCGCCCCTTGAGGTCAGAAGCGACGGCCAGGTGCGGTTTGCCGGCAAGTGTCTGGCCGACTAGCGCTGTCAGCACACCCTGTGGACCGACTTCGACGAAAACACGCGCGCCCGCTGCATACATTGCTTCAATCTCCTCACGGAAGCGCACAGGCGAAGCGAGGTGCCGGCGCAACAGATCCACCAGGGCCGCCGGCTCCGCCGGATACGGCGCCGCTGTCGTGTTGGCATATACAGGAGTTTGCGGAGATTTGAAGCGATAACAACCCAATGCTCGAGCGAACGGCTCCTCTGCTGCGGCGACCAACGGCGAATGGAAAGCGCAAGCCACCGGAATGCGCTGACCACGAATGCCGTGCCTTTGGAAGCGTTCCAGGGCGGTGCGGATGCTGTCCTCGGTGCCGGAGAGGACTGTTTGTTTCGGACTGTTGAGATTGGCTGCCATCACGCCGTCGAGTCCGGCGAGTACGTCGGCAACGGTGCTGGCGTCCGCATCAATGGCCGCCATCGCACCGGGCATGCGGTGGGTGGTTTCGAGAAGAATGCGACCACGCTCGTGCGAGAGACGGATGAGATCATCGGCAGAGAGAGCCCCGGCGGCGCACAGGGCGACGTAATCGCCGTAGCTATGGCCGGCGAACAAGTGGGCCCGTACGCCCAGACGCGTCAGCAAACGGAACATGCCGAGACTGGCCGCACCAAGGGCCGGCTGTGCCACATCGGTGCGCATCAGTGCTTCTTTGGCCTGCTTTTCTTGCTCCGGTGTGAACGCTGACGGCGGAAAGAGGAACTTGCCCAGCGGTCTTTCCAAACATCCGGCCAGCGCCGCCTCGGCATCATCAAAACTCTGCCGCACTTCCGGAAACACCATCGCCAGCTGGGCGAGCATATTGGGATATTGCGATCCCTGACCAGGGAAAAGGAAGGCGATGCGGCCTTCATCCCCTTGCTGGCGCGGCGGGCAGACAGCGAAATAGATACCGCGTGGGTCGTGGCTGTTTTCTTGACCCGAACGCAGTATGGTCAAAGCCGAATCGAGTTTCTGTTGGAGGTCTTCTCGCGAAGTTGCCACGATGGCAAGCACGGGCATTTCCAGCTGCGCCGGGCTCGCTTTGCACAAGGAATACGCCAGGTCGGCAAGGTCGGGGACAGCCCCGCGTGCCAGAGCATCGCGGAGCGATTGCACTGCTGACATAAGGTTGTCTGTGGAAGACCGCCGCCACACCAATAGTTCGGCAGGCCAGCGATTGAGGGCCGGCTGCGTCTGCACCAGATAATCGCCGGTATATTCTTCGAGCACGGCATGGAAATTGGTGCCGCCAAAGCCAAAGGCGCTGACGCCGGCAACGCGTGGCTCCGGGCCGCCGTGAATCCACGGCCGCGCTTCGGTGTTGAGGAAGAATGGACTGTCCTCGAATTTCGCCTTGCTATTGGGTTTTTCGACCAGAAGCGGCGGCAATACCTTATGATGCAGCGCCAGCGTGGCGTTGACCAGACCCGCCAAGCCAGCGGCACACTTGGTATGGCCAATCATCGACTTTACGGAGCCGATAACACAGGATCTTGGTGCCGCGCCGGATTCGCGCATGATCTGGCCCAGCGAGGCAACCTCGGTCTGGTCGCCAACTACAGTGCCAGTGCCATGCGCCTCGACGAACTCGACGCGCGCCGGTGATACATTGGCCTTGGCATAGGCGCGCTCCAGCGCGCGAAGCTGCCCTTCAGGACGCGGTGCTGTCAGCCCCTTGTCACGGCCATCGCTGGAAGCGCCGACACCTTTGATAACGGCGTATATGCGATCGCCGTCGCGCTCGGCATCGGCCAGGCGCTTGAGGATGACCGCAACGACGCCTTCGCTGATGACGATGCCGTCGGCGGCCTCATCGAAAGTGCTGCACCGGCCACGCGGTGAAAAAGCGTGCGTCTTGCTGAAGGCCATGTAGGTATACGGGTTCTGCACGGTGTCCGCGCCCAGGATCACGGCTAAATCGCTAGTGCCCATCTCCAACTCGCGGACGCCCGCATACAAAGCGGCCAGCGATGAGCCGCACGCCGCATCGATAGCGAAGTTTGGTCCGCCGAAGTTGAAGCGATTGGCGACACGGCCGGCGATAACATTGACGAGGATGCCGGGAAAGGAATCTTCGGTCCACTCCGGCAGCAGTGCCTCGGCCTGACGCAGAATGTCGGCGGCGCGGTCTTTCAAGCCGGGCACCGTGGCCAGCATCGGCAGATAGGAGCGGAAGCTATAGGCGATAGCGAGCTGAGCGGCGCCGCCGCCGGCGCCGAGGATGACGGCGGTGCGCTCGCGGTCAAAGGGCCGATTCGCATAGCCGGCATCGGCCAGCGCACGGCGAACCGCTTCCAGGGCATATAGCTGCACCGGCTCGATGGAGGTCAGGCTGTTGGGCGGCATTCCAAACAGCAGCGGATCAAACGGCACATCGGCGAGAAAGCCGCCCCATTTGGAACAAATTTTATCACGCGCCTTCGGATTGGGATCATAATAAAGCCGCCAGTCCCAGTGGTCGAGTGGTACTTCCGTGATGGCATTGATGCGGCCGAGAATGTTCTCCCAGTACGTACGCACATCATTGGCGCCGGGGAGGAAACAGGCCATGCCGATGATGGCGATATCGGAAGGACGCTCGCGATCTCCGCTTCGTTCCCGCGCAGAGTGGGGGGCCGCATGCTCGGTTGAAGCCCTGGCAACAATAGAGATGCTGTTCGTAGAAATATCTTCATGCAGTTGCTTCATAGGGACAACGCTTTGTCGCAAGCTGGCGGCCTGGCCAATCATGTACATGCCACGGCGAAATTGTTCTTCTTCGGGCACTTCGATGAAGCGGCCCCCCTCACCCCGCCCTTCCCCGACAAGGGGAGAGAAAGAAAGAAACTCTCTCTTCCCTTGTCGGGGAAGAGCAGGATGAGGGGCCGGCCGATCAATGCCCTTGGAGGCGACGCGCAGCCGGCCAACGTTCAATGCTTCGAGCGCTTCGCGGATCTCGTCGGGTTTGCGGCCTTCACTTTGTAAACGGCGTTTCTCTTGCTCGAACGTCTCAGCGTAGGGCGTGGCGATGCAGCGGATGGCGTGCCCGGGTCCGGTTTCCAGTAAAACCGTGTCCTGACAACGAATCGCTTCCTGCTGATAGCGCGGCACGATGGCATTGGCAGTGACCGCCTCTTCGGTGAAGAGATAGGCGGTGCCAATGAGGACGCCGACAGCGACGCCACGCTCGGCCAGAGGCGCCGCCAGCGCCGCAACCATCGCTGCCGACAGCGCATCGTGAATACCGCCCGCAAACAGGACCGACAATTCTTCTGCTCGAGGCGCTGACGCGCCTCCGTTCGTCAGCTGTTCGAGCAGCAACTCGCACATGGTTTCCCAGAGCACGAAACTGGAGCGTGGGCCAACGTGTCCGCCGCACTCGCGGCCTTCAAAAACGAAACGCCGTGCCCCATCGCGCAGAAACAGTAACAACAGCCCCGGCGAGGGAACATGCAAATAAGTGGGGATACCTTCGTTTTCCAGCTCACGTGCCTGATCGGGCCGTCCGCCAGCGATGAGCGCAAACGGCGGACGGATGGCGCGGATGGCTTCGGTCTGCTCGCGGCGGATTTCCGGCGGCGCGAAACCGAGAATGCCGGCGCCCCAGGGGCGACCAGCCAGCCGTTCACTTGTCTGGCGCAGCAGTTTCTCGGTATCGTCGCGGCGGAGCAGGGCCAGAGCAAGGAAGGGTAACGCACCGTTGACAGCAACGGATTCGGCGAAAGCAGCCGTGTCGCTGACGCGCGTCATCGGTCCTTGCACGATGGGATAGCGTGTACCGTGCCGTTGGGCCAGTGGCGATCCCTCAGCCAACGGCGTCAAACGACGGGCTATCTCGATGTGCTGAGCGACACTCTGGCGCAGTGCCTGCACGATGCCGCCGACCGTACGATAGCGCTCGGCCAACGTCTTGGCAAACGCCGCATCTTGTCCGATGAGCCACGGATTATCCGAGCCACGATGGTTCTCACCTCGTTCCCAAGCTCTGCCTGGGAACGAGGCGACCATCCCGGGACGCGCGAAACAGCGGTACATCCTTCCCTTAGCATCGCTCAGACATTGCGTTTCGCTACCGTCGAAAGAAGCAAATAACGTTCGCGCCTCTTCCGTCAACGGCGATTCGCGGCAGAGCAGGAGTTGATTATCGAGAACCACACCGGCAGCGCCAGCCACGGCGCAGGCGGCGGCTGTGTGCAATCCGATGCCGCCCTGAGCATAGACTGGCAGAGCGCGCACCGCGCCCGCCCTGACAGCGGCTTGCCAGCGTTGCAGCAGAATGAATGTCGTGTCCGCGCCGACTCGTCCCCCCGATTCGTGACCCTTGAGGATCAGTCCATCAATGTCTCGCGCCGCGCCACGCTGCGCCTCGGCGATAGTGACAGCTTCCACGAGCACGCGGATGTGTCGGCGGCGGAAGAGTGCGATCCACTCGTTCCATTCGGCTTGCTCGCCTCCTGCAAGGATCACTTCCCGACAACGGCAGCCATCCGCGAACAGCAATGGCAGCAGTGCGCCGCCGGTCGAGCCGAGCTTGACGCCGAAACCACCCGGCGTGAACCGCGCCAGCTGATCCAAGGCCTGGCCAACGTCCACAGACTCAGCATGATGCTCCAGATCGAGAAAGCCCCGGACACCCGCACGGCAAGCGGCAATGGCCAGAGAAGGATCGCCGGTCCCAGCCGGCGTCAGGATGAGAACGTCAAAGTTCCCCATTACAGATCTCTCTTGTTCACATACTCTCGGTATGAGAGTGGTTTTACCAAGTCAACCTTCCGTGGGGGGGCAGGACATCGCCTTTCTCGCGTTTCCCACGCTATGCGGCGCGCCGGGGACGGCGTTCCCCCGCTCCGTGTGGGAACGAGAAAATAAAATAGGCAAAAGAGGCAATCCTTTACACCGATCGCTCCAAACTATCCCCATGGGAGTAATTGTCAATATGGATAAGAATACCTATCTGCGAACTATCTGAAACGCAGCCATGCGCAAATTGTCCACGCCGCATGATTAGTACAAACGATCTATCCGGCCAGAAGAAAGCCGTTCCGAAAGCGACAAATATGCGGAGAAGCCAACCGGCGCAGGAGAGAACGGATCTGTCAACCTGAACAGCCAAGGATGATCCAATTGCGCCTTTCGGATTCCCAAGCTCTGCTTGGGAACGAGGAGAGCTTAACACTCGTTGCTTTCTCAGGCTCCTTTCTTATTCTACGCAATCCCTTCTGCCGGGGTTCTTTAACTTTTCCTGTGCTATCCTTGCCTCTGCTTTTAATACGGCGTGAGCGAGCTTTTGTGACAGAGACTATAAGGGTTGTAGGGCAAGCTGGCCGCGTGTCGA
>JAJPHU010000381.1 GCA_021325115.1 Planctomycetota bacterium | reverse complement strand
TAAGGAAAACTGGTGTTTGGTCTAGACATATAGGGGCCACCTCACGGTACAGCAACCAAGAATCGGGCAGGGCAGTTTTATTCTGTCCTGCTATGTACAGAGTTGAGTTGGTGAGAAAAAAAAGTCGGAACCGTGCCCATGTGCCGAGATTTCTTCGGTACGTGGGTAGCCTGCCCTATAGCTTTTGCTGTTAACCTTTAGGTTGGCTTCTCGGCATCGCGCGTGAATTCACGCAGGTGCAGGCGTGTCTGATGTTCCTCGGCTTGCTGGCCGCTGACGCTTCGCCCATGCATGTAATCGCGTTGCCAGCCGCGCTTCACAGCGTCGGGTTGCAAGCGCGCCAGGTCAGCGTTGAACGTGGAGCGCGCGCGCTCCCACTCCCGATACTCGCGAGCCAGTTCTGGATTGTCATCGAGGGGGACATACACCGGTTCCAGCTGCTCGGCCACGCCGCGCGGCAGTGGTACGATCATGCAAATCGGCTCACCGCGCTCGAAATGAACCGGCTGACAGGGCCGCGTCACCTTCCAGTTCATGGTGAATGTGGCCGACAGCCAATCGGTTTCCACGACACCTTCTAGCGGCTGCACGCCGTCCTTGATATAGTTGCTCGGCCCTTTGACCCACAGGTTGATGCCGCGCGGCGTGCGAAACAGATAAGGAATTGAGAAGGTGATGACGCCGTTGCCGAAATGACTGGTAATGCGGGCATCACTTTGGACTACAGGGCTGGGCTGATCGGCCGACACCACAATCGGAGCGAACAGGCCGGACAAGCCAGTTGTCTCAGCCGGCGAACCGAAGGTGATTTGCAGATTTTCCTTGCCGAGTCCGCCGTCCCAATAAGCGGTGAATGACACCGGGCAGGGAACCCACCAGCCGGCCTGATTGGCAATCACCAGCGGCAAACAGCGATACGGAGCGCGCTGCGGAGCGATGTCCATCCAGGTCCGGTCTACCGGCGCGGTACGCAAGGGCATGTCCGCAGCCTGATGCAACTCGTAGGCAACCAAACGATGTTGTTTCGTGCTCATGCTCCGATCCTTTGGGTTTTATCCCAAGGAACCGCCAAGACGCCAAGCACACCAAGGGAAGAAAAAAGAGACAAAAAAGAGATAAATTTAGCAAATTGCTGGGTTTCGGTACTTCTCGATTTTCTTTGTTCTTTTTTTGGCGTGCTTGGTGTCTTGGCGGTTCCTTGGGTTAGAAGCACTTATTCGCGTTTGGGTAATGGTTTGTCCAGGATGGCCGTATGCGGCGTTTCCTCGCCAGAGGTAATGTAGCCGCGCGACATCTGCCCTGCTAGCGGATTATACACGATATGGAACGCGCCGGTGGGGGCCAGGACGATCGCTCCGCCCTCGGCACCGGCCTTTTGCAACTGGCCGTTGATGACCGCTTCCGCCGCCTCTTTTACGGAACACCGAGTATACTTGACGCGCGCCGTGATGTCGTGAGCTACGGCGTAACGGATGAAGTATTCGCCCCAGCCGGTGCAGGAGACGGCGCAGGCATCGTTGTCGGCATAGGTGCCGGCCCCAATTATCGGCGTGTCGCCGACACGGCCGGACCACTTGTTGGTCATGCCGCCGGTGGAGGTGCCCGCCGCCAAATTGCCATCGCCGTCGAGGGCCACGGCGCCGACAGTGCCGAAGTGCCGTTGCCGCGCTGGCGCATCCTCGGGGCGCTGACGTGAGCCTGCTCGCCCGCGCTGCTTCTCTTCTTTTTTCCGGGCGTCTTGCAGCTCCTTCCAGCGCTGCTCGGTCCAGAAATAATCCGGATGAACAATATCGAGTTTGTGCTTGATGGCAAACAATTCCGCGCCGCGGCCGATCAGCAAGACGTGCGGCGAATGCTCCATGACGGCGCGGGCCGCTGAGATGGGATTTTTGATGATGCTTACACCGGCAACGGCGCCAGCCTTCTTGTCTTTGCCTTCCATGATAGCGGCATCGAGTTCATTGCCTCCTTCGTGAGTGAACACAGCGCCCTTGCCGGCATTGAACAGCGGCGAATCTTCCAGCACGCGGATGGCTGCCTCCACCGCATCAAGACTCGCCCCTTTTTTCCCTTCTTTCAGACGTGCATAGCCGCGCCGCAGTGCTTCGGCCAGCACCTCCTGATGCTTTTTCTCCAGCTCCGGCGTCATCTTTTCCGGCAGATCGCCTTCGCCGCCGTGAACGATGAGGACCAGCTTGCGTTGCGGCTGGGGCTTGGCATCGGCCAGCATCCACGCTGTCGGTAGCAGGGTCAGCGCCAGGCTCAGCAAAAGAAAACGTATCCGTGCTCCCATGAGAGGGATCTCCTGATCTTTTCCCGATCACCCCCTGGGTAATGTACGTAAAACGAGCCAGAAGCGGAAGCGACGGCGCATCCACCGTTGCTTCCGCTTCCGGCTCGTTAAATTTAGCCGCTGGCTTTCAGTTAATTGCCCCAGTACGAGGGAGCGGCCATCGTCTGCGGCTGCCTCGACATCGGAGCAACCGGGCTGGGCGGCGTGTAGCTGGCCGAACGATACGTGGTGTTTTGGATTGGCCGATCGTTGGTAATCTGCGAAGTCGGAGTGGTCGGCAGCGGCGCTGCCGGCGTCGCTGGCGCTGCCGGAGCACCGGCCACGGGGTCAGCCGCCGGCAGAGAACCGAGGCAAGCACCGTCGGCACAACCACCCGGACCACAAGCCGGCGCTGGCAGACCAGAGAACGGCATCACGCCAGGCATGCACATGCCGTCGCCGCAGACACCATAGCCGAAGCCAGGACCGTAGCCGCCATAGCCGCCACAGGCCCCGAACGGACAGCAGCCGTCGCAAAAGACCGTGCCGCAGCAGACCGGACTGAAGGCATTGTACTGGCGCACGCAGAACTTGGCGCCACAGCCGCAACAGCCGCAAGCCTTGGGGAACAAGCCGAAACAACATCCGGCAAACGAGGGGGCCGTCACGACGCCCGAGACGACCAGAGTCAACACAGCAGAGAAGAGCAGTTTTTTCATGATGGTGGGGTCCGTGAGTGTTCCACGGGAGGGGCCGGCCAACATCCATGATGGAGGACATCCTCCCTGATTCCACCCAACTATACCCGCGCCAACGAATGGAGGACGGCAAGGCAAGGCGATTTGGCTCGATTCTGGAGGATTCGGCAACAGCAGAATGAGCAAAATGCACACAAGCGCCCGAATGTGTCGAGTCGTGGAGGAAAAAGGCGCTTTTTCGCGGAAAAAGCGGAGAAAAACTCAAGTCATCCCTGGGAGCGTCCATGTCGGCACGGCGTCGAGATCGAGCGTGGCCCAGTCTTGCCGCTTCCACTTCTCCACGGCGAGGGCAGCCATCGCCGCGTTGTCGGTACAGAGCGCCAGCGGCGGGATAATCAACTCTGCCTCCGCTTCGCGCGTCATTGCTTCCAGCGCCGTTCGGAAACAGCGATTGGCAGCGACGCCGCCGCCGACGGCCAAGCGGCGCAGGCCAGTATGCCGCAAGGCTTGCCGCGCTTTGGCGACCAGGACATCGACGACCGCTTTTTGAAAACTAGCGGCCAGGTCCGCGCGTGGTTTACCGGGCGGCGGCGGCGCCGGCCGCGGTTGGTTCTGCCCCGCCAGCGCGTACAATACTGCCGTTTTAAGACCGCTAAAGCTGAAATCGAGTCGCTCCTCATGAAGGAAAGCGCGGGGCAGGGCAACCGCATCGGGGTTGCCTTGCGCGGCTTCGCGTTCGACGGCCGGCCCGCCAGGGAAGCCCAGACCGAGCAGGCTGGCTACTTTGTCGAATGCTTCGCCGGCCGCATCGTCCAGCGTGCCGCCCAGCATATCGAAATGCAGGGCATCGCGGCAATGAAACAGGACCGTGTGTCCGCCACTGACCACCAGGCCGACGCAAGGAAAGATATCGCGCCCTGCCGCCAGGCGTGCGGCGTAGATATGGCCTTCAATATGATTGACGGCAATGAGCGGCACCTCCAGGGCCAGCGCCAGCATCTTGGCCGCGCTGACGCCGACCAACAGAGCGCCAATCAAGCCTGGCGTGTTATGCACGGCGATACAGCCGATCTCTTCGAGACGCACCCCCGCTTGCTTCAGTGCTTCGTCGATAACTGGCAGCAGGCGCTGCAAATGAGCGCGAGCGGCAACCTCTGGCACGACGCCGCCAAAACGCGCATGCAAGTCGGTCTGCGAAGCAATGATGCTGGAGAGAATCTGCGGCTCGTCCGTGAAGACGGCAGCGGCCGTTTCATCACAGGAAGTTTCGATGGCAAGGAAAAGTGTCACGATTGTTTCCGTATTGTTACGGCGATTAGAATAGAAACAGACCATCGAACAATTGGGAAATCTATATACTGCCAAGCCGTTTCGGGCCTTTGACATTCATTGGCCGTCGCTTACGCTTTCAGCTTGTCTCCTGCGGGGAACTTATCGGATTTCATACGTGATCCTCCCGTGTTTCTGCGACCGTGAAATGCGATCGGTAGCATACAACCCGGCCAGGACAAATTCCACGCACGAGGCCCGCACAGCCTCGTTTTCGCTGGGATTGACCTCGAATGCCTTCTCCCATGCCTTCGGCACACGCTTCAGACGCTCGGCGTAGTGCGACGACGGCAACAGGTCGCCGACCTCGATCTTGACCCCCTTGCTGAAAACGCCGGCAATTTCGTCCAGCCCTGCCTTTTCCACGTATTCCTCAAAGACAAGGCGGATCGCCTCGGCGATGATCGCTTCCAGCACCTGTTTCTCCGACATTTGCTGGCTGCCCATCATGTCCAGCTCCAGCTTGCCCAGCGACGAGGAATAGAGATGTCCCAGGTCGCTGATGCGCGGCACGGCTGGACGCTCGCCCAGGCGCACGCCGCGCTGGCGGGCGCTGGCCACCATCGTGCGGTAGTTGGCGATCGAGAAGCGGGCGCTGACGCCGGATTGATGATCTACGTACTTCGATTTACGGGCGCAGATGCTGATCTGCTCGACAATCTCCTTCATGAAGTACGGCACCAGCACCGGATAATCGCCGCCCAGATCGATGCCGGCCTCTTGTTCCATGATCTCGATGCCCAGTGAACGATCGAGCGGATAGTGCGTCTGGATCAGCGAGCCGATGCGGTCTTTCAGCTGCGGGATGACCTTGCCCGAACGATTGTAGGTCGTAGGATTGGCCGAGAACAAAATCAGTACATCGAGATCGAACTGGATTGGGTAGCCGCGAATCTGCACGTCGCGCTCTTCGAGAATGTTGAACAGGCCAACTTGCACCAACTCGTCCAACTCTGGCACTTCGTTCATAGCGAAGATGCCGCGGTGCATGCGTGGAATCAGCCCGAAATGCAGCGCCTCTTCTGTGGACATGCTGGTGCCGGCGGCCAGCTTGGCAGGATCGAGCTCGCCGATGATGTCGGCGAACTTGGTGCCCGGCGCTAGCCGTTCGGCGTAGCGTTGCTGCCGCGGCCACCAGGCGATACGGACCTGATCTTCGGGTAACTCGGCCAACAGACGCTTACCTGCAGCGGTAATGGGACGATAAGGATCTTCATGTACCGGACAAGACGGATGGTCGATGTAGGGAATAGCGTCGTCGAGAAAACGGACCAGGGAACGCATCAGCCGACTCTTGGCCTGGCCTTTCTCGCCGAGAAAAAGCATATCGTGCCCGGCGAGGATAGCGAGGCTGATTTCAGGAAGGACCGTGTTCTCGTAACCGATGATGCCAGGAAAAAGATCGTCGCCGGCCTGGAGCATCCGCAGGAAATTGTCGCGGATTTCTTGTTTGACGCTTTTCGATTTCCAGCCGCTCGCCCGCAATTCCTGGAGTGTGGTGGGCCGCATACCTTGACACATATTGTGATGGTCTCCGCCTAGAGGGTAATCCAAGCTGCTATCTTATCATACAAAGGCGAACCGGCAGCGTAAGCTGCCAGGCGAGGGATGTGTCCCCACCCGGCAACTTACACTGCCGGTTCGCCATGTGCAGGCGCTGGCTATCTTCGACTCAGCGCCGCCTGTTTGTTGCCTTCGGACTCGGCTTCTTTCACTAACTGTTCGATGCGCTGCTCGAGCGACTTGAAGTCGGGTACGCCTACACCTTGCCAGCGCACCATGCCCTTGGGATCAAGCAGGAACAACATCGGCAGCCCTTCCACTTTCCATTGGGCAGCAATGGCACTGTCTTCGTCCCACCAAGAGCGCCAGTTCAAATTATACTTTTTCTGTGCCTTTTGGAGAGATTCCCGATCGCTGTCCTCATCGACGCCCAGAAGAGCGAAAGGCCGGCCTTGATACTTCTGCACGAGCGACCGCTCGTGATCGAACATGCTTCGGCACGGCCCTCACCAGGAGGCCCAAAAATCGAGCAACACCACCTTGCCGCGATAATCGCTCAGGCGAAATTTCGTACCCTCGGCATCGACCCCGGCAATCTCCGGCGCTGTTTTGCTGGCGTCGGCCGGTTTATGCCCGCTCGATCGAGTTGTATTGGCATTGTTGGCAACACAGCCCGTCAACGCCGCTCCGATCAGAAGCAGTGTCACCCCGCGAGGCAAGGTTTGCATGACATTTCTCCCCGGAAGAAACAGTGTCCCACCATCATGTTACCTTTTTAGCCCGGCGCTGTCAGCAGCAATCAGAACAGGCGGCGTTGGCGGCTGGGTGAAAGGAGAAAGCGCGCGAGATGGCGCTGCGGAGAGCTGACCGGATAAACGGCGAGGTCGGCGAGAGATAGCCAACGGCCCTCGACATAAAAATCGGATTGAAATTCGCCGCTGGCGTGTTCGGCTTCCAGACAGGTCAAGACAATGCGATAGCGCGTGATACTGTGGCGGATCGTGAGCAACTCTGGACCCACCTTTGCCTGGAGCCCCGTCAACTGGTGCAGCAAACGGGCTGCGGCAGCTTCGTGGGATTCTCTGTCGAGAAGCGGTCCATGCGGGAACTCCCACAGGCTGGCCCAGCGTCCCTTAGAGGGCCGCTGCACAAGCAACACTTGCGGCCCTCGGTGAACAACGACGGCGGCTTCCTGGACGTGGAGGATCTCTGGCGGCGGCGTCCGGGCAGGGATCGTCTCTTGTTGGCCCAGTTGCCGAGCCACGCAACGAGCGGCCAACGGACATTGCGAACAGCGCGGCGCCGCCGGAGTACAAACCAGAGCGCCCAGCTCCATCAGTGCTTGATTGAACGTGCCTACCTCTCGATCGGGAAGAATGCTCTCGGCGGCTTGCCACAGCCAACGCCGGGCCGCCGATTGACGCGGATCGTCCGTGCGGCCGAACAGCCGGCTCAACACGCGCTGGCTGTTCGCTTCCAGGATCGGCAAGCGTCGATCAAAGGCTTGCGAGAGGATTGCGTTGCAAGTGTAGCGCCCCAGGCCGGGAAGCCGGCCCAAAAGGGCGGGATCGTCCGGAATTTGCCCGTTGTGCTGCGCCACGATTGCCTTGGCGGCGCGATGCAGATCGCGGGCGCGTCGATAGTACCCCAGTCCTTCCCAGAGCCGCAGTACCTCTTGCTCCTCGGCGGCTGCGAGATCTCTCACCGTGGGAAACGCTTGCAAGAATTGCTCGAAATAGGGAATGACGGTGGCCGCCTGGGTTTGCTGAAGCATGACCTCGCTGACCCAGATGCGATAGGGATCGCGGTCGCGCCGCCAAGGGAGATCGCGCTGATGGTGGACAAACCAGGAGTGCAACTGACCAGCCAGCCATTCCGAAGTGGGCGAACAGCCGGCATAAGCGGGCTGCCCTGTCCTACCAGCCCGCTTATGCCGGCCGTTCGCCAAGGAATCGCTTACTTCCAGACGCCTATCCCTTTCGTTCATGTGCGGGGTCGTTTCATGTATTTTTCCAGGATGCTCTTGGCGGCCTGCGAAGTATTGGCGGGCGTAGCAGGCTTGGCAGGCTGGGCTTTTTCCTTCTCCTGCTGAGCCGCCTGAGCGGCCAGTTCCGGCGGTAAGGGCATCTCGTGGACGGTGCTGCCTTCGGGCACTTCGGCATTGCTGCTGGACAATCCGGACGAGCTGTCGTCATGGAGTGACAGCAACAGGGCAGCAATGTCATCATCGCTGGAGGCATCGTCGGACTTGTCGGCGGCGGCGGCAGGTGTCGCAGGAAGCGGCGTGGCCGAAGCATCCGCGGCGTCCGGCTTGCTGGCCGTGGCCGGCACTGGCGTGGCAGACTTGGCGGGGCGAGCGGTCTTGTCGGCTGCCTTGGTCGGTGGCGGCGGCGTCGGACGATTCACCGGCGTACTGGTCTCGAGCGCTACCTTGAACAGCAGCGGACCGAGCTTTAACTGGTCGCCATCGTGCAGCTCAACTTCGCCCTTGACAGGAACGTCGTTGACGAACGTACCATTGGTGCTGTCGAAGTCGCGGACAAAGGCCTTGCCCGCGCGCTGGAGAAGGGCACAATGGCGCTTGCTAATCATTGGGCTGGCGGGGCGGAGATGGCACTGTGGATCGCGTCCAATCACGAATTGGGACAGCTTAATCTCCAGCACCTTCCCTTGATTGGCTCCCGGCGTCAGCACGATCAGGCTCAGTTTCATAAAAACGACCTCTTTCCTCTCTGAGACAACGCTGTTTCAGGCCGGACGACGTAACACACAGAGTGACGATCCGGTGGAGCTTACCTAATCTGGCGCCGTCTTCACTGCTCCAAATGCCTTGGGAGCGATCTTGCTTGCACGCGAGCCTCGCTCTTTGGCAGACTTCCCCTGTGTCTCCACCTTTGTGGGCTGTCAGTCCCTAACGTAACACGTGTACAATAGGTGGAGGCAATGAAAGACATTCCTAATTGTACAGGCCGAGGCCGTATTCATGCAACTAAAAAGAGCGCATCTTCGCTTATTTTTTTCCTCCTGTCTCATGCCCATTCTCTGCGGGGGAACGTTGGCCGGCTGTCGTCCGGCTGCTTCTCCCCATCCGATTCCAGCACAAGAACAACCGGGCGTGGGGGAGCTGCGTATTGCCTGTCCGACCGAAGCGACGGCGTCCCTGTTGCGCAGCCGCGGGCAATCCTGGGCACTGAGGCAAGGCGTGAAAATCGCCGTTGAGTTGTACAATCCATCGAAAGAATCAGAGCAGCCCTCCCTCTTATCCTCCCCGGAGGGGGGGATCATGGGAGAGGCTTCGGTCGATGTGTGGATCGTTTCTCCGGCCGAGCTGCCGCGCTGGGCTGCCGCCGGGAAGATCGCACCTTTGCCCGATGCTTACAAAGCCGTTGCCAATCCCTTCGCCTGGAGCGACTTGCTACCTATCTGGCGCGAGCAACTGGTGCAATGGGACGGCAAAGCCTATGGTTTGCCCCTGGTCGGCGAAGCGCCTTTGTGCTGCTATCGAGCCGATTTACTCAAAGATGGTCCCGTGACTTGGGAGCAGTTCGCTCAACTGGCCGAGCATTTCCGGGACAAGGGTTTGGCCGGCCGGCCCGGCCCGAGCCTGCCGCCGCTGCCGCGCGCAGACGCCGACCTCGATCGTCTCTTTTACACCGTAGCTGCCGGCTTTGCCCGCCGTGCTGTCCGGGATGATGAAGACCGCCGGGCCTATCGTCCGGACGATCTGTTCTCCTTCCATTACGACTTCCAGACCGGCCAGCCGCGCATTGCCGCTCCCGGCTTTGTCCACGCCTTGCAATTGTTGCAGCGCTTGCAAGCGTGCCGGCCTCCTGAGCCGGCAGACCATCCGGAAGAGGCGTTCCGTGACGGCCGGGCCGTGCTGTGCCTGATCGATGCGCCGTGGCTGGTGACCTTTCAGAAGACGCCGGCCCTGCGCGACAAGGTTGGCATCTGCCGAGTACCCGGCGGCGATCGCTATTTCGATTTTCAGACCGGCCAGGAGCGGCGGCCCTCCGGTGCATCCAATTGGCTGCCGTACCTGGGCGGCGCCGGCTGGTTGGCCATCGTCTCGCGTTCCAGCCGCAATCCCGAAGCCGCCTTTGCTCTGTTAGCGGATCTGGCTGGGCCTAAAACGAGTACACAGATATTTTTAGGTTCTATTGACCAGGGCGGCCCTACACGCACTGGCCAACTCTATCGTCATCGCTGGGACACCTTCGACCTCGAAGATAAGCAGGCCGTGCATCTCCGCGATCTTCTGGATGAGACATTGTTGCATCGCAATTTGAAAAACCCGGCACTGTGCCTGCGCACTCCTCGGCAGGCGGCACATCGGGCGGTCCTTGTCCGTGGACTCCGCGAGGCGCTGCTGAAGGGCGCCGATGCCGAGAAGACCTTGCAAAAAGTCGCCGAAGCCTGGCGTAAACTGGACCGCGAGCAAGGCGTGGAGCAACACAAGGCTGATTATCGCCGCAGCCTGGGCTTGCTGGCCAAAGAATGAAGGCACAGCAGCAGAAATACCAGGGCCGATGCGGCGGCGATGCCCAGTCCCATAAGGGCCAACACCAACGGCAGACCGTAACGATCGGCGGCGTTGCCGGCCAGTATGTGCCCCAGCGGAAAAGCGGCGCTGAGCACCATCGACCAGATGCCCATGACCCGGCCGCGGACGTGGTCGGCGGAGCTGAGTTGCATGATCGATTGGCTGGTCGGAAAGAACAAGATTAAGCCGCAGCCGAGCAACGCGCAACATCCTGCAGCCAAAGGCAACGAACGCGCCAGGGCTAATCCCAAAAGCGACGATGCCGCCAGGCTGACGCCGGCCGCGAGAAACCAGCGGCGTCGCCCGGTCGTGTGGAACGAAGCCACCAATAGCGATGCCAGGCCCGCGCCGCCGCCAATGGCGCTGAGCATCCAGGCGTAAGCCTCGGTGCTGCCGCGCAAACGCTGATCCGCCACCGCCGGCAGCAACGACAGGATCGGCCAACCGAATAGCGACATGGCGCCGGATAGCCCCAGCAGAAGAATCAGCCGCGGATGCTGGCCCAGATAGCGGAAGCCTGCCCACACATCCGGGGCGAGGGGCGAACGACCGATGTCAACCGGCCGACTGACACCGACCGTTCGCTCTTCGCCCCGGATTGGCGGCAGCTCCATCCAGGCCAACGCTGCCAGTACAGCTACGAAGCTGAGACCGTTGAGCAAGAAACAGAAGCCGGCCGCGGTTTGCCCTGTGCCACTTCGTCCCACCAGGGTGAAGAGAACGCCGCTGACAATCGGCCCAAACATCCGCGCCAGATTGAAGAGCATGGAATTCAGGGCGATGGCGTTGGGCAGGTCATCGCGGCCCACCATGTCGATGACAAACGCCAGGCGGGCGGGCAAATCGATGGCGTTGACGATGCCGGCCGCCGTAGCCACGGCCAGCAGGTGCCAGGGGGTGACCTGCCCCAGGAGCACCAGCCCTCCCAACAGCATAGCCAGCAGAAGCAACAACGCTTGCGTCAGAAAGATCAGCGCCCGTTTGGACAGGCGATCAGCCAGGCTGCCACCCCAGGCGCCCAGCATGGCGGTGGGCAGCACCTGCATCGCACCGACCAGAGCCGGCCAGCGGTTTTCGCGTGTCAGCTCGTAGGCCAACCACATCAAGGCGGCGCTCTGCGCCCACGAGCCGGTCACCGATACGAATTGTCCGCAGAAATACAACCGATAATTGCGATGCCGCAAGGCACGAAACGTATCTACACGCCAGCGCCGTGAGGATAGGGAGAGAGAGGAAGGAGAGGGAGAAGTGGAGATTGGCGGGACATATCGAGACATGAAATTAGCATAGCTACCCGCGCCAGCGAATCAAGGTCAACTCCATTTGTGGGGTGCCCCTCTGGAAGGGGCATCCTGTGCGAGAGGGTAAATCTTTTCTACGAGCGTTCACGCCCCGGTTGCACTTTCTCATAGAGCAGGGCGACGAACTGTTCGAGCAGACTGCGGTACTCGGTTGCAGCGATGACCTGGACCTGTTGCAAGAGACGGCGGCGGCGTTCCAGCTGCTGCACGAATCCTTCGACGCCGATCGCATTCAAAGCATCCAACGATTCTTGCAGCGCCAACAATTCATCAACCTCGCCGTCAGACAGCTGCTGAGCGCGCTCGCCGTTGCGTTCGATCCAGGCGATCAGCTCCGGCTGCATAGCTTTCTCGTACAAGCGGCGCAAGGGCGCCACGCCGTTGGCCGGGTGTGCCTCGTTCATGCGTGGCAACAGCTTTTCCACAGGCAAGGTGCGCAATTCATTGACCGTCAGTCCCAGAGCGCGGGCACAGGCGCCGATGGTGGCGTTGCGGAGACGGCGATGCTCACCCGGCAAGAGGATCTGTCGAACCGTATGGCGATTGAGGCGACTGATGCGTGCGAACTCCTCCTGGTTCCAGCCGCGCTCCTGAACCAGCCGGGCAATCTTGTCGGCAAGGTCGTCGAATGCGGAAGCCTGCTGCGGCGTGTTCATAACGGCGATCCTATTTGACTATTCCCAGGTTTTTCCAGATCGTGAGAGCATGCCTAAGGGGCTGGGTCGTGAAGTTGCCCGTAACCACGTCGAGCTTGCCGGAACCGAAAACGTCGCCGATAGCACAGGTAACGTGATCGCAGTTTTCCGTCTCTAGGGTATGCCGGGCGAACACGCCGGGCGCTGTCTGCTCCAACACGATAACGGCATCCAATTTCTGCTCGCTGCGCTCAGGGAAGTTTTCCCCCGGCAGGAAAGAGACGGCAACGATGTCGCGATCGCCGTCGCCGTCGAGGTCGCCGGCCACGGCTCGGTGGACCCCGTACATCGGCGTCAGCGGATGATGCTCGAAAGTCAAATCACCCTTGTTTTCCAGCCACTGAATGCTGTGATACGGCTTGAGCAGATACGGTTTATCGAGCACATCGCCGTTGGTGTAGAGCACGTCGAGTTTGCCGTCGCCGTTGAGATCGACAAGCTGAATGCCGCTGGAGCCATAGCCAGGGTGCGAGGCCTTGAAGAGCGTTCGCTTCTCGAAGCGTCCCTGACCGTCGTTGAGGAAGGCAACGATGGTTTCGCTCTCCTGACTAAGGAGGGCGACAAAATCGGGCTTGCCATCGCCGTTGAGGTCGGCGCTGGGCACGTGGATGGCCCCGTGGCGATCGTCGAGCATGTGGGGAGTGAACTCTGGCTTCTTCCAGTCCTTTGTGCGATTCTCCAGATAATAAATCTCGCCAATCTTGTTCCAGCCGAAGGCAGCGACAAGCAGGTCGAGCTTGCCATCGCCGTTGAAGTCGGCAACTTGCACGTCAGCGATGCGGCCCTTGTCCTTGAACAGAGTGATCGGCTCGAAATGCCCATCGCCCCGCCCATGCAGCCATAAGACGCTGCCGCAGCGACGATCGGTGGGCAGGAAGCTGCCGAGATTGGCAACGAGAATGTCCGCGATGCCATCTTGGTCCAGATCGGCCATTTCGGCATGGGCAGGGTTGAAGCCCTTATCGGGTCCGGTCTCATAGAGGACGTGCCATTTCGGCTGCGGAAGATAAGGCTGGAGCAGCAACACGGCGCCGCCCTTCATCTCGCAGGCCAATACATCTAGCTTTTTAGGATCGAAAAAGTGGACAAGATTAACGTGGGAGACGTGTGGCGAGGGGTCTTGGTACGGCCCTTCGCAAACCGGATAATCCCGGCGTGCCAGGCGCACCGACAAGGGGTGATCGGCGCGGCGGATAGCAGCGGGCGGCAGTTGCAACGGCGCTCGTTCCTCAAAGTAACGGACCACTTCCTCAATGGGCGGCGGTTGCAAGGGCCGGCCGGACTCGTTGAAGATCAGGTACATGCGTTCGATGAGGTCTTTCCAGGCGAAGCGCGGAAAGGTGTCGGCAGGAGGATTATCGTGGCAGCTGCCGCAGAAACGCTGAATGCGTTCGGGCAGATGAGGAGTAGCCGACGGATGGGCCGGTGGAGGAAGGTCTGCGCCGTTGTCGCCGTTGCGGCTGCATCCATACAGCGTCAGGAAAATCCCGGCGGCGACAAGAAGAAACGCCATGCCGCTCCCTAACCATCTCCTGCGCCGACGTTGCGTTTCATTCATCTCCGTTCCTCTGGTTAGCGACGCTTTGCAGAAGCGTCAGGCCGCCGCGGCGATGCTTCGTAGAAGCATCACGAACCGAATCAGACAACGGCCTCGTGAAGTCGTTTTTTCAAGGTAGCGGCGCATCATGAACCTTGCAAGAGCACGCGGAGCATGGAAACGAGAGCATTTTTCGTTTTTTGTTAACGCACGAACGAATCCGGGTCCATTAATATACATAGAGGCCGTTTCAAAACTCCCTGAGCGGGGGGCGTTAGCCCCCCGAGTGCGGCGATGCTCGGGGGGCTAACGCCCCCCGCTCAGGTTTTGAAACAGTCTTTAGCAAAAAATCTATTCAACTAGAGGGATCTTATTAATACACGAAAAGCGTTCATCTGTGGATCGCTGCTGTCTTGGTGTTCTGGGGCGTTCTGCGAGACAGGAGAACAGAGCGAAGGTGAAAAAGGGCGGCAAGCAGATCCGCCACAACATCGAGTTGAAGGAAGAAGCACGATATCAAAGGAATCGCCAAAGCACCAAAAAAGAGATGATCTGATTGTACTGACTTTCGGCTTCTTTTGTTTTTCCTCGGTCTTTCCTTGGCGTCTTGGCGGTTCCTTTAGAGTTGCCGGACAAAGCCGTGGAGCAAGCCGTCAGCTCGCCCATTTTCAGGCACGCGGGCAGCTGCCCTACGGCTTTATCCGGTAGTCTTTCGTTAGAATTAAGGACGAACGGACATTTCCCTCC
>JAJPHU010000232.1 GCA_021325115.1 Planctomycetota bacterium | reverse complement strand
TTCGCTGTTCACCCCAGCGTTGATCGGCCCACAGTGCCAAGAGCGCGCAGGCCAAACCTGCGGTCCAGCCAGCGAGCACGTCGCTGGGATAATGGACGCCGAGATAAGGCCGGCTGATGCCGCTTAACAGCGGCAGCGCGAACCCCACGAGAAGGACCAATGTGCAGACCAGACGGCGGCGCAGACGGCGTGAGACCAGAAGGGCCAGGCCGCCATACAAGGTCGTCGTGTTGAGGGCGTGGCCACTGGGAAAGCTCGGGGAGTGTGGACGCTCGATCAATTTCCAGGCCACGTCTGGCCGTTCGCGCTGGATGAGGCGCTTGGTAGATTCGCTGATGCCAATTCCCAAGAGCGATGCCAATAACAGGATAAGTGCCGCGCGCCGCTGACCGGCCAGCCAAAAGAGGAACAGCACCGCTCCGAGCACACCGATCACCACGGCCCGCTCGCCCAGCAGTGTGCCCAATTCCATCACGGCATTGCCGACGGATGAGTGATGGTTCTCACACCAGTAAAGTATACCTTCGTCGGCTGCTTGCAAATGTTCCATTCAATTGTCCCTGTAGCGTGCGGCCCGCTGCACCGCAGGCGAAGGCTCCTCATCCTGAATCAGGCTGTCGATCTCACGCCGCAGTTGCCGCAGCAGTAGCCCTAGCAAACTCTCCTTGCCGACGACGGCGATCAACAGGCCCAGGACACCGATCACCCAGCGAGCTTGGGCGATGTTAAAGAACGAGTCTTCTTCCGAGGAAGTATTCTTGCGAATCATAAGGGAACCTCCTTGTTCCACAGGACCGAGGAATGATAGCCCAAAGTCAGCGAGCAAGGCAAGAGAAATTCATTTAGGAACGAAAAGCGGACAACGACAAATACCGAGACGGTCGAGCCAGTATTGGCCGACCATGCCCAGCGTGCAGAAGCCGTACTTTAAACTGCGGCGGAAATTGATGGTGCTGGCCTCATCGAAATAACGCACCGGGACGGGGATGTCGCCCAGACGGAAGCCGAAACGCACCGCCTGTACCAAAAATTGCGTGTCAAACACAAAATCATCGGAGTTCTTCTCGAATGGGATGCGTTCGAGGACAGCCCTGCGATAGACGCGGAAGCCGCTGTGGAAATCACCGAGGTTTTGGCCGAGGGCGAAGTTCTCCACACCAGTCAAAAAGCGATTACTAATATATTTATACAACGGCATGCCGCCGGCCAGCGCTTCCTGACGCGAACGGATGCGATTGCCCAATACCACGTCGCAGATGCCCATTTCGATGAAACCGACCGCGTGTGGGACCACCCGGCTATCGTACTGATAATCGGGATGGATCATGACGACGATGTCGGCGCCGCGCGCCAGGGCTTCGCGGTAGCACGTCTTCTGATTGCCACCGTAGCCGCGGTTGTGCGGATGCACGAGGACCGTCAGGCCCATTTCGCGGGCCAGCTCGACGGTGCGGTCCTGGCTGCCATCGTCTACGAGGATGATCTCATCGACACAACCCGGCGGCATGTCGGCCAAGGTCGAAGCTAACGTGCGTTCGGCGTTGTAGGCCGGCATGACGGCGATGATGCGATGTGGCCGATGCGGCGGCCGTTCCGGCAACGTCTTGGTGATGCGCTCGACGTGGAAAAACTCCGCAGGCGGTTTCAGTTGCAGGGCTTGGATGACGGACATTGCCGTGTACCTGTGCTAGCCGCCGCACGCGGACGCGTGCGGCCCGGAAATATCTTCCTCCGTTTCCACCGGGGCCGGTGGGCCGTGCAGTGCCTCCGACCCGGGCACCAGTCGCGGACCTGGAATGTGCTGCTCCAACAGTTGCATCAATTCCGCACGGTCCATCACTTCCTTTTCTATCAGCCGTTGGGCAATCGCTTCCAGGGCAGCGCGGCGTGTTCGCAGCAGTTCGCGCACTGCCGTGGTGGCCTCGGATAGGATCGCACGCACTTCCATGTCGATCTCGTGAGCTGTCTGCTCGCTGTAGTTGCGTTCGCTCTCGTTAGCTGTGCCTTTGAGGAAGGCTGCACCGGAACGTTCCTGGAAGCTGATGCGGCCCAGCCGGCTCATGCCGAATTCCTTGACCATGCTGCGGGCGATGCGGCTGGCTTGCTCCAGATCGCTGGTCGCGCCGTTGGAGACTTCTCGATATACCAATTCTTCGGCCAGGGTGCCGCCCAATGCTACCTTGATCTGGCTTTCCAGCTCCGACTGGGTGACGAGATAGCGGTCCTCCTCGGGCCGACTCAGGACGTAGCCGAGAGCGCCAACGCCGCGTGGGATAATAGAGATTTTATGGACCGGTGATGTGTTAGGTAAGGAGCAGGCCACCAAGGCATGGCCGGCCTCATGATAAGCGACACGCTGTTTCTCGTCGGCATTCATGATACGACTCTTGCGCTCCAGGCCGACGGCGCCGCGCTCGATGGCCTCTTCCAGCTCGGCCATGCCCACTACCTCTTTGCCGCCGCGCGCCGCCATCAACGCTGCTTCGTTGACAAGATTGGCCAAATCGGCGCCGACCGAGCCGGGCGTCAAGGCGGCGACGCGACGCAGGTCCACATCAGGACCGAGACGCACATTGCGGGCGTGAACTTTCAAGATGGCTTCGCGGCCCAGGATGTCGGGGCGATCGACCACCACTTGGCGATCAAAGCGTCCTGGCCGCAACAGGGCGGCATCGAGTGTCTCCGGTCGATTGGTCGCCGCCATGATGATGACGCCGCGGTCGGAAGCGAAACCGTCCATTTCGACAAGCAGTTGATTCAGGGTCTGTTCGCGTTCATCATGTCCACCAACGGCGATGCCGGAGCGTGTTTTACCCAGGGCATCCAACTCATCGATAAAGATCATAGAAGGCGCCCGGCTCTCGGCCTGGGCAAACAGATCACGGACACGGGCCGCGCCGACACCGACGAACATCTCGACGAAATCGCTGCCGCTGAGGCTGAAGAACGGCACGTTGGCCTCGCCGGCTACGGCGCGGGCCAGAAGCGTCTTGCCGGTGCCCGGCGGGCCGACCAGAAGCACGCCCTTGGGAATACGGCCGCCCAGGGCCTGATATTTGTCCGGCGTCTTGAGGAAGTCTACGACCTCGCGCAGCTCAGCGACGGCCTCATCAATACCGGCGACGTCTTCAAACGTCACGTGGAGGTCTTTCTGGGCATACACCTTGGCTTTGCTGCGTCCGAAAGTCAGCGACGAGCCGCTGCCGATCAGCCAACGCAGCACCAGCATCAGCCCTACCGCCAGCGAAGCAACAATCAAGATCGACCCGATACTGACGCCAATCGTCTTGAAAACAGAGTCTTCTTCGCCGCCCTGGAAGTTGGCCCCAGCGGCCGATTGTAGCAGAGTGTGCAGGCTCGCATCGTCTTCCAGTCCGATGCGTGGCGTACGGAAGGCAATGATTTGGGAATGTTTGCCGTTCAGACCGGCGCCGGAGACAAGATCGGAGGTGACGATCTCGCCGCGAATGTCGGCGTGATTGACTTGGACTTTTTGCAGACGAACCCCCTGGCCGTAGCGGCTGGCGTTGAGGACTTGGATAAACTCGCCATATTTTAAGGGGACATAACCGGGTTCGTGCTGGTACAGCCACGCGAACAAGATAAGCGACAACAGGAACAACAGCAATAACCCGGAAAACAGCCAGCGCCGTCGTCGGCCTGGCAATTTAGCTTTTTTCTGCACGGATACCCTTTCCTTCCGTTCGGCAGGACGAGGATAGCAACAACGACGTTGCGTAAGCCCCTTTCGGAAGCTACTTCACTGTAGCGCATCGCGGAAGATCGGTCAACAGATGCCGGACTCCGTAAGATAATTTAGGGCTAGTGAACTTTTCCCTCCCTCCTTGTGGGGGAGGGTTGGGGTGGGGGGACACCCCTCCTGGGCTCCCTTGCCTTGACACCTCCTACCTCAGCCCTCCCCCACGAGGGGAGAGAAGGTTTGGTCCGCTAGCTCTTAGCTCAGATGCTTGCCGAAATTAAGCGAATGGCCGACATTCTGCTTTCGTTCTGCTCTCCTTCCCAAGCAGAGTTGAGGAATGCAAGTCGGGAGACTCTGCTTCTCGTCTGACTCAGGAGCCGAACGCGAAGCGGAGTTTTGTAAACAGGCGTTCCCCAACTCTGTTTGGGAACGAGAAGTAGAGTTGTCTCATGTTTCGAATCTTCTTCCTTGTACAGATTCTGATGTTCTTCACGGTCCTCCGTATCGATGTGCAGCCCACGCTTCCCATTGTTGAGGAAGTCGAATGGGCACCGTTCCGCGAGCACTGTCGGCAGCTGCTGCGGGCACTGGACAAAACCACTTCCCCTTTGCCGGAGCAGACAGTTTATCGACTCACGATGCTTCTCCAGCGCAATCCAGACGATCCCGCAGCGACTTGCGCCGCTGTGCAAAAGCTGCTCGACGCCCACTGTCTGATTGCGATCAATATCAACGCCGAAAGCCGGGTCAAGGCAATGCGTGGTCCAGCCGAGATTCAACTTCATCAGGATAAACCGCTATGGACTCTCCTCAAAGTCCATAATAACGGCGGTGTCACGCACGCGCTGCGGCTGTCTGGCTCAGGGCTTGTTCGCAGAGGGGCGGATAGTACGGACCGCTGGTTGGAAGCGGTCCTGATGACCGAGGCACCGTTTACTCCGGAGTTGACCGGCCAGCGCCTGGAGTATCGCTTGCTTCGTCTGATCCCGCGCCAGTCCGGCAAGCGCGAGGCTGTCTTCCAATTTGATGTCGGACAGGGGACGCAAGATCTCGGCTTCCGCGCCGAGGTGCCGATCCTGTTTTCCGTCCGCAAAAAATGACAAAGAATATCAATTATGATAGCTATATAGGTATTGTAATCGGAACAGCGGTAGTGGGAAAAGAGGGTTCGACGGAGCTAATCTCCGCGCGATAAACTTTATCTCTGGCGGATCACGTATAAGCCCCTTGAGGAGCCTGAACATGGCCGTCAATCTCACTCCCCAATATCTCCAAGCCGAAGCGGAATACAAACGCGCCCAGACCGCCGAAGAGCGTCTGGAATGTCTCAAACGTATGTGGGCGCTGGTGCCCAAGCACAAGGCCAGCGAGAAACTGCAAGCCGAGTTAAAAGCGAAGCTCAGCCAAGCACGCGAAGAGGTCGAACAAGAGCGCAAAAGTCCGAAAAAAGGCGGCGTCAGTCACAAAATACCCAAGCAAGGGGCGGGACAGGTCATCCTGGTCGGCGGGCCGAATAGCGGCAAGAGCCGGCTGCTGACGCGGCTGACCCGTGCCACACCGGAGGTAGCAGCGTATCCCTTCACCACTCGTGAGCCACACGCCGGCATGATGGAGTGGGAAGACACGCGCGTCCAACTCATCGATACGCCGCCCATCACTGCCGACTATCTCGAAGGCTATTTGCCCGGCATGGTCCGTGCCGCTGATGCCGCCGTGCTGGTTGTCGATCTGGGCGATGATGAGGGACCGTTTGCTGCCGAGGCGGTCGTCGAGCGGTTGGCCCAGGCCAAAACCATCCTCATCGGCCAAGTGCCGGCCGCCCCCCCTCTCCTCCCCAATATTGAGGGGGGAGGGGGAGCGGCGCTGCACCAGACCAAGACGCTGCTCGCGGCCAACAAGCTTGATCTGCCCGGCGCGGCCGAGCGGCTGGAACTGGTGCGCGAGCTATTCGGCCAGCGCTTTCCGATCCAGGCGCTCGATGCTGAATCGGGCAACGGGCTAGAGGAGTTGCGTACGGCCATCTATCGCTTGCTCAACGTCATCCGCGTTTACAGCAAGAAGCCGGGCAAGCCGCCAGACCTGACCGCGCCGTTCACCTGCAAGGCTGGTAGCACCGTACTGCAATTCGCCGAGATTGTGCACCGCGATTTCGCCGACAAACTCAAGTCGGCCCGCATCTGGGGCACCGGCGTCTACGATGGGCAAACGGTGACGCGCGATCATGTGCTGCATGATAAGGACATCGTAGAATTGCACGTGTGAAAAAGTGAATCAGCGTAAATCGCGCTTCCAGCGTCGCATAACTGCTATTGCTTCTTCCGGCGACAGACGGTCCAGATCAAGTTCGCGCAACTCTTGCAGGATGGGATCTTGCATATTGGCGAACAGGCTGCGCTGCACAGCACGCGGTCGGCGGAGGCGGCTGGGACGTTCCGGCGTTTCGAGGTGATGCCGTTCCAGTTCGGCCAACACTTCACGGGCGCGGGCCAGCACTTCTTGCGGCACACCGGCACGCTCGGCAACGTGGATACCGTAGCTTTTGTCGGCGCTGCCGGCCGCGATCTTATGTAAGAACACGATGCCATCCGGCCCTTCATGCACCAAGGCGTTGTAATTGCGTAAGCTGGGCAAGCTCTCGGCCAGTTGGGCCAATTCGTGATAATGAGTGGCGAACAGGGTACGGCAGCCGATACGATCGTGCAGATACTCGGTGATGCTCCAGGCCAGCGAGACACCGTCGTAGGTGCTGGTGCCGCGACCGATCTCGTCAAGAATAACCAAGCTGCGCGGCGTAGCATTGTTGAGGATGTTGGCTGCCTCGATCATCTCGACCATGAAGGTGCTCTGCGCCCGACTCAATTCATCGCTGGCGCCGACGCGCGTGAAAATACGATCGGCCAGGCCGATTCGCGCCGCCCGTGCTGGTACGAAGCTGCCCATTTGGGCCAACAGCGTTAACAGGGCTGCTTGGCGCAGATATACCGACTTTCCACCCATATTCGGCCCGGTAACTAGTAAAAAGGCCCCATCGTCTGCCCCCATCCGGATATCGTTGGGCACAAAGGTGCCAGGCGGCAGCGTCTGCTCCAAAACCGGATGCCGGCCATCTTCTATGGCCAGCACCGGCTCGTCGACCAGTGTTGGGCGACAGTAGTTGCGCTCGGCGGCCAATTCGGCCAGTGACGCCAGTACGTCAAGCGTGGCCAGCACTTCCGCCGTCTGCATTAGACGATTAGTCTGCTCCGCCACGCGCTCGCGTAACTGTACGAACAGTTCATATTCCAGCTGCTTGATCCGTTCCTCGGCATGGACCACCTTCTCTGCCTTCTCCATCAACTCGCCGGTGATGTAGCGATTGGCATTCTTGAGCGAGCGGTGCAATTGATAATGTTTGGGCACCTTATTGAGATGGGTGTGCGTTACTTCGATGTAATAGCCGTAGCCTTCGGTGAAGCCGACTTTAAGGCTGGGGATGCCGGTGCGCACTTGCTCTGCGGCCTGGAACTGAAGCATCCATTTCTTGCCGGAAGTGCTGGCTTCGTACAGCTCGTCGAGATCGTTGTTGTAGCCGCGACGGATGATGCCGCCCTCGCGCACATTGCTCGGCGGATCGGATACCAAGGCGGTTTCCAGCATTTCGCGTAGCTCGGGGCACAGCTCCAGGCGCGCGTTCAGATCGCGCAGCAGGGCGGAATCACCGCCGACCAGGTGCGTTTTGATATCCGGCAACAGAGCGAGCGTTCGGCGGACAGCAACCAGGTCACGCGGCGAAGCATGTCCCGTGCTGGCCCGCGCCGTCAGACGTTGCAAGTCAGCAATGTCCGCCAGACCAATCCGAAGATCACGGCGCAGGTCGTGCTTGTGCAATAGCTCCTCGACCGCATCCAGCCGGGCTGTGATGGCGGGGCGCTCGGCCAAGGGCGCGAGCAGCCAGTCGTGCAAGAGACGGGCGCCCATCGGCGTCATGGTGCGATCAATAGCAGACAGCAGCGATCCGCTGCGGGAGTTATCGCGCAGCGTGCGCGTCAGCTCCAAGCTGCGGCGCGTTACGTCATCGAGAATGAGAAAACGTTGCTCGGAATAGGGGCGTAGACGTGTCAGATGAGCGAGGCTGGCCTTGAGTGTCTCGCGCAAGTACAAGAGCAGCGTCCCGGCGGCGGCAAGGCACGGCTGCTGATCGTCGAAGCCGAAACCGGCCAAGGTAGAGACGCCAAAATGTTGAAACAACGTATCAAGTGCCGTTCGATTATCGAAAGTCCAGTCCGGCCGTGGCGTCAGCGTCAGCTGCGGCAGAGCATCGCGGATGCGCTGGAGCAACGCCGATGTTTCCGCTGTCATCGCCTCGGCGATCAAGCATTCCGAGGGCGCCAGCCGCAGCACTTCGTCAGCCAACCGCGCCGGCGGCACATCGGCGGCCTGGAACAGGCCCGTGGACAATTCCACCCAGGCCAATCCGGCCGGCATTCGTCCGTCGGGCGGGACCAGCGCCAGCAGATGATTGGGTCTTTGCGGATCAAGCAGATCGTCTTCGGTCAAGGTGCCGGG
>JAJPHU010000031.1 GCA_021325115.1 Planctomycetota bacterium | reverse complement strand
TGGCCGATCTCCCGTATCGCATCGTCATCGGTCTGGAAGTTCACGTTCAGTTGTTGACGCGGACGAAGCTGTTTTGCGGTTGCAGCACGCAATTTGGGTTGCCGCCCAACTCGGCCACTTGTCCTGTCTGCATCGGTATGCCAGGGGTGTTGCCGGTCATGAATCGTCGCGCTTTCGACCTCGCCCTGCGTGCCGCCTTGGCCTTGAATTGTCAGATTGCCCGCTTCACCAAATGGGACCGCAAAAATTACTACTATCCCGATCTGCCAAAGAACTATCAGATCAGCCAATATGACCTGCCGTTCAGCCACGATGGCTGGCTGGAAATTCCCACTCCGGCCGGAAGCAAGCGTATCGGCATCATCCGCGTCCATCTCGAAGAGGACGCCGGCAAAATGCTGCACGACGAGCACGGTGGCGGCCAGGACAGCCTGATCGATCTCAACCGTGCCGGCACGCCACTTCTGGAGATCGTCAGTCGGCCCGACCTGTCCTCGCCAGAGGAAGCCAAGACCTATCTCGAAGAGATGCGTCTGCTCTTACGTGAGATCGGCGTTTCTGATTGCGAGATGCAGGAAGGCAGTCTGCGCTGTGATGCGAACATCAACATTCACGTCCCGCAGGCCGATGGCCCCGACATCAAAACTCCTATTGTGGAGGTAAAAAACCTTAATAGTTTTCGTGCCGTCGAGCGGGCCATGAAGTACGAAGCACAGCGGCAGTATGAAGAAGCGTTACGGGATGCGAATTATCGTTCGGGACAGGTATCGAAAGCGACGGCCGGCTGGGATGAGAATCGCGGCATGACAATCGTGCAGCGTCGCAAGGAAGAAGCCTCGGATTATCGCTATTTCCCGGAGCCGGATTTGGTGCCGGTGGTCGTCGAAGATGCCTGGCTGAATCGCGCGCGGGCTGAGATGGGCGAACTGCCGGCGGCCCAGCGCGTGCGTCTGGTTGAGCAATACGGCTTATCGCCCTATGATGCCAGCGTGTTGACCGGGCAGGGACGCGCGCTGGTCGCCTACTTCGAGGACGTGGCTCGGCGCAGCGGCGATGCGCGCACGGCGTGCAACTGGGTTGCCAACCAGGTGCTCGCCTCGCTTAAGGAACGTAAAATCGAGATCCAGGATTTCCCCCTGAACCCCGAGCGCTTGGCTGAATTGATCGTCGAGCAAAAAGCGATTGGTCTGAACAAGCAGATGGCCGGCGAAGTTTACCATCACATGCTCGAAAGCGGCTGCGGCGCCAGGCAAGCGATGGATGCGTTAGGTATCAAGCCGGTGGCCGACACAGGAGCGCTGGTCGAAATCGTCCGCCGCGCTCTTGCTGCCAATCCCAAGGCCGTCGCCGATTTCAAAGCCGGCAAGACCAAAGCTGCCCAGGCGATCAAAGGTGCCGTCATGCGCGAAACCAAAGGTACGGCGCGACCCGAGGTCGTGGAGCAACTGATTCTGGAGGAAATCCAGAGGGCTACCTGATTTCTCAAGCTCCAGCGGGGGAATCGGCGACGAGCTGAGCGAACAAACTGCCTAACGCTGGCTCATAATGTTTCCAGCGCGCCACCGAACGGGTATAAATGGGTTGCCGCACCTGGGTAACACTGGCGGTTCGCACAGGACGCTCGGTCTGATGAAACTCCAGACAGGCCGGCTCCCATTCCAGACCACACCAGGATACCAACCGGCGGGCCACGCCTTCGGTGTCCGCGACCGTCTCTTCGTAATCAACGTGCAGAAGCGGCACCGGCAGCGTGGCTTGCCAATGTTTCATTAACCGCTGATATTCGCGGAAACGCGAGGCGATGTGGTCGAGGTCGTTGGCCCAGCGAATTTGCCGGAAATTGGTCATCCAGCACGAGACGGCAATGTCGCGCAGGTCGCGGCGGCAGTGAATGAACTTGGCCTTGGGGAACAGGACGGCCAACATACCCAGGTACATGTAATTATCCGGCATCTTGTCGGCGACACGCAGGGCCGTGCTGTTCAAAGCATGCAGGCGATCGAGATGACGCTGAGCGACGGTGTGGATGGCATCGCGGTCGATGCGGGCCAGGTAAGCCATCGCCGGATCGCTGCCTTCTTTGGGGGGCACGTTTTCAACGCGCCCGGCCATCACCGCAGGCAGCGACTCGAAATCTTCACGGGCGAAGCGCAGCTCGCCGGCGCCAAAGATTTGTGAGTGGCTGGCCAAGATCTGCTCGATCAACGTAGTTCCCGAGCGGGGTAAACCGACGATGAAAATGGGCCGTTCGCTATCTACACCCAGACCGCGGAGGCGCGTGAAGAAGGCCGGGGAGCAGGTCTCCAACATTTCGGAGACGAATTGGTGATGTCTTTCAGGATCGTAGCCCTCGCCGCGTTTGCGCCAGGCTTCCAGGGCCAGAGCGTTGGCCTCGCGCAGATGCTCAGCGGCCTCGGCATATTCCTTGCGTGCATCGAGCGCCTGCGCCATCCCGAAGTGCAGCACGGCACGCTTGCCGGGAAGCAAATCGGGTTCGGTCAGCTGCTGGCGCATCGCTTCCAAATCTTCGTCCGGCAGCTTGCTGCGCAGCATCGTCGCCAGCTGCGCCTTGGCGCCGGCGTGATGGGGATCGTGACGCAGGGCCGTGCGGAATGCTTCTTCGGCACCTTTCAGATCGTTTAACTCTTCAAGCAAAGTGCCGAGGTTGCAGTAGGCGGGTGCGAAGTCCGGCTTGATCTGCAAAGCGGTCTGGTAGTGTTTTTTCGCCTCTTCATCACGGCCTTGCTCGTGGCGCACGAAGCCGATGCCGTTATGCGCCTCCGGGCAGTTGGGATCGAGGCGCAAGGCGACTTCGTATTCGGCGACGGCTTCGTCATAGCGGTCTTGCTCGCTCAGGGCGCTGGCCAAATTGCAGTGGATGCGCGGTGTATTGGGATCGCGAGCCAGCGCTTCATGATACCAGGCGAGGGCTTCGGGAATCTTGCCTTCTTCTTGCAACAACTGAGCCATGTTGTTGTAGATCATGCCAATGGCGGGATTGAGCCGCAACGCTTCGACGTAATGCCGCCGAGCATCGTCAAGCTTGCCCATCTCGCGCAGAACATTGCCGAGATTGCTGTGAGCTTCGGCAAAGGTGGGCCGCAGCTCAATGGCTTGCTGGCAATGTGTCAGCGCTTCGGGCAGCTGCTGGCGTTCACACAGGAGCTGACCGAGATTGCTATGAGCTTCGGCCAATTTCGGATCGCATTCGACGGCCTTGCGAAAATGCTCGATAGCCGCCTCCAGGTCGCCCTGGGTGCGCAGGGCGTTGGCGAGGTTGTTATGGGCCATGGCGAAGTTGGGCCGCAGTCGCAACGCAGCCTGGAACTGCTCGATGGCTTCTGCAGTTTGGCCGATCTGCAATAAAGCCAGGCCGAGATTGTTGATGGCTTCGGGATAGTTTGGCTGAAGCCGCAGAGCGGCCCGGCAGCACTCTACAGCCTTGTCGAGCTGGCCCAGGGCGCGCCAGACCTCAGCGAGGTTGGCATAGTAAGCGGCGGCAGTCGGCCGCAGGGTGAGGGCCCGGCTAATCAACTGGGCAGCCTGTTGATGTTGGCCGAGCTGATGCGCCACCACGCCCAGCAGGTGCAGCGCATCAGGGTGGTTCGGATTACGCGCCAGAACAGACTGATAAATGCGTCCGGCCTCCTGCAATCGGCCCACCTGGTGATGCTGGATGGCGATTTGTAAAGGATCTTGCATTGGTTCGCTTACGTTTCAGGCCCGAATAAAACATTTCCACCTTCCTGACCGGGAGCGTAAGCGAAGGTTGACTTGTCTTCGCTTACGCTCTCGGCTCCGATGGGGTTGGCCTTTGTATTATAACAGATCCGTTGCGGCCTCGACAAAAAGAGGCGGATCGGCAGCCCGAAAAGCGTGGCCGACTTCCGCGACTGGGCCGAAAGGCTCGCCGCCAAGGCTGAGCGTGAGTACCAAATCTCAGGCACGCCCTGTTTTCGGGGGCATTACAGTTACTTCTCACCTGGCCAGAGAGACGCAGACGATTTCCTTGTCGTTGCGGGCGTACATCGATTTGTTGGCAAAGGCCGGGTGCGACCAGACCACGAGCCGGCCTGGGGAGGGATCGGTCGGATCCAGGACGTGGGCGCGATCGATTTCTTCATAGCCCTTCGGCGTCAACCGGGCGATGATGAGGTCGCCTTTCTCATTGGGCAAGAAAAAGCGATCGCCCTGGGCGATCAAAAAAGCGTTGGCCCAGCGTACAGTTTCATCAGGCACGCCCGTGGCCTTGAGACTCATCCACAGGCGTTTGCCATCGCGGGCGCGCAGGCAACGCAGCTCGCCGTAGCTGCATACACCGTAGATAAAACCATCCTTGAGAAACGGCGTGGGAATGATGCTGTTGAGCGTATCAGTTCGTTCCGGCATTTCACTCGTGACCTCGCTACGCCAAAGCACGCTCGGCTTGCCCTCGCGGAACTGAAGCATCATGGCGCCGTTGTAGAATGAGGTCAGAAAGAGCCAATCGCCGGCCTGGCGCGGCATCGAAACCGTCAGGTTCGCTCGGACGGCGAAGGGTTGCGACCAGTACAACTCGCCCGTCTCCGGATTGAGTCCATTGACCGATTCCGGATGCCAGATAATGAGCTGCCGTTTGCCGCCGAGGGTGTAGATCATGGGCGGGCAGTAACCGATTTGTGACTGCCGATTCTTGAAAGAGAGGGCGTGCCACTTTTCCGCGCCCGTGTTCTTGTCGAAAGCGACGACGATACGATCCTTGCCGCCGACCAGGCAAATGAGTTTATCGCCGTCGAGCAAAGGACTGGCAGCGAAGCCCCATATCGGTACAGGAGCCTTACAATCGGCCACGAAGTCCTTTGACCAAATCACGGTGCCCTTTTCGGCATCGAGGCACAGCAAATGGCCCATCGCGCCGAGGGTGTAAATCCGTCCGTCGCGGACAAGCGGCGTGGCACGCGGTCCATCGGCATAGGAAATCTGGTAGGTGCAATTGTACTCATGTTTCCACAAGAGTTCGCCAGTCTTCTCGTTGAGGCAGAGAATGCGTTCCTTGCCAGGAACTGGCGGATTGCGGAAGGGATTGTCCGGATTTTTCACGCCTTCGGCGAGAAGGCGATCCGTGACATAAACGCGCCCGTTGGCAACGACGGGACCGGAGTAACCGGCGCCGACCGGCGTCCGCCAGCGGACCTTGGGGCCGTTTGCGGGAAATTTATCGAGGATATCGTTTTCGCGCCAGACGGCATCGCGCTGAGGTCCGAGCCACTGCGGCCAATCATCAGCACGAATGGAAGCGGGCAGAATCAGCAGAAGAGTCGGAAGCAGGTAGGATTTGAAGCGTAAGCGAAGGATCGCCTTCATGCAGGAAGCTCCCCAAGTTAGCACGGTTTGTCAATGCAGTTACAGTGTCTTGGTTCGCTCCGCTTCCCGGAAGCGTCCGCAAGGCTGTAACACCGACCTGCAGGACACGCTGCCAGGGTGCCCTGCAACTCTTTACTGTTAGCCCAAGCCTCTCTATTTTCAATCGCTCTGAGGGTGGGTGAGGGGACTCGAACCCCCGACATTCAGATCCACAGTCTGACGCTCTAACCGACTGAGCTACACCCACCATCTCTTTGGCATCTTAACTGCCACAGCGATTTTGGCAAGACGCCTCTCCGCATGACTCACTTCGGTTGCATACGCCATTCCTCGATGTTGCCGAACAGCAACAGCGGATCGAGCGCGGCTGGCTGGACATTACGTCGATAGGCCAACAGCGGATCGAGTTGCCACAACGGAATAAACGGCATCTCCAGATTCAACCGTTCCTGGGCCCTCCATTGATATTGACGCACCTCGGCGAAGCTCCGGTAACTTTTCATCCACAATAAAAGATTCATTAGCTCTCCATTGTGGAATTTAAAGAGATTGTTGGAGTCGTCCGCATCCGGAGGTGGTCCAAACAGCGGTTCCAGCCAGTAAATTTCATCCAGAAAATCATAGTGGTAATACGCCAGATCGTAATCTTTCGTCCGCTCCACGGCCTCCCGTAGTTGGTAGGGAGTGACAGGCATTGGCTCCAGCACTACTCCTGTCCGGTCCTTCACCTGGGCGCACAGGTCCCTTATGGCTTCGTCCAGGTCTGGATTATCCGCCGCATATTTGAGCTTAAAGGGACCGGCCTTGATATTCCCACTCAGCAATTGAGCGCGTTCTGGATCGAACAAACTTGGGTGGGCCTTGTTGCTGTCTTTTTCGGGTTTGCAGGCCCACGAACGTGCGGGGAAGGGGCCGCACAGCGGCTGGTGCAGCGGCGTGTTCGGAGCAGCGCGGAAATGTTTGTTTAACAGCCCTTCTCGATCGATAGCGCACGACAGCGCCTGCCGCAGCTTGGCATCGTCCAACTGGCGTGTGTTGACGGCCAGAAAATAAATGCGACGATTGGGTATGGCCGGTGAAGGCATGGGAACCACAATGTCGGCATTCTGTTTTTTCAGCTCCTCCGCTTCCTTGGCTGTCAGATCCAACACCAGGTCCAGGCGGCCGCTGCGTAAGTCCGCCGCGAGTCCATTGGCGTTGTTGGCATAGGTATAAAATCGGATCTCCTGGATGTGGGGAACACCGCGTTTCGTCCGCCGCTGGCCGTAGTACGGATTGGCCGTGAAAACCAGACATTCGCGCTTCGTTTCATCTGATTGCCGCGAGTGCACCAGATCCAGGAGGAAAGGACCGCTGGTCACGGGTTTGCGGGCGAACTCCTCCGTGGTAACGGGAAGATCGCGCGGCAGGATCTTGAAGGTCATCGGGGCCAATGGATCCAAGAAACCTTGCTTCAGGCGCAGCGTCAGCTGGTATGGAGACTTGATCGACTCGATGTCGGCGAGCAAGGCGCCCCAGACACGTGAGCGGCCAACTCCCTTGCCGATCCGCAGCAAGTCTAACGAGTTTTCGATGTCAGCAGAGTTGAGCCGCCGGCCGTCGGACCAGTAGGCATTGCGCGGCAAGTCGAACTGGCGGCCCAGGGGGACCACCTTGGGGGGAGACTCTGCCAGCCCCGGGCGATAGCGAAAGCCGCCGGTCTCATCCGGGACCAGCTTGACCAGCCCCTCGAACAGCATCTCCACAATGCGGCGCTCGTTGTCTGTACAGGCCCAGGCTGGGGAGAAATACTGCGGCAGCGGGCCGCGCACACCGACGCGCAAGATTGGACGCTCCAATCCTAACTCGTTCTCGAAGGTGCGCAATTCCGGCAGCTGCGGCCAGGTCTGCTTGGCTTCGTACAGGAGTTCACGCGCGCGCTGAAGATTTTGTGGATCCTTTTTATCTCCGGCTAGGCTCTTCGCCTTATCCAGCAGTTGCTGCGCCCGGGCACGGAGCAAGTCACCGAACGGTCGAAACGCCTTGTTATCGGGGAACTCCATCTCCAAATCATGTAAACGCTTGAGCGCATCCTTTATCTTTTCCTCACTGCTGGTCGGATCGTGGAGGGCACTTCCAATCATACTGGCAACAGGCTCGAAGATGCGCTCATCGGTATTGCCGTAAGCGACGGCCAGGCGGTGCGTCAGGTCCAGCACCCGGTCCCAATCTTTGGCCTGGGCCAGCAATCTCATCTGTCCCAGCAAGACCTCATCGAGCAATTGCTTACGCAATGCTTTCTCGACCGCCTCCCACTCTTTGCCGCGACGCTTGCCAGTCTGAAGGGCCGATTCATGCCAACGCAATACGGACGACAACACCTGTTCGGCGGCCCGGAGCATGTCATAACGTGAGAGATAGAGAGGGTCGCCAGGCTCCCGTCGTTCGTAGCCTTTTCCCAGAAAGTTATGGACCTTCTCCTGGGCGATCTTTTCGTAGGGACGGACTTCTTGGATGCGCACAAGGGACGGGGCATAGGACTTTCGAGGCTTTCCAGGCACTGGCAGGGGCGTGAATTGCAAATGTTCTTGAGAAAAGCGCTCTGGATCGGTGTCCAGGTACAACGGCGTCGGCTCAATTTTTTCAGGGAGTCTATCATTGTTCTGTCGAGACTCGCCGCCGATGGTAACGCTTGAGGGCCGATACACCACCAGATCGTATGGCACAGCCAGGGAACGAAAAAGTTCCTTGAGCGCAGGGTGAGTTGCCTGGTCGGCCAGTTGTGTCAGATCGCCGCCCGCCGCAGAACTGGCTTGCCGGTTTGCTCCTGATTTGGTTGGGGTGTCTTCCTCGTCGTCGACGCGGATGACTTTTCGTTTCGACTTCTTGCGGGGCGCCTCTTCTTCTTCCTCGACGCGCTGTTTTTTGGCCGGCGGTGCCTTGGTCTTGGGAGCCTCTTCTTCTTCTTCCACGCGCTTTTGGGCCGACGGCTGACCGGGGAGGTTGCCAACCGCCCAGGTACCGAACATAACGAAGCTCAACACGCCAACAGACAGGCTGATCCGCGCCGCCAATAGAGATATGTTTCGTGAAAAAATAGCCATAAAACCTACTCATCGTGTTCGAGAAGAAGGGACCTGATCATCTTTGTCGATTATATCGCAAGGAGGAGCCAGCGCCGCAAGAGGAACGGGAGAAGCAATCGGTCCGCTACGGCCGCGGCTCGCTCGGGTTGATTTCAGCGTCACGAATCGTGTAGAGGAAATTTTCGGGATCGCTGGCATTGAGGAAGAGTTTGCCGCGAACGCGGACCTGGCTGCGCACGTAGGGATGTGTCTTGCCTTCGGGCAACTCGATCAAGATGATCGCTGTCGTCTCCGGCTGCTCGCAGTACCAGCAGCCGATGGGATACTCGACGAGCAGAAATGCATTCAAGTCGGCATCGTCGCCCAGCGGTTGCAAATAACCGTGGAGCGTCACTTGCTTGCCGTCTAGATCTTTCAGATAGCGGGGAAACTTCGGGCGATACTGCTGATCCAGCGTCGTCTCGGTGACGACGGACCAGGGCAAGTCGTTGACGCCCTTGGGATCAATAGGAGGCAGGGGCGTTGGGTCGAGTTGGTGAACCAACGGCCGCGACGAGCGTGGCTTGAACAATCCGGCATGGCTTTCGTGTTGAGTCCGCGCACCATCGCCGCTTTTGGCGCGTTGCTCAGCAGCAGCGCGATAGGCGCGGCGATGCTCGCGCAGCAGATCCGAGCGCAGGCCGAATTCCGTCACGCAGCCATCAAGGATGGCAGCAGCAGTGGCGACATCGCCATTAGCGCCCGCCAACTCGCCCAACTGCCACAGCAAGCGGCCATCGGCGGGAAGCCAAAGCGCCAGCTGCTGCACCAGGGCCACAGCGTCATCCGGCAAGCGTTTGCGCTGCCTCTGGGCGCGGCGGTCCGCCTCCAGCTTGCCGCCGGGACCGGCGTACTCTATGCCAAAAAGATCATCAAGCTCCACCGCATCGCGTGGCTGGCGGGCACGGAGGCGGACGAGTCTGAGATGCAGCTGCTCCGCTTTTCGAAGTTGGGCCGGGGCCAGGCGGACGGCCTGTTCGAGGCACGTCGCCGCTTGCGCCAAGTCGCCCTGCATCTGCCAGGCGGTGCCGAGATTGGCGGCGAGATGGAAATGATGCGGATTTTCCTTTTGAGCGATCCGCAATATCTCAATCGCTCGCGCTATATCGCCAAGACGCAGGTGCAGCGCCCCTAAATCGGCAGCCTCATCGGCAGTGAGCTTGCGCTTTTGGGCCAATTGCGTCAATTTTTCCACTTCTGCCTGGTAGCGCTTGCGAATCGGTCCCGCCGCTGCGCCGCCGCTCGGCTGAACCGCGATGGTGCGCAGCGTCCGCTGATCGAGGAGGAAGCCACGCCATTGTGAGGGCAATTCGGCGTATTGCTCTCCTGAATAGTACAATCCCGCGTACGAGGACGCACAGAGTGCCAGCAGAGCGAGGACAACCGCGATGCCGAGAAAGAGAGGACGCATGGCTACACGTTCTCACACCATCACAGCCGCACGTTCTTTGCCAACCGTACCGTTGGTTTCTGCTGCTATCGTCGGCTCCTGCCAGCGGACGCACTGGCGGAAAAAGGCCAACGGATTGTCATAGACCACCTTGCGGATGGCTTCCTCGGAATGGCCGCGGCGGCGCATGGTCAAGATGAACTCCGGCACGGCCAACGGGTCCGACTTGCCCCAATCGCCGGCCGAGTTGACCAGTATCCGTTCGGTGCCGACCATCTCGATAATGTCCACGGCGCGTTCTGGCGTGCATTTCGTGATCGGATACAACGTCATGCCGCACCAGAAGCCGCCATCCAGCGCCAGCCGCACGGTATGCTCCTCGACGTGATCGATGCACACCCGCGCCGGATCGACGCGGTGATCGCCCGTAAGCATGTCGAGAATCATCCGCGTGCCTTTGTACTTGTCTTCCAGGTGTGGCGTGTGGATGAGGATCAATTCGTTGCTCTTCATCGCCAGGTCCACGTGTTCCTGGAAAACAAGGGCCTCATTGCGCGTGTTCTTGTTCAGGCCAATCTCCCCGATGCCCAGCACGTTGGGCCGCTGGAGATATTCCGGAATGAGCGCAATGACCTCGCGCGCCAATGCGACGTTCTCAGCCTCCTTGGCGTTGATGCACAGCCAGCTGTAGTGCCGGATGCCGAACTGCGCCGCGCGTTTCGGCTCGACTTCGGTGAGATGGCGGAAATAATCGCGGAATCCCTCCGCCGAGCCACGATCGAACCCGGCCCAGAACGCCGGCTCTGACACGGCCACACAACCGCACTGGGCCATGCGGTGATAATCATCCGTGACCCGCGAAATCATGTGAATGTGAGGATCGATGTAGTTCATGGCTGTTCCCTCGGACTCGGAATGCTTATCCTTCAGCATACCGTATCCGGGGTCCAATGGCACGCGTTTTTGTCGCCGCCGTTCGTGCCGGCACTATTGGCACTGGCCAGCCTCGTCGTGCTTGTCTTCAGGTTGCGCACGAAGATCTGCTGGTAAGTGCTGGCATCGGCGCTGCGGTACAACACACGCAAATGGGCTACTCGGCCGCCAACTCGGCCAGACGCAAGTCTTCGGCTTCTTGTTCCGGAGTCAAAGTCGAGGCGCTCATGATTCTCTCCAGGTAGAAGAGGGAGTATGTTTTTAATGCCTTGAGGCAGCGGAATTCAAAGTACGAACATTCCACCGATTTCTCATCTGCTTACTCTGGTATAGACTTCTTGCCGAGTATCAATGCCCCTTTACCCACATGACCGTTCACAACAACTCAAACAGCAGCGTGACATTGATTCCAAGCAAGTAGACACTTTCCAGGTGCCCCGAAGGATCGAACGTGGATATCAACAACGGGATGCCGAAGAAACTGGCTGTTTCCGTCACGGAGCCATCGGCATTGACCGTCTCGGTCGCGCCGAACAAGCTGTTGAAGAACGCCAGCAGAGGGGGTGGCTGAATAACCGGAGGCGCCGGTGGTACGGGAGGTGGAGACGGCGGTGGTGCGGGCGGCGGAGGACTCTGCGCGACCGTCAGCGTGGCGGCGGTGGTGGTGGTGGTGCCGAAGGTGTTGCTAAAAACAGCCCGATACTCATCGCCATTCATGGCGGCCGTGACGTTGCTCAGCGTCAACGTGGTACTGGTGGCTCCAGTGAGATTGGTGAACGTAGCACCCCCATCCGTGCTCACTTGCCACTGAATCGTGGGCACGGGCGAGCCGCTGGCTGTCGCGGTGAAAGTCGTCGTCTGGCCTGCTGTCACCGTCTGATTGCTTGGGTTGCCGATAATGACAGGGGCGGACGGATTGCTGAGATAGGCGTACACATTTGGAACGATCGGATTGCCGTTGGAGTCGGTAGCAACATTCACGCCGGAGACGAGATCGGTGGC
>JAJPHU010000376.1 GCA_021325115.1 Planctomycetota bacterium | reverse complement strand
GGCACGCCTGAGGTAGCGATCGACACGCTGAAAAAAAGTGAACTCGATGCTTTAGCGCTGGGGCCGTTTCTGATTACCAAGCCGGCCTAGGGGGAAGTAAACAGCCGAGGGCAGCCGGCTGACCCCGGCTGTTCGTCAGATAGAGATCAGGCCGCCCCTATTCCCTGCAAACAAAGTCTGCGATTGAAACACACCCTTGATCGTCCGATCTCTTGTTCCTGCCCGTGCCTTGGGAAAGTAGTTCTTCCAGGGAAGCTGCTACCGCCTTGCCGGAGGAACCGATCGGAAGGACTTTCCCCCATCCGTGTGTGCGGATCGCCTCTGCCGTATCCGCCTCCGGTGGGCCGATAAAGAGGACCGGAGCTTCCGTCTTGATTACGCCATACAGCTTGCTCGGGACCACAATGCCCTGCCAACCGTCGCTCATGGTAATAAGGTGGACATCGGCAGCCCAAAGAAGATCAGCGGTCAGCTCCGGGGGTTGATAATCGAGGACAGCCACGTTTGCCAACCCCGCAGCCTCTGCCTGGAGCCGCGCTTTACTCGCGCCGCGGACAACGAAAACGAACATCCACTTTTGATCACCCTGGTGCTGGAATTCCCGGGCGGCTTCCAAAAGTTCTCGAAAACAATGTGCCTCGCCGAGATTGCCGGCATAGAGAGCTACACGCTTAGGTCCCCAGCCATACTTGGCCAAAAAACGATTCTGCTGTCGAGGCACACAAGGGATGAGACGGTTGTCCCAAGGGGGGACAACGCAAGCGAAGTCGGAAGAATCCCGGAAATGCTTGTACGTCCTGAGGCGGGCACGTTGACCTTGGCCCAGGCAGATGACACCCGTTGTGGAACGGAGGCCGATGTCGTTGAGCCAGCGCAGACAACGGTGCGCCCATCCTTCGGCCTTCAACATCCCGTGAGCAACCAACGCTTCGGGATAAAGATCCATGGTCCACCAGTAAATACGCCGCCGCGGCCGAAGCAGGCGCGCCAGCGGTGCCGCCCAGATCATGAAGGGGGGATCGGTCAGTACAATGCAGCGGTCCCATTTAGCTAAGGGCAAACGCAGACAAACTTGGAGCCAGAACAATACCCAGCTGAACAGGCGCCGGGAGCCTCCGGTCCACAGCCGGAGGATAGATTCTTCTCCTGCGGAAGGGCCGCCGCTTTCAGAGGGGACGTAGGTGTCCCCGGAGGTGAAAACTCGGACTTCGTGACCACGCCGCCTCAACTCTTGGCCGAGATCCCAAAGCATCCGCCCCGTCGGTACGTGCGAGCCGCCGTAGTAACGATTGACCAATAAAAAGTGCATGGGTATGAAGGCCAATCTCTAAAGACGATTTTGCCAACTCTCCACGATCTCACGGAAGATCTGGTCCAGGCTCATGGTGATATCCCAGGAGGGATAGTGATTTTGCATTTTGCGCAAGTCGCTGTAGTAACAAATATGATCTCCTTCCCGGGCTTTCTCGATGTATTCGTAGATCATCTTTTTGCCTGTGATGTCCTCGACCTTACGGAACGCCTCTCGGATGGAGCAGCTGTTTGGCTTGCCGCCGCCGAGGTTGTAAACCTCGCCGCACCGGGGCGCCTTGATGAATTCATGGATAAAGCGGGCCACGTCGAAGCTGTGGATATTATCCCGAACTTGTTTGCCCTTGTAACCGTAGATCCGGTACAGCCGTTGCTCCAGGTTGCAGCGAATCAAATAACTTAAAAAGCCGTGCAGTTCGACGCCGGAATGGTTCGGTCCAGTAAGACAACCACCCCGCAGGCAGCACGTCTTCATTCCGAAGTAACGGCCATACTCCTGAACCAGAATGTCTCCTGCGACCTTGCCGGCACCGAAGAGAGAATGCTTCGATTGATCGATCGGAAAGGTCTCTGGGATGCCATGACTGTAAGCAGGGTCGGCGTAATCCCAGCGTGTTTCTCTTTCCACCAGAGGAATGCGGTTGGGGGCGTCGCCGTATACTTTGTTAGTGGACATGTATACGAAAACAGCCTCCGGGGCATGTTGACGAGTCGCTTCCAGGAGGTTCAGCGTTCCAACAGCATTGGTATCGAAGTCGTCAAAAGGGATGCGCGCGGCCAGGTCGTGACTCGGTTGCGCAGCCGCATGAACGATCGCATCGGGTTTCAACTGCTCCAGTAGTGCCAGGATCCCTCTTCGGTCTCGGATGTCCAGTTCATGGTGCTGAAAATTTCGTAGAGTCGCCTGGAGCCGCTGCTGATTCCAACGGGTATCTCCCTCAGGACCAAAGAAGTGGGCACGCTGATTGTTGTCAAGCCCATGCACCGTCCACCCGACGGATGCGAAGTAGGTGCAGACTTCGGAGCCGATAAGCCCGCTCGAACCGGTAATGAGAATGCGCACGGACTTCTCCCTCCCGAGTTTTCTTCCGCAGGCGCCGCTCGAAGGCGGATATCCCAAGGCCGACGCTTGTAAATCTGTCCTATCTTACTCAGCCTCGTGATACCGTCAAGGAACCTGCGCTTCCCGGTGGCCCGATCATGTCAACGGCCGCCTATCGGTGTCGGGATGAATAACGGCGTTGTGGTTGTGCTGGGGCCACTGGTCGTTCTCGACAAGGAGTAACTGTTGCTCATGTTGGTAGTGAAGCTCATTGGTGTAAGCTGAGTCGGCGCCATACCTCCAGGAGCCGTGAAAGCCAAGCCAGTAAACAGACGCGGACCGATGCCCATTAAGTAGTAGAACGGTATATCGACCGTCTGGGTTAGGTAGCGCACGATACCCTGCTCCGGGGTCTCCTGGAGGATGAGGAAGTCGCCTGCCTGGACAAGGAGGCGCTCGCGCGCATCCTTGACGGCGCGGTCCAGATCGACGCGGATGCGAATTTGCTCGCCGCTGGGCAGGCGGCGAACCACGGTCAGAAGGGTTGGCGAAGGCTGTCCAATACCGGGCAGGATCATGGTGCCTGCCAGGTTACTGGTGGAGAAATTGCCATTCATCATTGGCCCGCGGACACGGGCCACGGCTTCCAGGACATCGAGGTCCGTATCGCGCGGCAAGAGGTGCTGGCCCGGCGGCAATAAGCCTCCTGTGAAGAACAGCCGCTCTTCGCGAGCCTGGATGTAAACCACGTCACCGTCGTGGAGAATGACGTCTTCGGACCGAATCGGCAACGGCGTGTTGGGCCGAATGCGCAGCGGAATACGCTGGATAGCTCCGCCTGTAACACATGCGGGCGTCCCGTGCGCCTGAAACTCCTGGGCGATGACGTCAAAAGTACGGCTGCCGCGGGCAGCATTGCGCTCGATGATTATGGCATCGATGGCGTCGGTGCCGGGCAGGCCGCCAGTCTTGGCCAGAGCTGTCAGCACATCGTTCTGATAAGCGGGCAGCACCAGGTCCCAGCCGGTCCCCTTACGCGAAATGCTGACGTATTCCGGCCCGCTGCCGCCCAGTTGGCTGGTCACCACGGCCTGCTGAGCTGTGGGCGAATCCTCACGCAGAACCAGGACGTGGTAAGTGCGCGGTCGCATCAGTGTGACGAGGATGCGTCTATGGTGGCCTTTCTTGAAGACATCGGCATCGATGTAGGCTCGGTCAACGGCGCTCTCGGCTTCCTTGAGGGTCATGCCGGCAACTTTGAGGGGCTTGATCCGGGGCAAGGAGATCGTGCCGTCGCGCTCGACCTGAATGGGAAAGCCGAGCGCCGGAGGCAAATCGATGTTGCCGAGAGTGATGGGAGAATGAACAGGCGGCTGCTGATTTTCCTCGCCAAGGATACTCTCGATCCACACGCCCAAGGTATCTCCGGCATCAATGCGATAGGCGTCGGGCCGCTCTTGTCCCAGAAGCGATAAGGGGATGGTCTGCATCCCGGCCACGCTCTGGCCGCGCAACTCCGGCGGCAAAAGGCGCACCGGAATGCCTTCCAGGGCGGGATTGGTCATGGCCGCACAGCCTGCCGCCAGCGCCCCGCCCAACAGGACAACCAAGAAGCTTAAGGGCGGGAAGCGCCGCCGGCATACGAGGGCAATGGATTTCATCTTTCATCCTCCACCGTTTGGCGGCAGCGGTGGTGCGTCCGGCAGCGCATGTGGGTGAGGCAATTCCTCTGCGGGCGGCGCCGCAGGCATTCCAGGAGGCAACGTCCCATCCCCAGGCGAAGGAGCGGGCAGAGGTGGAGCAGGCATGCCGGGGGGGGAAGGGCTGCCTTTGCCGATCGGTACAATGATTAACTCGCGGTAGCCGCTGGCCTTGGCCGCGGCCGCTCCCGCCCGGAAACCATCCAGCCAGGCTACCGTGGCCGCTCGCCCCTGGGGGGTCTCATGGTGAATTTTCCAGTAACGCTGCGGAGGAACGGGGTGCGTGGAGCAGTCGCCATATTCCAGATAGTCGGCGTAGCCCCGTTTGAATCCCCTGGCAAAGTCCTTTGAACCGGCACAATCGGGATGCTCACCCTGATACGTCTTCCAGGCTGACTGAGCCAATAGGCAGTAATAGACTTTCCCTGTAATTTCATCAGTGAACAGACAGGTCTCGAAGACAAGATTACGGGTAATTTGCGCAGCCATGCGGCAGCCCGAAGCGCCAAGGCAAAGAAGGATGGCACTGACAATCACCCATTGGGGCCGCTTCACTTCGTTTACCTTTCCACAGAACGATGCCTCTCCGGGGCCGCCGTGCCCACAGAGGGTTGAGGAGACAACTTTCGCCGGTTATTATCGGTGTACCGATAACAACGGCTTTAACGTCTGGATAAAATCCCGCGCGCCGGCGCCAACCAAGATCTTGAGCAATGCGGGAGAGAATCATAAAATACGTTGTTTACCAACTTGCTAGCAACGACACTCGAGACGTTTACGCAACCTCGCTCGTCTGTGCTGACGCGGCGGACGGTAAGCGAATGGCATCTCCCAAGAGGCGATCAAATCATGGCACAAGGGTTGTTTCTCTTGCTGATGTTCGGGCAACTCGCCGATTCCGAAGAATTTTCTAAAGCCGTGCAAGAGCGCGCTATGGCGGCGACGGTGCGGATCATCAATCGCACGCAGCGTGTCGAAGGAAGCGGCGTCCTCATTGGCCGCAAGAACAAAGCGACCTATGTTTTGACAGCCGGACATCTGCTGGAGCGCGGTGATCGCCTGGAAATTTCTACATTCACGGTAGATTCTTATCCCGATCCAGAAAAGACTTATAAGAAGGCTGAAATTGTCGCGCTCACAAAGGACATGAGAGACCTGGCTTTGATCCGATTAACCGGGGACGACTCGCCGCGCCGAAACCTGACGCTCTGCCCTCTTCAGCTTCTTCCCAAAGATAAGGAATTCGATGCCTTGAGCGTCGGCTGCGGGGCCGCTGCCGCTCCTATTTGCATCGTTGAAAAAGTGAAAGGCGCCCGGCGGATTCGCCGCGGCGAAGAGATGCAGCCTGCGCTGTGCTGGGAAGCAGCCAATGAGCAAACACCGGGCCGGTCGGGAGGACCGTTGCTCGATCAGCGCGGACGAGTGATCGGCGTGGCCAGCGGCGTCAACAACGGCAAAGGCTACTACAGCCACGCCGAGGAGATCCACCGCTGGCTGAAGGCAACGGACTTTGCTTTCTTGGCCGAGGCAAAAGAACCTTAGGCCAACGGAAAGCCCTGCAGGGTATACTGCCAGCGTGCCTTGCAGTTCGCTGTGCTGCTGGCTGTAGCAGTCAGCAGACGAAGGGTTGACGCCAGCCCCGCGCTACTACATCTCCTGCAAAACGCTCTAACGGCGCTGGTGCTGCTGACGTGCGACGATGCTGAGAAGCTCTTTCGCGGCTCCGTCTTTAGGATCATGAGCCAGCACCAGCCGCAACTCCCGACGCGCTTCCTCCAGCTTGCCTTGCTCGTAGAGGTAGCGGGCAAACTCGAGACGAGCCTTTTGGGTCCGCTCATCTACATTCCAGTCTCGCGGCTTGCCTTCGTCCGATTCAGGGCCCAGTAGTTGTCTGGCCCTCTCCAGGAAAGGACGCCGTTGCCTAACCGCTCCACTGTCGGGATAACGAAGCAACGCCGCGACGAGCAGCAGATCGGGATTGTCCGGCAGGACTTTTTCCACGAGCTGATCCGCTGACAGGCTTCGCACGTGGAAAAGAATTTGCGGAAGATAGTCGCCCGACAGTTCCAGGCAGTGCCGCCAGGTAGCCCAGGCATCTTCCATACGGTTCAGCTTGAATTCCTGCAAACCGCACCGATACCACATTTCGGCCTGTCCGGGCGTCAAGAGTTTGGCGCGGCGCAGATAAGCCTCTGCCGTGTCTCCCTGTTTCAGCCGGGACGCATAAACCGCCATCCCCAGCTGCGTCTCACTTACGAGAGGACAAGCATCACGCCCTCGCATGTATTCCTGTAAGGCCAGCAGCGTTTGTTGGCGTGCAGCGTCCCAATCTGGGGCAATACCGCTCGCCAGCATCTCGGCTAGCCGTGTATGAGCGAGACCAAGATCCGAATGAAGCGAGGCGTATTCCGGACCTAACGAAACAGCCGCTGTCAAATAAGCGATGCGTGTGCGGAGTTGATCGGCATCCGCACTGCCTGTTCGGAAAGCGGCGTCTTGCAGTCGATCTATCCGGTGGGCCTTCCAGCCGCCGGCGCAAAGCACAAGCCCAAACCCCAAAGTCGCCATGGCTCCAACGACAGGAGCCAATCTGCCCAGGCGGAGACGATATTCCTCATGGTCGCCCGCGCTTCCATTCGGGCTGTGACGAGGTCTTGACCGCCCCAATGCACAGAGGTGAGCGCAGACAACAGTTGCCAGCAGCGTAATCGCGGGAATGTGCGTGCCGAAATCGCCGAAACTGTGCAGGGCCAAAGCGGTGAAGGCGAACAGCGCTCCCAGGGCCAACCCAGCCCGGCGGCTGCCGCGGTTGAGGGTCAGGGCACGATAGCCCTGTCGAAAGACGAGAACGACAATCGCCAGGACCAAACCTAAGCCCACCACGCCGCCTTCTACAAGCATTTCCAGGTAATCGTTATGGGCGTGATCATACAAGAACCGCGTATCCGGAGAGGAAGCATCCGGGCGGTACATCGGTTCAATGTAACCAAATGTTCCGTAGCCTGTTCCCCAGATCGGAAAGTGGGCCACAATCGACAGGGAACGGAGCCAAACGGGGATGCGCCCCTCATAGGCTTCTTCGCTGCGGAGAGTAGCTAGCCGATCCTTGAGCAAGCCGATCCCAAACCAGGTGGACAGCGCCACGACGATGCCGGCTATCAATAAAAGCGAACCGAGGCGAAACGAACGGCCGAGGCGCAGCTGACCGAGGGCGCCGCAAAGCACCGCGGCGCCAACCAGTGCCAGCAGACCTCCGCGTGAACGGCTGAAGGCTACGGCGCTGACCATCAGCCCCAAGGCAGCACAAATCCACAGCGCACGCGGATTGTGCCACGTCTGCATCAGTGAGTTTTCTTGCTCCCAAGAAGCGAAAGAATGACCGCGCCGATCCAGGCTCACAAGCAATCCCATCCCCAGACCGATGCACATGTTGACATAATCAGGAAAGTGATTGCGATTGATGAAAGGGCCGAACACGTTTCCCAATGCGGGATAAACCCAGTACACGGTTTTAGGAGGAGCACTGAAGAACTGGGCCAGAGCAAAAAGCGAAAGAAGAACGCCATTGATCAAGGCGGTGATGCTAAGCCGAATCAAGGCTTCTTTTGAGGTGAGATTGTTGTACACGACCGCGAAGACCAAAAACACCGCCAAAAACCGCAGCGATTCCTTCCGTGTCGCACCTGGGTAAAGACTGAGTGTCGAACCCGGGCGCGACGTCGCATTGGGCTGAACCCCATTGTCTGGCAATGTTTCCGGTTGCTCAGGCAACAGCTGATCGTAGGTTCGGACGGTGCCAGGGGAGAGCCAAGCCAGCACAGAACGCGGCAACGGCGTGCATTGCCATACGCCGAGAAGAAACAGGCTGGCCAGACAGAGGGCTACTGCATTTTTCTTCCAGGTAAGCTGCCCTTCCAGGAGCATCCGCACGGCCCAGAGTGCCAGCAGTAAAGCAATTCCCACATCAAGAAGGAACTCGAAGCCTGGATGGCGAGCGCCATAAGCCCACGGCGACAGGCACACCAAGGCGAGAAGGACAGCTTCCAATACCGCTACGATAAAAACGACAAACGGCGAACGGCTATCTGGTCCCGAAGTGTCTGTAAGGGCCATTCCCTCGCTAACACTTCGGGACCGGATAACCGTTCGCCGCTTGCCGCTCATAAGCCGCTCAGATGTTGAATGTCAGGGCAGCGGTTCCCGTCGCCATTCTCAAAAGCTGGGCGAGACAGGAGGAATGGGAGGCGGGGGAGTTATGCCGAAAGCAAAGAGCAGAGCATTATCGATAGCCTGGATATTTCGTGCCAGATTCACAAATGCTATCTCCCACATCCGCACAATGGCTTTGTTGAATGCAGGCACTTGAGGACTGGATTCGATGAATCGAACCAACGCTTCAACGAAAGTCGCCTGCTGATACAGCATCAGCGACTGCGTGTAGGCGTCCCCCAGAAGGTTTTGCGTGAACTTCCAGTTCTTGACCAGCAAAAGGCTGTTGCTGGTCTGGGCCTTGCTTTGTTCGGCTTCCTCTTTTTGGGCATCGAACCGCGCTACCGTGGCGGCGGGCGCCTCAAAGTTCAACAGGCCCTCGAAAGTATTACTCGAAGCAAGCGCCGGTTCGGCATTTGCCGGAGTCTTCCAGGCAGCAAGCACCTCCGAGCCGAAGGAAGTGATCCCCACGACGGCGACAGCCGACAGTAAGGCGACAGTCAAGAAAGCTCCGGCGGCTTTCTTCCCCCTCTGTCCGATTGCGGTAAGCAAATACACAGTAACCCCCTCCAAATCAGCGCTGAACGGAGTTTGATGTCCGCGCAACAATACCCCAATCCGTTTCTCCCTGTCGATCCGTCAACTCGTTCTTCCGGGTCTCCCCAAGGAGCAAAGACTTGCGCTTTGCATGTATGCGCTGAACCACGCGCAGTTCCTTTGCTAGAGTATATTCTCACCAGTTTGCGCCGTCAATCTAAAACGGCAACTTTTTGCCGATTTTTTTTCAGCGCCCCAAACGAACGAGCCGGAAACGTAAACGACGGCAAAGCAGCTGTCGTTTATGTTTCCGGCTCATGAACTACTGGAGCGTTCCTGTCGTCTTCAAAAGCTGGGCGAGATAACTGGAATGGGAGGGAGCCCCAGCGCAGTCAAGAACTGATCCGCTCTCAGCAAATACATTTGCTCGAACGCTCGGGCAAAGGCGGTGAAGGGCGAATTGGGGAAGAATGCTTCAAGGAAGCCAACGACAAATTCAAGCTGAAGTCCCTGGATATACAGGTTCAGGATCTGTTGTAGAGGCGAATCGTTTTGGGTAAATCTCCAGTTCTTGACAAGTACAGGAGCGTCGCTGGCCCTCTGGATGTTCTTTTGGGCTTCCTCTGTTTGAACATCGAACCGTGCTACCGTGGCGGCGGGCGCCTCAAAGTTCAACAAACCCCCGAAAGCGCCGTCGGAGGCCAGCGCCGGTTCAGCGTTTGTTGGTCCCTTCCAGACGGCAAATACCTCCGAGCCAAAGAGAGCAAGTCCCGCGGCGGCAACAGCCAACAACAGAAGGCCCGTCAAGGCGGCCCCGACGGTCCGCTTCCAACCGTTTCGCCATCTCCGTCCGATTGCAGCAAGGAATCGCATCGTGAGTCTCTCCTTTCGATGCTGGCCGAATCCACGCTGATCGACCTGAAGGGGTTTGAGATTTAACTCGTCTTCCGAGTCCTCCCATAGAAGCGATTAGCGCAAGCATACAGCTGGGCTTTTGCCTCATTAGATGAACATATTTTTCCCCACTTGCGCCGTCAAGCCCTTCGGCGGGCGCCAAGCCGTTCGCTTACTTTGGGATTTTTGGGCTTGCACAACTGGGAGCGGTTGCTATTCCACCCTCTTCACAGCAGTGCCTATAATGCCGAAGAAAGCCTTCTCTCAAGGAGCTTCTCCTCATGCAAGACCGGATTGCCTATCAGGGCATCACCTTCGACGACGTCCTCCTCGAACCCGCATACAGCGATGTCGTGCCTCGTGAAGTGGATGTCCGTACCCAGCTGACACGCAATATCCGCCTCAATTTGCCCATCGTTTCTTCGCCTATGGACACGGTGACGGAGAGCGACTTGGCCATCGCCCTCGCCCAGGAAGGCGGCATCGGCATCATTCACAAAAACCTGTCCATTGCCGATCAGACGCGCGAAGTGGACAAGGTCAAGCGCAGCGAAAACGGCATCATCACCGATCCGATTACACTGCCGCCGGACGAATCGGTAGGCACGGCTCGGCGAATCATGGAGCAACACAAGATCAGTGGCGTACCCATCACGGTCAACGGTTACTTGAAAGGCATCCTGACACGCCGCGATCTGCGTTTCCTCACCGACAACAACCAGCGCATCGCCGAGGTGATGACCCGCGACAACCTGGTGACGGCCGCGGAAAATACGACGCTGGAAGCGGCCGAGCGGATTTTGATGAAAAATAAAGTCGAGAAATTGCTGCTGGTTGACGATAATTATAAACTACGCGGTCTGATCACCATCAAGGACATCGACAAGCTTGCCAATTTTCCGAATGCGTGCAAGGACCATCGCGGCCGGCTGCGTGTCGGTGCTGCCGTCGGCGTCTACGATTTGGAACGTGCCGAGTCGCTGATCCGCGCCGGCGTGGATGTACTGGTCGTCGATTCGGCGCACGGCCATTCCGCCAACGTGCTGGAGACAGTGAGCGAAATCAAACGGCGTTTCTCGATCGACGTGATCGCTGGCAATATCGCTACGGCTGAGGGAGCACGAGCGCTATTGGAAGCGGGAGCGGATGCTGTTAAATGTGGTCTTGGCCCCGGATCGATTTGTACAACACGAGTGATTTCCGGAGTTGGCGTACCGCAAATCACCGCCATTTCCCAGGCCGCCAAAGGCGTTGCCGGGGCAGTGCCGGTCATCGCCGACGGCGGCATTCGTTATTCGGGCGACATCGCCAAAGCCATTGCTGCCGGGGCACACAGCGTCATGCTCGGCAGCTTGCTGGCAGGATTGGCCGAAAGCCCGGGACAAACAATCATCTACAAGGGACGCAGCTTCAAGATCTATCGCGGCATGGGTTCGCTCGGCGCCATGGTCGCCGGCTCGAAAGACCGTTATCGCCAAGCTGAGGGGCAGCGCGACAAGCTGGTGCCCGAAGGCGTCGAAGGGCGGGTGCCTTACAAGGGGCCTTTGGCGCCATTCCTCTACCAGTTGGTCGGCGGATTGCGGGCCGGCATGGGTTACTGTGGGACACGGAACATCGAGGAACTGCGCACGCGCACCCGCTTCATTCTGGTGAGCGCAGCCTCGGTGCAGGAGAGTCATCCCCATGACATCGCCATTACCCAAGAAGCGCCCAATTACAGCTCGCGCTGGGAACAGGGCGGCTCGGACAACATATAAATTCCCTTGTCTGCGCTGCGGGCTGGTGGTGTTCCTGTTGGCTGGTGTGGCCGGAGCACAGCAATCATCTCCGGTGGCGGAACCTTATGTTCCTTCGGCAAGGACCGTGTCGCGGCAAAAGCAACAGCCGCTGCCGCCTGACGTGGCTTCGCCTGTGCCGCCCCTGGGTGGCATTCGTCCGCCCGAACCGTACGAGCTGCCCGCCCCTTATTCCATTCAGCTGGAGCCGCCTTCTATCTATCGCGTGGCTATCTCTGTCGAGTCGGATGCTCAGTTGCAAGAGCGCATTCGCCAGGAGAACCGCGAGCGCAAGATGCCGGAACGCATTGTTTTTCCCAATGACCCGGTCATTTCCACCGAGACGTACCAGGGCCGTAAGTTCTATCCGACGCGGTTGGAGGTTGCGCCTTATTACCTCTGCCACGGTCGACTGTATTTCCAGCAAATCAACTTCGAGCGCTATGGCTGGGGCTTGGGCGTTTTCACGCCGCTCCTTTCGGGGGCCAAGTTTCTCTACGATTTCGTGACCTGGCCATATCACCTGGCTACGGAACCATGCCGCCGCTTCGAGTACAATACCGGCTGGTGCTTGCCGGGCGATCCCGTACCTTTGCTCTTGTACCCGCTGCACCTCAGCCCCACCGGTTTCGTCGCCGAAGTCGGCACCGTTATAGCACTGGTGGCAATTTTTCCATAAGAGATAGAAATAGAGGGGGAGTGTTTTTATCTCTGTTACCTATTCTCCCTTTAATCAAACACGCCGCGCGTGCGGAGGATGATGGGCAGCTTTTGCGTCGCTCCCGTGCTGGAGCGCACTGACAATTCATAGCTGCCGTCTTGGGAAGCGCGCAAACGCCAGGTGACGGGACTGTCGGACCGGCTCGCGCCGGCTGGCACCGGTGGCACAGTCTGCGTTTTCTGCTGCCCCGCAGCTTCGAGACCTGCCGGCAATTCCAACGTCAAGGTCTCGTCCGGCTGCGGATCGTGAACCAGGGCCGTCAGGGTAAACTCAACGTTCGGCACCAGCCGACCGCCGATCGTCAAGAGCAGATGGCCGCCGCTCTCCCGCGCATCCCCATGGCCCAGACCATAGGTGAAGCCAATCACGCGTGCTTGGCCTGGGGCCAAGGGCTGTTCGTTCCAGTACATGGTCACGGCCGAGTCATCGGCCTCAACTACACCGCCAATACGCTCTTTCATGGAGATAAAAGGCACCTCCCAGCCGGTGAGTTGGGCTTGCGCCGCCCAAATGCCAATCTTCCGCAATTCCGGATTGGGCCAGCCGCCCAACTGGACACGGCTGGGACTCTCGATGCGCGCGCTGATGCGAAATTGCAGATAGGCCACAGTGCCCGGATCACGCAAGTCCTCCTTCTCCAACGCCTGGATGAAATCCGGAACGCGCTCCGGCGTATCAAAGGACATTTGGGTATCGCACAGGCCCGAAGCACCGGGGATAGTGAAGGGTACGCCGTCGTTGCCACCGATGAAGGTGTCGAGCAGAAAACGGATGCCGACTCGATGCTGGCGCGTGTCTCGATTCTCCAGGACATAGCGCACCAGGCAGGTATCCAAACGGCGCGATTGAGTACCGGGCACGATCTCGACTTTCTGTGTCACGTGGAGCTTGCCGTTGGCCAAAGACCATATCGAAGCCCAACCGTCGCGCGGCCGGTCCGTCGTCTCGTCTTGCAGTTTGCTCTTCATCGCGATCCATTGGCCGGGAAATTGACCGAAAATATATTCTTGACCGTCCAGGCGGATGACGGTGTTGTTCGAGAGACCGTGCTCGTCAAAGGTAAGTTTCTTGGACTGATCGGGATGTTCAGGATCCTTGGCCAGCAGACCAAAGCGCATGGTCGGTTCCGGCAAGTACTTATCACCCTCATAATCGTGGAAGCGAATGAGAAGGTAGGGATCGGGATCGATCCAGGCATCGTTGCGGGCCGTCCAGCTGAAGAAAATTATACCCAGATCATGCGCAACCACGGAGAAGAGCAACAGAACAAGAATGCCCAGTGGCAGCAGATGTTTGCGAAAGCGGCCATCCTCGGCGGCGGGATGGGCCGGAAGTGCAAGCGAGGGAGGTCGGCTATCCTCGGCGACGGCAACAACTTCTGGGATTATCTCCTTTACGGATACGAGATCAGAATTTAGCTGCACCGGTACGTCTGCAGCGATTGGGTTCCGGTTGAATGTGGTTGCAGTAACGTTCAGCGCCACCTCGATGAGAAAACGCTGTCCGCCATTGGCCGTCACCTGCACCCTGCCGCGCAGCTGTCCACCGGGCTGAGGCGGGACGTAAGGTACCTGGATCGGAACATGCGCCGTGCGGCCGTCGAGGTGGATACGGCCAATCCGTAGCCAAGGCGTGCCGGTGGTAGCGTGAGCGAACACGGGACGTTTCTCCTGGGTGCGGACCTGCACGATGTGTTCCAGATAGTCGCCCGGCGCTCCTTGCAAAAGCACCACCGTCTCGCTGATTTCCACCACAGGCGCCTTGACCAGACCTAGCGCTTCAAAGAATTGTTGGATAGCCCCCAGCCCGGACGAGGCCGGACCCTGTACGGGATAGGTCCAGCCATTGCTTGCGTACCAGGCGGCGACGGCGCCATTCTCGAAGAAGGGCGCGGCCGCTTTGGGATTGGCCTTGGCCTTCTCGGCGATCTGCCG
>JAJPHU010000205.1 GCA_021325115.1 Planctomycetota bacterium | reverse complement strand
CTATCGCCCTTCTTGAAACTGCGGGTACGCTCCTGATTGGCCTACTGGCCGCGTGAGGCAGTACCGTGACGGGAAGCAGCGATGCAGGCGCCTTCGGGCAACGGCCGACCGGCGACGACGATATCACGCTCGTGCATGTAATCACGCAGCTTGCGATAAAGTGGGAAACTATCGGGATAAACGCATAGTGTCACCGCCGTAGATGCTGGCTCGATGCTGTCGATGATGCGGCGAAATTCCGAGCCAGGCGCAAGGGCTTGCTCGACCGTCTCGCCGCGGATAAAGGCGACAGGTTCGATCTCCCAGGACAAGGCAGCCTTTCTTGTGTAGGGGTCGATCTCTACCGTGTAGTGCATACGGAAGGGGCCGACCGGCTCGGTCACACCCGAATATTGGTTTGTGTCGCGTAGCTTCTCGCCGTCGCTGAACACATTTTCAATCTCAGCCATGAATTTGCCGTAATCGATGAAGGAAATGCGCCCGTTGCGGCACTCGAACAATAATTCTTCCGACTGGAGCGGATGGCTAACCGGCACACGATAGCGCAGCGTTTGCTTGGTGGATGGTGCTTGGCGCAGCGCTTCGATTTCGGCCACGACGCGCTTGCTGCGTTGGCGAATCTCTTCCAGCGACAAGGCGGTGTTGCGGGCGGCTTGTGCATCTTGTTGGTTCTTGGACTCAGCGCTCCGGCGTTCTGTATCGACTTCCTGAAGACGTGCGGTCAGATGGGCCAATTCTTCGGCAGTCAACGTGCTGTCCTGGCGGAGCTTCTGCCATTCTTTGAGCTGGTCGAGCAAATGGGATTGTGCTTCGGCCAACTCACGACGTTGACGCTCCAGCTCTGAAGCCAACGGATCTTGCGGATCGGGCAGCTCGGCAATTTCTTCCTTTGTCAGTGCCGGCAGCGGTGCAGACGGCACCACAACCTTGTAGGAACGCGCTCCCACCCAGGCGACGAGGATTAGACGGAGAATGATGCCGACAACGTTGGCGACCACGTCGAGGAACGAATCGAAACTGAACTCGATTTCGCGTACTTTGCGTCGTCGTCGAATCATGACTTAGGATCTCTAACCAAAGGAACTACCAAAATGCCAAGAAAAGAAAGCGAGAAAAAGAAAGAAGAGCAAGCCTAGAAATCACATAAAGCCAATCTCCTACTCTTTTTTCTTTTTCATCTTGTTCTGTCTTTGGCACACTTGGTGTCTCGGCGGTTCCTTTGGACAATGTCTTTAACTCAGGGTACAGCGCCAGTGACAATGCTAATGACATCGTCGTCGGCATCCAGATTGCGGCGCGTTTTCGGCACCGGCAGCGCCTCCAGGGCCGGATAAACATTCAGAAAAGTGCGGATGTGTTCAGGCCGCACTAATAAGCACACTTGCGGATGATACGGCGGCTCGCCGGGCCGCCGTGAGGATTGGCGGCGGTCGATCATTTTTTGGATCGCCTGGATCAGTGGATTGCCGGCGGGAGCACTGATGGCCTGAGCCAGCGGGAACGTCCGCTGCGAGGGATAAAGTACGACATCGGTGGCACGGCACTCGACGTAGATAGTCCAATCGCGGCCGCCGTGGACCCAGGCCGGATGGGGAGCCGCTAGCCGTCGCGGCGGTGGTGCAAACGACGGCGGCGGCGGCGCAAGGCGATTCATTGCAGACGACTCCTTGTCACCGGCAGCATAACCGTCCCCGTTTGATGCGCTGTTGGCCGGGACTACACGGATGCGCGGCGTGCGTTGTTTGCCGTCGTTTTCTTCCGGCGGTGGCCCTTCGGCGGGGCCGCCGTTTGGCGGAGCCGCGGGATGCGGTGCGGTGGTAGGCTTACCGGTCAACGGATCGACGAAGATCACCACCTCGGAAGAACGGCCGCCGTTCGCTGGCATCGGTGCTCCTGCAGCAGCCTGTCCGGCAGGCAATGGAACCGAGCCAGAAGCGTTCGCGAGGGGGGGACTGTTCTCGCTCGCGCTTCCGGCTCGTGAAGGCAAAGTGGACGAGCCAGAAGCGTTCGCGAGGGGGGGACTGTTCTCGCTCGCGCTTCCGGCTCGTGAAGTATTGTTGAGGGGCAGGCCAGGCGCATCGCCGTTATTGCCGCGCGCAATGACGTAATGTCCGTCGCCAGAAGCATTCATCCCCGAAGCAGCCCCAGGGATACCCGGTCTCACTGTTTCCCCTCGCCAACCGTTGCCTGGAACACCGCTCCTATTTGAACCGTTTCCCGCAATCCCACTCGGGACCGCACCGGCCCCAACATATCCTCCCCCGGAGCCAGACGAGAACACTCGCGGTGGACCAAGACCCGGTGAATCTGAACGGGGACCGTCCGGCGAACTATCTGTCAGGACACCAGAACCGGGGACCGAGCCTGAATTCGCTGCTCCGGGCCGGAACGTACCGTCGGTCCCCTGATAACCATCCCTAGAAATGCTGCCATCACCGGAGAAACTCCCTCCGCCTTCGTCGCTTGGGAAGGTAGGGGGCATGGCCGATGGATGGCCCTGTCTATTGCTGCGACTTAATCCGGCACTCATCCTGCCTGCATTTGCAGCAATCCCTATGCTCTCTTCGCTCCCCGTTCCCTCGTTCCCAACTCGCTCGCTCCCAACCCCCTGGTTCCCAAGCAGAGCTTGGGAACCAGGGGGTTGGGAGACAGGATTCCCAAGCGGAGCTTGAGAATTAGAAACGACGCTGCCGCGCGGCAGCGCTGGTCCTGTTCCTTCAGGGCCGTTGCTCACGCCGCTTGTCGGCGAACCGGATTGGTTTGCAGCTGCCTTCCCCCAGCTTCCGCTGTTGTCACTCGTCTCACCGGCCCGAAAGCCGCGGATGCCGCTGGTGAAAGCGCTCACCGAATTGCCCATCGGCGCTCCACCCATCGGACGTGGGCTTATTTGAGGTGGAGGTGCTGCGGTAACGGAAGGAGGGGCAGCGGGACGGGCAGGCGTTTTTGTGGCGACCATCCACGGCTGCGTATTTGGCAGTTCATCATTAATAGGAAAATCGAGCACCCAATCTTCATCGATGAATTCGTAGCCGAAATCGAGCGGCAATCCGCGCAGCGCTCGCTGAAACAGGTGATATGTCGTGACGCCGCTGGGCCGCAGTAACAAGAGTAGATACGGTGTTTTGTCCACATTCTTGGGCAGCGCAGCCAGCTTTTGCTGTTGCTGAGCGATGCGTCGCTCCACCTCGGTACGCACATCGCTGGATAGATCACCAGAACGGGGGATAAGGGCAGCGAGCGACATGGCTTTGCGTTCCGGGTGGAAGATCACGCCATCAGCGGTGCATTCGACGTAAATAGGCCGACGGTCCTCGCCGCGGCGGCCATGATAGGGCACCACCGAGAACGTCTTCTGCTCACGCTGCCGCGCTGCCTTCAGATCTTTGAGGACTTGCTCCATCTGCAATAAATCAAGGGTCATGCGCCGCAGTGCCTGGCTTGCTTCCTTCGACTGATTCTCAGTCTGCTTGGCGTGGGAACGCAGTGTGCGCACGAGTTGTTCTTCAGCCTGGATCCGACTGCGTTTATCCTGTACTTGGCGGCGCAGCTGGGTGGTGGTGTCTTGCTCGTAGTGCAGACGGGCGGCGATCCCTTGCAACTCTTCACGGACTTTTCGCATCTGCAATTGTAATTCGATTTGTTCGCGTGCCCATTTTTCATGCAGAGCAGCGCGTTTCTGTTCCCACTCCTTGCGTACCTGTTGTTGGAGCTGTTCGCGCTCGGCCCTTCCTTTCATCTCTTCCCCTGGAGGAGAGGATGAAGGGAGGGTATTCCGCGCAGTCTCCTCGACCAACCGGGCTGCCTCGCGCTGCGCTCGGGCCTGAGCGGCCTTATGGGCCTTGCGATCCATGACCAAAAGGACCAGGATCAGCGACCCCATCGCACACAACAGCACGGCCAAGAAGGGGAACGTCGAAACGTGTAGTTTGTGCCGGCGTCCTCTCATGCCGCTTTTCCTGGATGAAGGCGTGGCGGCCCTGTACCAGTTCTGAGTTCTGAACTTTGAGTCCTGAGTCTGGCATCTGATGGCTCCGCACTCAGGACTCGGGACTCAGAAGTGGCGCTGGCTCGCGCCGTCAGCAGATGGATGGCCGCCGTCAAGGTATGCAGAGTTTGCTCAAACATGCCGGCCCCGGTCAGGGCCGCCAGGTTCTGCTGCAAGCTCGCTTGCAAATGCAGCAAACGCTGCTCGCCCTGCTGCAAACCAGCCAGCGCTTCCACCTGCGCTGCCAATCCTTCACTCACTCGCGCCAATGCCGCCTGTTGATCGCGCCCCTGTTCGCGCACCACACTCGCCAGAGCTCCCAGCTGCTCGAACAACCGCGTGCTTTGCTCCACGGCCTGTTTTTCCAGTCCTGCCAATAGTTGCGAATGTGTTTGCAATGTGTTTTTTAGCGCCGCCTCCAACGCTCCGGCCATCTGTTCCTGCTGCCGGGCGGATGCCTCGTGCATTCGCCGTTCGTTCTCCGTCAACGCCCGCGCCCATACCTCGGCCTGGCGCTCAACCAGCTGCCCCGTGGCGTCGAGCAATACTTGCGTATTCTGGCGCAGTGCTTCGACGAACGGTCCGCTATCGCCGGCAAGGCGCAAAAAGCGATGGGCCAGCTGTCGCTCCACTTCGTGATCCACCGCTTCGAGGATGCTCTGCTCGCGCCGCTCGACGAGAAAGCTGCAAAACATGGTTATCATGGTCAAACTAAGGGCCAGCGCCGTGGCGTCAAAAGCGTAAGATAGGCCGTCCGTCACCTGGCTGAGGTTTTTTTCCAGCACTTCTGGCGTCGCCCCGGAGATGGCGTCGGTGATGCCTAGCACGGTGCCAAGGAAACCGAGAATGGGGATCGCCCATGTGATAAATCTGGTTAGTGCGTAACTGCCTTCCATTACTACCACGTCGCTGTCGAGCAGAGCGCGCATCTGATCGTCCAATTCTGTAGCGGAACCACGCTGGCAGAGGAAATCGAGAATCGCTCGGATACGCTGTACAAGGAAGGTGTTTTGCAGGCGTTGCGGCAAACGGTGCAGACCGGCCCGCAGATTGGCCGCTTCGCCGACCGGCACCGGCTTACCGTTCCAGGGCGGCAGGATCTCGACCTGGAAAGCGCGGCGTTCCAGGAGGCTTTGCCAAAACTTCGCCCCCAGGGCACTGATAGCGCAGCAAAATAAAATTAGTTCGACGCCCTCAACGGGCCGTTCGATGTAGCGATACAGGACCGTATGATGCAGTGGTCCTTTATGGAAGAGAAACAGCAGAATCACAGCCAGCGGCACGCCGACGACGAAGGCGGCGAGATTGGTACTGGGCCGGCGAACGGCATCGACGGAAGCCGGTTTAGCAAATTTCATGATGGCGCCTCGATCTTTGAGAGACGGTCTGTACGGAACATCGTCCGTGGGCGGGCAGGGATTGTAACGATTTCGCGAGCGGGTGCTAGACAGCTTCGCCGCTTGCAGTTTGGTACTTTGGGGAGACTGTGCAAGCGGGAAGAGAAACGACTCGCCGAAATCGAGGCAGCACGGGAAGCAGAAGGCATCACCATGATAGCCGCGCCTACGGAACAGGTGCCGGAAGTTCGTGCTCTCATCGCGCGGAAACATAGTGCTTGAGCTAACCTGGCCCCTTTCACTGCTCCATCTCATCGAGCAGGTGACCGAGCTTGTCTTTCTTGGTTTGCAGATAGCGGCGATTGTTCTGATTGGGCGTGATCTGGATCGGTACGCGCTCGACAATGTGCAGGCCATAGCCATCGACGCCGACCACTTTCTTGGGATTATTCGTCAACAGGCGAATCTGGCGAATCCCCAGGTCGAGCAGAATCTGAGCGCCGATGCCGTAATGGCGCAGGTCCGCGCTGAAGCCGAGGCGCTGATTGGCCTCTACGGTATCCAATCCCTCTTCCTGCTGGAGCTTATACGCTTGCAGCTTCGATAACAAGCCGATGCCGCGTCCCTCCTGGCGCATGTACAGGATGGCGCCCTTGCCAGCCTCGGCCACTTGTTTCATGGCCTGGTGCAGCTGTGCGCCGCAATCACACAATTTGCTCTCGAAAATGTCGCCGGTCAAACACTGGCTATGGATACGCACCAGTACCGGCTCCTCATGCACCGGCACCACGCCGCCTACTTCGACACCAATACCGCCTATACATAGGGCCAAATGCGGCTCGGGATCGACTACCGAAGTGTAGGCGATCAAATCGAAGTCGCCGAAGCGTGTCGGCAGTTTGAGTGATAATTCGCGGTGAATGAGCCGCTCACGTTGCCGGCGATATTTAATCAGATCTTCAATTGTACATATTTTCAGATTGTGTTTACGGCTAAACTCCATTAAATCGGGCAGCCGTGCCATGCGGCCCTCCGGCGTCATAATCTCGCAGATGACGGCGGCTTCCTTCAGTCCGGCCAAGCGGGCCAGATCGACGCTACCTTCCGTGTGGCCGGCGCGGACGAGAACGCCACCCTTGCGCGCCCGCAAGCCGGGAACATGTCCCTTGCCAACAACGAGGTCGGCGGCAGTCGAGTGGTCGTCGATGGCTACCTGGATGGTGCGGGCGCGGTCAAAGGCGGAAGTGCCGGTAGTGATGCCGGTGCGGGCATCGATATGCGGTGTCCACGGTGTCGCCTGCGGGTCGACGTTGCGGCCTGGCAGCGGCTCCAGGCCGAGACGATCGCAAATCTCTTGCGACAGGGCCAGACCGAGAATGCCGCAGCCGTTGCGGACCATAAAGTTGATGGCTTCCGGCGTCACTTTCTCGGCCGCAATCACCAGGTCCCCCTCATTCTCGCGATATTCGTCATCGACAAGAATAATCATGCGTCCCTGGCGCAGCTCCTCCAACGCTTCTTCGATGGTGCAGAACCCTTCTTGCATAGTAGACATGCTTGTTTCTCTTCTTTTGAAATAAGTGGGAATGATTTCTCATTGCGCACGAAACGAGAAATCGTTTCCTGGTGCATATTCTACATCGCTCGTGCTTGACCGTGAGGGCCGGAAGTAAGACAATGAGAACAGATTGACTTTTGCTTAACGACCTCCTGCCTTCCGTTGCAGAACTTCATGACTACACGACGTGTTGGATTGTGGTTGATCGGCGCCTGTGGCGGCGTAGGCGCCACCGCCGCGCTCGGCCTGGCCGCCCTGAGCCGCGGCGTCAGCGACAGCACCTCCCTGGTGACCGCTTTGCCGCTCTTTGAACCGTTGTCCCTCGATGAGCCGACCCAATTTGTTGTTGGCGGCCATGAGATTCGCCGGGCCGGCTTCCGCCAGACCGTGCGCGAGTTGCAGAAACGCTCCAATATCTTCGAGCCAGCCATTGCCGATGCTTGTCAAGAAGATCTGGAACGTTGGGAGTCCAACCTTCGGCCCGGTATTCTGCTGGGCAGCGGCTCAACCATCGCCCGCCTCGCCGATCGAAGCGATCTGCCAAACAGCGACACAGCCCGCAGTGCCATCGAGCGCATCCAGAACGATTTGCGCGATTTCCGCGAGCGCAACAAATTGGAGCAAGTTGTCGTTGTCAATGTTTCCTCGACGGAAGCGCCTTTTGAGATCGGCCCTATACACGAATCGCTGGAGAGGCTAACGCCAGCCCTGGAGCGCCGCCCGCCACCGCTGCCGACGTCGTCGCTCTATGCCTGGGCTGCTCTTGATCTCGGTTTGCCCTATATCAACTTCACCCCCTCGCTTGGCGCCTCGCTGCCGGCGCTTGTCGAATTGGCACAACAGCGCCGCACTGTCCTTGGCGGCCAAGACGGCAAAACTGGCGAAACCCTTATGAAAAGCGTGCTGGCGCCGATGTTCGTCCGGCGCAACTGGCAGTTGCTCAGCTGGGTCGGTCATAACATCTTCGGCAACCGCGACGGTCAAGTCCTTGACGATCCGGCCAACAAGGCGTCCAAAATCCGCACCAAGGACCAGGTCATTTCGTCCATCGTCGGCTACAAACCGCAAACGCTGGTCAGCATCGAGTACATCGATTCGCTGGACGACTGGAAAACGGCCTGGAACCACATTCATTTCAAGGGATTCCTCGGTACCAAAATGACGTTGCAATTCATCTGGCAGGGCTGCGATTCGATCTTGGCCGGCCCCTTGGTGTTAGACCTGGCCCGGCTGGCGTTGTTCTCCCAACGCCGCGGCGAAGTCGGCGTACTACGGCACCTGGCCTGCTTCTTCAAAAACCCGATGGGCGTGCAAGAGCATGATTTCTTCAAACAATTCGCCATGCTTGAAGAGTATGTCGAAGAGTATGTCACACAGTGTTGAACTGCCAGGACGCCAAGGATGCCAAGAAAAGAAGAGAGAAAAATAAAAATCAAAGCATTTTCTTCTTTTTACTTTTATTCTCTTCTCTCGTGTCTCTGCATGGCGTTCTTGTCGTCCGGGCAGTTTGGTTGAGAGGCATCCGACGTGAAGCTCGCTTTTAGCACCAATGCGTATCTGAAATATTCTTTCGCCGAGGCAGTACAGCGTCTGGCCGCCATCGGCTACCAGGGTGTCGAGATCATGGCCGATGTACCACATGCCTGGCCGGCCTTCTTGCTCGAGGAGCAAAAACAAGCCATCCGCGCTGCTCTCCAGAAAAATAGCCTGGCTATCTCCAACGTCAATGCCTTTATGATGCACGCCATCAACGATCCGCGGCAGCGCTATTGGCATCCCTCATGGATCGAGCCGGACCCGCATTACCGCCGCATCCGCATCGAGCACACCAAGCGCTGCCTGAGTCTGGCACGCGAATTAGGGGCTTCCTGCATCACTACGGAGCCGGGCGGCCCCGTCGAGCCGGGCGCATCATGGGCGAAGGCGTTGGCGCTGTTCGTCGAAGAAATCAAGCCGGTCGTCGAATATGCCGAGAAAGAAGGTGTACTGTTGCTCATCGAGCCGGAGCCGGGGCTGCTCATCGAGAAGATGGACCAATACCTTGAATTCCGGCAGCATATCGATTCGCCAGCGGTAGGGCTGAATTTCGACATCGGCCACGCTTACTGCGTCGGCGACGAGCCAGCCGCTGCCCTACCGCGTCTGGCCCAGCACATCCGTCACATTCATCTGGAGGATATCGCCGCCACGCGCGTCCATCATCACCTGGTTCCCGGCGAGGGAGCCATCGACTTCGCTGCCACGCTGCGGGCAATTAGAGCGATCAACTATCCGGGGTGGGTGACGATCGAGTTGTATCCTTATATCGAAAACCCTGACGATGCAGCCCGCCGTGCTCGCCACTACATTCAGAACATTCTGGCCAGCTTATGATCGATCTCCGCGCCTACGCTCAGCTTGTGCGTCTGCCAAACCTGCCGACCGCTCTCGCTGACATTTGCTTGGGCGTCTTGGCATCTCACGCATTGCCGCAGCATAGCCGCGCATTCGTTGTACTGTTGCTGGCGTCGGCATGTCTCTATTCAGCTGGCATGGTGTGGAACGATTACTTCGATTGCGAACAAGATGCTCGCGAGCGTCCCTTTCGCCCTTTGCCATCTGGCCGTATCTCGCTGCGCCAGGCGGCGCAGCTCGGTGCGGGGTTGCTCGCAGCCGGTGTGCTGCTGGCATGGTTGGCAGGGAGGACATCGCTGTTCCTCGCCGTTTGTCTTGCGGCCGCAATTGTGGCGTATGATGGCTGGCTCAAGCACACGTGGGCTGGACCACTGACGATGGGGACATGCCGCTTTCTGAATGTGTTGCTCGGTATCTCAGCTTGTGGTTCGCTCTTGTGGCCGCGCGGGGCGCATCTGGCGCTGATCGTCGGCTTGTACATCGTCGGGGTGACCTGGTTCGCGCGTACGGAGGCGCGACAGAGGAGCAATCAGAACGCTCTGTGCAGCGCGGCGGCGGTGATGCTCGTCAGTTTGCTGTTGGCTTTGCCGCTGCCAGCGTTTCTGCCAGAGGGACAACACAGTTCGTTTTTGTTCCCGTATCTGCTCGTCGGCCTAGGTTTCTGGGTAGGAGTGCCAATCGTGCATGCTATCGGTAATCCTGTACCATCTCAGGTGCAAAGTTCCATAAAACGCTCTCTTATGGCGCTAATCTTGCTCGATGCCGTGTTAGCGACGGCGACAGCTGGAACCATCGGGCTAGGGATATTGCTTTTGCTGGTCCCGTCAGTGTATCTCAACCGCAAGAATTGGTTATACGCGACGTGAAGACGACATAGCCTCTGCGCGGCTGCGCAACCCTTGTTTTCTTTTTTTGCTTGCTGTCCATTCGCTCGCCGCTGCCTTACAATCACCTCATCTTTGCCGAACCATGCCTCCGATAAGGAACCATGCCATGAAGCCTTCATTGCTCCGCTTTTTCGTCTTGGCTTCGCTTGCCGGCGTCACCTTGCTGACCGCTTTGGCCGCCGATTCACCGCGCAGCGAAGACGTTCCCAAGGGTGAGATCACCAAGTATAGCTTCGACAAGAGTAAAATTTTCCCCGGCACTGTGCGCGATTACTGGATCTATGTCCCCAAGCAGTACGATGCGAGCAAGCCAGCCTGTGTCTATGTCGGCCAGGACGGCATCGGCTTCGACGCTCCGGCCGTTTTCGATCGTCTCATTCACAACAGGGAAATACCCATCGTCATCGGCGTTTTTGTTCGTCCCGGCGTGGTCAAGGCGCTGTCGGACAACGCGCTCGATCGTTTCAATCGCAGTTATGAATACGATGGTCTCGGCGATACTTACGCGCGATTTCTGCTGGAGGAACTGCTGCCAGAGGTGGAAAAAAAGACCACGGCGGATGGGCGGGCTATTCGGTTGTCCCATGATGGCAACGATCGCGGCATCGGCGGCGCCAGCAGCGGGGCTGTCTGCGCCTTCACGGCAGCCTGGGAGCGGCCGGATGCGTTTCGCCGGGTCTTTAGCGCTATCGGTACCTATGTCGGCCTGCGCGGCGCCAATAACTATCCAACCTTGGTCCGCAAATTTGAGCCAAAACCGATCCGCATTTTCCTCGAAGACGGCAGCAAGGATCTGAACATCTACGGCGGTGACTGGTGGATGGCCAATCAGGAGATGGAACGTGCTCTGCGCTTCGCTGGTTACGAAGTGAATCACGCTTGGGGCGAAGGCGGCCACAACCCTCGACACGCCACGGAGATTTTCCCGGACGCCATGCGCTGGTTATGGAAAGACTGGCCCAATCCGGTGAAGGCGGGCGCCGGTTCGCCGCAGTTACAGGCGCTTCTCCTGCCCGGCGAGGACTGGAAGCTGGTGGCTGAAGGTTACAAGTTCACCGAAGGTCCGGCCGTCAATGCCAAGGGTGAGGTCTTCTTCAACGACATTCCCAACAGCAAAACCTACAAAATCGGTCTTGATGGGAAAGTAAGTCTCTTCCGCGCCGATTCCAAAAGAGCCAACGGTCAAGCGTTCGGTCCCGACGGCCGGCTCTATGCAGTTACAGGGACACAGCAAGTGTTGGCCTACGACAGGAGCGGCAAAGCGGAAGTGATTGCCGAGGGCATCCGCGGCAATGATATCGTCGTTGGACACAAAGGCGACATCTATGTCACGCATCCTGGAAGCGGCCGCGAGCCGAGCCTGGTTTGGCATATCAATCCCAAAGGCGAAAAGAAAATCGTGGACAGGGGCTTACGCTTCAGCAACGGCATCACGCTCTCTCCCGATCAATCCCTGCTGTACGTGGCTGACTATGCTTCACACTGGGTCTACAGCTATCAAGTGCAGCCGGATGGCTCGCTAGCCCACAAGCAACGTTATTATCATTTGCACATGCCGGACAGTGCCGACGACAGCGGGGCAGACGGCATTCGCGTAGACCGCGACGGCCGACTATACGTGGCCACGCGTCTGGGTATTCAGGTGTGCGATCAGGCTGGCCGCGTCAACTGCATCATTCCCACCCCCAACGGCAGGGTCTCGAACGTGTGTTTCGGCGGCGCCGACTTCGACACGCTGTTTGCTACCTGTGGCGACCGTGTTTACAAGCGCAAGCTCAAGGTTCGCGGCTGCCAGGCCTTTCAGCAGCCACACAAACCCGCGCCGCCCCGGCTGTAACAAGATGGCGATGCTCTCTCTGCAACCTTTGGGCGATCAGGCCGTGCTGGCGTCCTTCGCAGCGGAGAGCGATGCTCTCCGCTGGGCTGCCGCCGTGCGCCGTTTGGCGGCGCCGTGGCTTGTCGATGTTGTACAGGCTTATCGCAGTGTCGCTGTTTATTTTGACCTGGAGCAAATCGCTTTCGCTGAGGTTGCGCAGATTCTCGACGACCTCACACAGGCTGGCTTGCCGGATGTGTCCCCTCAGACACGGCAGCACGAAATTCCGTGCTGTTACGAACTTCAGCTTGATTTGTCACGCATCGCTGCAGTGACGGGATTGACGGAGGAAGAAGTCATTTGCTTACACACCGCGGCGGAGTACACGGTCTATGCCATCGGTTTCTGTCCCGGTTTTCCGTATTTGGGTTATTTGCCATCGCCATTGTGCGGTGTACCACGTTTGCCTGCGCCGCGGCTGCGCGTCGAGGCGGGCAGTGTCGGCTTGACAGGCCGGCAAACCGGCATTTACACCGAAACGCGTCCAGGCGGCTGGAATATCATCGGCCGCACACCGTTGGAGCTGGTATGCGTCCGAGATGGCTATTTTCCCCTGCGCACCGGCGATCGTGTGCGCTTTGTGCGCATCGATGAAGCGGCGTTTCGCCGGCTACAGGGGAAGCGATTGTGAAGGGTGGCGCCGCAGCAAGACGTTCCCGATGCGCCGCCTTTCATCTAGCCAGGGACGTAATACCTTCTGGAATACAAACGTTCTAGTCGTCTTCAATGGGACAGTAACCGGCGGCGGAAATCGCTTGGTCATCCCGTAAGACCGGGTAGCTGCACTCACGCCACCTTGACATGTTCCTCACGGCGCGGCACAGTCACGTCGGCGAAGCCCATTTTTCGCAAATCGGTAGCCAGGGCCTCGGCCTGCGGCGGCTCGCCATGAACCAGGCAAATCTTGCCGGTTTCGCCCAGCGCCGGGCCGAGCAAAGCCAAGAAATCCTCGTGATCAGCATGGCCGGAGAAGCCGCTGATCGACACCACCTCGGCCCATTTGTTCCAATTGCGGCCGTGGAAACGAACGGTCGGCCGCAGCTGCAACAGCTGTGCGCCCAGCGAGTGCGGCGCCTGGTAGCTGACCAGCACAATGCTACAACGCGGATCGTCAATGTGCAGACGCAAATGCGGCATGATGCGGCCGCCATCACACATGCCGCCAGAAGCGACGAGAATACATGGCTCCGGCAACAGGCTTACTTCGCGCGCTTCCTCCGGCGAACGGAAGTAGTGGACCGGCGGCAGTCCGGCAGCGGGCAGATGCTCAAAGGCGTCGCCATAGCGCTGATACACCGCGGCGATATCGGCAGCCAACGGGCTATCGACATAGATGGGCAACCGTGGCAAAACGCCGTCGCGCATCCAGCGCTGAAGGAAGTGCAGCACCAGCTGAGTGCGGCCCAGGCTAAAGGCGGGGATCAACACTTTGCCGCCGCGCTCCAACGTCCCGCGGACCACCTTGCTCATCTTCGCCGCCATCGTTTCCAGCGTATCATGGCGGCGGCCTCCGTAGGTGCATTCGCAGAGGATCAGATCGGCAGCCGGTACCGGCGTCGGTGGACGCAGAAACGGCACACCGCGGCGCCCCAAGTCGCCGGTGAATGTCAAACGATGGGTACGCCCGGCGTGGTGGAACGTCAGCACCGTGATGGCTGAACCGAGAATATGGCCCGCATCGAGGAAACGCAGCTGCACATCGCCGCTGAGGGCCAGTTCCTGCTCGTAAGGGATAGGAACACAGTGATCGATGGTCCGATCGGCATCGCCGCTGGTTACTTGGCTATCCGCCTCTTCTTCGTGAATGCGGCCGGTGTCGGCAAGCATGAGGGCGGCCAAATCGCGTGTGGCCGGCGTGCAGTAGATGGGGCCGCGAAAGCCCTGACGCACCAGATTGGGTAAATTGCCGCAATGATCGATGTGGGCATGGCTCAGAATGACAGCGTCCAGAGTAGCGGGATCGAACGGAAAATGTGTGTTACGCTGGCGGACCTCTTCGCGGCGGCCACGGAACAAGCCGCAATCAAGCAGCAAACGCTGGGAGCCAATCTCGACCAGATGCATGGAGCCGGTTACCGATTGGGCGGCCCCTAAAAATGTCACAGATGGTTCTATCATGGGGGGCGTAGAATACGCTATCATATTTCTATTATACACAAGGATGCCTCCCATGCAGAATGCAGATTGCAGAAGGCAGAATAAGAAGCCAAACAAGGAGCGGAGCAACTTCGGAATTGTGGCCCTTGTCACCGCGATCCTGGGGGCATCTCCGCTGTCGGCGGCGGAGCCATCCGTCACAGTAATAGAGGAAATTCTTCGCCATACGCGCGACTTCTGGCACGCCCCCGGCATAGCCGCTGCTGTCGTCCGCGACGATAAGGTCATCTATCTCAACGGTGTTGGCGTGCGTGAGCTGGACAGCGATAAGCCCGTGACGGCGGACACCCTGTTTGCCATTGGCTCCTGCACCAAAGCGTTCACCGCCACGGCCCTGGCTCTCCTCGTTGCAGAGGGCCAAGCCCACTGGGATGACCCGGTTCGCCGACATTTGCCGTGGTTTCGTCTGGATGATCCGCTTGCCGACCGCGATGTTCGCCTGGACGATCTGCTCTGCCATCGCATCGGCCTGGCCGCTCACGACCTGCTGTGGTATGGCGCTCCCTGGGACATTGAGGAAAGCGTCCGCCGCATGGCCTTTCTCGAAAGAAGTAGCTCCTTTCGTTCCAAATACGAGTATAATAATCTTGCTTATCTCGCAGCTGGTCTCGCCATCGGTGCCATCGCCAAGCAGCCATGGCATACATTCGTTCAGGAGCGTTTATTCAAACCTCTCAAGATGAAAAATGCCGTTTTTACCAGTGGTGAAGCGCAAAGGTCGGCCGACCACGCCAGCCCGCACGGCCATGACAGCGCCGGCAAGGTCAAGGCCATCCCCTGGTACAACGACGATAAACAAATCCGCGCTTCCGGCTCAATCAAGGCCAGCGTGCGTGACCTGAGTCAATGGCTGCGTTTTCAACTGGCGGATGGGAAAATGGATGGGAAGCAGGTGGTGCCCGCCGCAGCGCTGGCAGAGACGCATGTACCCCGGATTCCGGTGCCGCTCAGTGCCGCCGACCACGCTGCTGGAGCGGTGCAATCCAGTTACGCTCTCGGCTGGCACATCCGCGATTATCGCGGCCACGCCATCCATGAGCACGGCGGCGCTGTCAAGGGATTCCGGGCACGCATCATCCTGGTGCCGCGCGAGAAGTTGGGCTTGGTCTTACTGACGAATTTGCAGGATATGGGGATCGTTCAAGCGGCGGGCAACAATCTCCTTGATCATCTCCTTGGTCTGGAGAAAAAAGACTGGGACGCCTTCTTCGACAAGGAACACCGTAAAGCCGAGCAAGCCCAAAAGGAACGCCTGCGTAAACTGCTAGCGGGACGAGTACAGGGCACGAAAGCCAAGGACCTGGATTTATATGTTGGTACATACGCCGAACCCGCCTATGGCACGGTGCAAATCACGCGAAAAGGCAACGCTCTTTTGTTGGCATGGAGCAGCTATCAAATCCCGCTGAAACATTTCCATTACGATACGTTTCTGACACCTACAGAAGACCTTCAACTTTTATTGGCGGAGGCGGACCTGCGAGCAGAGTCTGTCGTCTTTGAAATGAACGAAGAGGGGGAGATGTCCACTCTACGTTTCCTGGGACGCAAGTTCACGCGGGTCCCCAAGTAGAGCTCGAGGCCGGAAAAACTTTCTTCGCCAGTCTGCTGCGCTAGCAAGGGCGCCCTTGCTAGCGCAGCAGACTGGCGAAGAAAGTTTTGGCAAGCGCAGTTACTTGTGCGATGCCTGCTGGATCCCAGAATCACCCAGAGCGTTCAACGCTTCCTCCGCCTCCTGACGCACACGCAGATCGCGATCGGTTTTGAGATCGCGCACCAGTGCCAAAGCTGCCGGTGTTGTTACTTTCATGTGCGCCAGGGCGCGAATGCAGGCGGCCCGTACGGTCGCAGCCGGGTCTTCCCGGGCCGACTTCATCAGCCCTTCCACAACGAGAGGCTGAACACGCCAACTCAACTCGCTCAGCTGCTCGGCTGCCGCTTCGCGCTCGGACGGGCGCAGCGAATCCTTGAGTGCGGCCAGCAATTGAGGCACTCCAGCCGGCGGAGCAGCCGCAGCCGCTGTATTCAGTCCCATGCTCTGGGCGGAAATACTGGGTGGCACTCTCATGAGCGGATTAACGGCTATCGGTGCTTGGGGTCCCATTGCCATCGCGTTGGGCATCGGCGGACGATATGCCCCCGGCGCGGCCATGCCATAAGCACGCGGCGGTGAGCCGTCTCCCATCTGAACCGGCGGATCGAAGCCATTGGGTTCCTGGGGCGTGCCGCCAAAGTCGGCCGGGATGGGCCGGCGTGTGGCGGACAAAGTGAAAGCATTGGCCATCGCATCCGGGACGCCTGTATCCGGCGCCATCGGTTGGGGAGGTCCGGGCGGCGGAGTATACGGTGCTGTGGGCGGATGGGGCGCATTCTTCAGCACCAGCCCCTGGGGCGGCGGTCCCTGCATGATGCCGGGAAGCACCGGCGGAACACTGGTGGGCCCATTGGGCATAATGCCCGTGCTGGCTGGCGGAATGCCCTGCGGTGGCGGAGCAGGCTCGCGGTCGAAGGCGTTGTTCGCCACTCGTGCTCCCCCGTTTTGCGTGGCAGCACCGGGTGGCTGCGGTGACCAAAAGGCATTCGGCTCATCGGCGGAGATCATAATCACTCGGCTGGGCGATTGAGCTGGCGGCGTACCGGGTGTATCAGTGGCCGGAGGCGGGGCCGCCGCCATCCCTTCCTCTGCAGCAGGAGCCGTCGGTGTTGGCGCTGCGGCCGGGAAGGAGCGATTGGGCGGCAATGCCGCTCCCTTTCGGTCACGGCCCGGTTTAGCAACAAGCTCCTTCAGCCGGGAAATTTTGGACGGCTGACCGGGTTGGGGAATCTTGCTGTTGGTCAACCGCGCGTTCATCACGATGTCGCGGTACTGGTCCGGAGCCTTGAGTGGGTCGGGCTGCGTGGATGGCTCGATCTGTACCGGCGTCGATTCCACACGCTTCGACACTTCGATAGGTTTGACGCTGCTTGCCTGGACCGAGCCTTTCCACGACTCTACCTTGCCCCACGATTGGCGCCAGTCACCCGGCTTGGCCGGCTCTGCCGCACTCGTTCCTCCGCTCTGTGTGGCCACGCTGGGTGCAGGAGGCGGAGTATTGGCTCCGGTAGGCGTAAGCGGCGTTTTTCCTACGTTTGTTCCTCCGCTCTGCGCGGCCACACTCGATACTGGCTGGTTTGTCCCTCCGCTCTGCGCAGCCACACTCGATGTCGGCTGACAGGCTGCTGCCGTGCAATCGCAGGGAGAATTCGATTTGAACAGCCGGCTGATGAGCGGCTGCCGCATCGGCGACGGCGTGCCGCAGACACAGGACGATTGGCCACACGGATTGCACACTTTGCTGCATGTGCCGCACGGCGGCGGAGGACAGGTACAGGTACAGGATTTCGGATTGACGCTACTGCCAGCGGGCAACGGCGCCAGGCGCGGCTGCGAATTGGTTGCGCTGGGAGCAGTGGCAGGAAGCGAATCTCCCTGCTTGGCAATGGGTGAATACTGAACCACCTGCGTGCCCATCGGCGTTAGCGATGGCGATTTGTTCGGCACAACAGCGTTCGGTTTTGCGGTAGCGGCAGACGGCGCCGGCTTGTTGTTTGTGAGAATATACGGTGGGCTAGGAGGTTGCGTGGATGCAGGAGCTGGGGCAGGGTTCGGTTTTCGCACGGCCTGGGAGACGGAGATTGGCCGGGGTGGCGTGGCGGCAGCCGCTGTGCTCGTTCCTGCGTCTGGTGTGGGAACGGCTGGCGATGGGTTCCCGACGGTGGCGGTGGGCGGCGGCAGCGGCGCACCGGCCGGCGGCTTATTATCGCGGCCCCAACGGAAAATGCGCGTAGACATCTCCCGTGAACGGCTTTCGCTTCCCTGTGGGGCGGTGCCGACAATAGTCATCATCTCGCCGGTGTCGACGGCCTGCACCTGAAAGACGGGGGCACCGCCAGCTTCGCGCCAGGTCTTGAGAAGTTTGCAGCGTTGAGGCGGTTTGCCTTCTTCATTCACCATGATGTAACGGGCCTTCTCCAGCGGCGAGGACGATTGCGCCCCAGCAAAGCCGGTCCAGGCCAACCCCAGCACCACCATCGCTATCCCGACTGACCGGACCATTCCCACGCTCCTTTCCGCGCATACCTATCGAGAGCCGATCTGCTTGCGCCGGCTCTGTCTTTTCCCTTGTTATCGGCTGCACGGAAAGAAGCGATTAGTCCGAATGGAATAGACCTAGCAATTTTTTACAGCCAACCAAGAGTACGCAAACCCGCGCATGGCTCCTCGAAGCTGCAACTGCCGAACGAGCGAAAGCTACCGCGGGCCTCGGCGATCTTGGCGGTCGTGATCCGGTACTTCTGCCAGCTGGCTTCCGTGTTGGTGAAGGAAAAATGATCGGGCTGATCATCGTCAAGCAGGCGGAACATTTGCTCGATGGGAAGAAGGCGATGGTACGCCAACACGCCGGCCAGGAAGACATTGATGAAGCCGTGCATCCGTGCCCCAACCGCGGCGTCGAAGCACGGTAAAGGATGATGCAAGCCGGCCGTTGCCTTGAAGGCTATATGTCCCTCCCGACAGCTGTACAGGGCGGCGGCAACTTGCCTGGTGCTGGGAAAAGCCGACGCTTCCAGGCCACCGCAGCGCAGCTTGAAGCCGGCATACTCGCCATACTGGCTGGAAAGCTGCTTTAGCTGATCTAGCAAATCCTGCGGACGACCAGGTGCCTCGCAGAACGGGAACAGACGGACCATAAAGAATACTTGCAGCGTTTTGTAGAGATGAGAAGTAGATTTTGGCAGGCGTGGATCGGCCAGGTCCGGCGGCAACCGCACCTCCAGCATATCAACCCATACACGCTCGCCATGCCGTTTGCGGAAAGCGGCAACATCGCGCAGATCATCGCGCAGGTTCGTGAGGAATTCGCTGAGGTTGTTGCCGCCGCGGCCCAGGACGCTGAAAGAGAACGGCGGATTGACGGAGAACAATTCCTCGTCATAAGGCTCCAGATCTTCCAGGCGCGAGGCCGGAATGACGAAACGGCCCAGCATCCAGGCATCGTTTCCTTGGCGATAGCGGGCATAATTGCGGATGGCTTGATCGAGCGACAGACGGGCCGGCGGGAAAAGGCCGGCATAATCGATCAGATCCGTCAACAGGGTACGTAAACTGGCGAACACGGCTAGTTCTCTCGTGGGGTAAGCGGTTAGCGATGTTTTGCAGGAACGTCGTCGGACGACACTTCTGCGAAGCATCGCTACCCGATGACCTTTGCTATCATTGTACGGCGAATCGCGGGCGCAAGTTTTCTGCAGAGCAGCGTTTTTTTGAGGGATGAAAGGGAGGAAAACATGAGCCAGACGCCGCGGTCAATAACGGAGTTGTTCTGTCAGTATCTTCGCCGCCAGATAGCGGCCCAGGCCGAGAGGTTGGGATGGGCCGACCCGGACGGTCAGGTAGTGCCGCATGAGGCGGTGCCGATGCAGCCAGTCGATCCGCAGCTGGCGTGGGACGATGCGCTTGCCGTGCTCCGTTGGAGCAGGACTGGCGAGACGCCTGTCCCATCGGGACACTGGGAAGCGCCGCCGGATTGGCCAGCCCTCGTCGCCGCCCTGGAGCCGGCCCGTGCCGTGGCTTTCTGCATCGGCAACTTTCCGCAGATGGTACGGAACCTGCAACCGTTGCTGGAACGAGCCGAAAGCGGAATAGCCAGAGAACGAGCCGGAAGTGAAAGCGATGGACTGCTTCATGTTGCTTACGCTTCCGGTTCGTCGATCTTGCAATGGGCGAACAAGGCACAGGATTATCCGCAGCTTCTCATAGCAGCCGGCGTGTTGCGTCTGGGGCGGCGTTTCAAGGAAGCGAGCCAATTGTTGAGAGCCAACGGAGAGACGCCAGCGGCCTGGCAGGCGCTGCGGGCCAATGAGGAAGCGGCGCTGGCCTGGCATCGCGGCAACGCCGAGGAAGCGCTAGCCTTGTGGCATACTCAAAAACCCAGTGTGCCGGTGCTGTTCAATCGCGGCATGGCCGCTCTCTTCCTGGACCGTCCTGCTGAGGCGCGCGTCGCCCTGGAGCAAGCGGTCGCCCAGCTGCCTGATACGAGCGCCTGGCATCACCTGGGCCACCTCTATCTGGCCTTAAGCGCTGCACGTCCGTGAACTCACCTTTCCAAGACCCAGCACTCCAAGTCGCGGCTCGGATGATGCTCTGCGGGCTAGTTAACCGACCTGCAACGAGCCGAGAATCGGCGCCGGCATGACGTCCCATTCCGCCTCCGGTACCTCGACCGTATCCGTCACTGTCCATGTCCCATCGCCTTGCAGCTGTAAAAGCTGATTGTGATATTCCAGCAGTTCCGGTTCGGGACCGATACTGATGTAGGTCGTTGCTGTCCGGGACAGCAACTCATAGAGATTATGCACACGCTCGGCAGGCAACGCGCTGACCGCTTCATCCAGGAAAGCGAATTCCGGCACGGCCAGCAGCAAGCGAGCAAAGGCGAGAGTTTGTTGCTCGCCCAGCGAAAGAATACTTGTCCAGTCGCGCTGCTCGACATCCAGGCCGCCGACACGTTCCAGGATAGTTTCTAGCTGCACTTCTTGCAGCACAGAAAGCAGTCGACCTTCCGAAACATGCTCTCGCGGCGGAAGGGTATAGAGGAGTTGATCGCGGAGGGAGCCGAGCGTCAGGTAGGGTTGCTGCGGCAAAAACATTATTTTCCGCAGTGGCGGGCGAACGAGACGTCCCTGTCCTGTCTTCCACAATCCCGCTGTGACCCGCATCAGGGCGGTTCGTCCCGAGCCGTCCGGTCCGCTGATGAGGAGCCGCTTGCCGCGCGGTACTTCTAGCGACAGATCGGCGAGAAGCAGCCGGCCGTCATCCGGCGCCATCAACGTCAGCCCCTTGTAAGCCAGCCGCGAATCTTCCTCAATAATTTCGATGGATGGCTTCGACGAGAGCGAGGGCGGTTCCGTCGCCTCATAGAAAGTGCCCAGGCGCTCGACAACGGCAGCGAACGTGGTGATGCGCTGAAACTCCTTGACAAGCAGCGAGAAGGCGTCAAGCACGAAATTGAAGCCCACCTGGGCCTGCATCACTTGTCCGAATTCGATCTCGCCGCGGATGTACAAGGGCACCGTGATGAGCACCGGAATTAGCTGTGTCATGTAGCCGTACCAGGAAGTGAAGAAACCCAGGTTGCGATTGACGCCGATGATGAGGCGGAAATTCTCAAGGACATGAGCCAGCCGGCGACGCAGGCGGCCTTTCTCACGCCCTTCGCTTTGCAAGAGGGCGATCGAATCGGCATGGTCGCGGAGACGGACCAGTTCATAACGGAAGTCGGCCTCCTTCTTGAACTGCTGCACATCCAGGCCGACCAGCCGTCGTCCCAGTAAAACCGTCATGAACGTGCCGAAAGCGGCATAACCGACGGCCCCGGCGAGCAACCAGGGTGTGATCGACCATAGCACTCCGGCGAAACCAAGCAGGGCAACGGTAGCATTGGTTAAAATAAGTAGAATAGAGAGTGCATTTGTCGTGAATGTCTTAACGTCTTCGGAAATACGTTGATCGGGATTGTCGAGCTGTCCGGATTCCTTGATACGGTGATAGGCCCGGTTGGCGAGGTAGCGGTCGGTGAGGTGGCGCGTCAGCCAATCGCGCCAGCGCAGGCCCAGAAACTCTTCAGTGAAGCGCAAAAAGGTGGCCACGATGGCCGAGCCAGCGAAAACGGCGGCATAAATCAGGGCCAGATGGCACACCAGGTCAGCCTTGCGCTCGGTGGCCGAGGTGATGAGATCGGCCAACACGTAGCTGTTACGGATATCGAGCCCCTTGACGATCAGGACAAGCGCAAAAAGCAAGGCCAAAAGTCCAACACCCTGCCAACCCGCTTCTGAGAGAAAGAAGAGCTTGGGAACCAGGAGGAACCGTGCTGACTTGCTACGTACTTTCGACTGCATCCCTGTTCTCCGTTGAACCGGCAACTTAATTATAACAACCGGCCCAAAGCGCGCGAATGTCAAATTAGCGATTTTGGCGAGTTCCCTAGTGGCTCTTCCTCAGCCGTTTAGCCGATCCATAGGGCACCCTGGCAACGTGCCCTACGGACCCGGTTTGCGGCCCATGACAAGAAATCCTGTCAGTGTGCAGAACAGTAGCCCGGCTTCGTAGCGCTGATAGAGTCGGCGTAGCCAATCCTCGCCTTCGGCTGGCGTCAGCAATCCTGCCGCGCAGGTGCGCTTGACTGTGGCCGGACCAACCATCTGCAGCACCAGCGGATAACGCAGCCACAACGTCGCTGGCGTGATGCGCACGTCCTCCAGCCCTGCCTCGCGGAACAGCGCCGGAATGTGCCGGCCCAGCCAGCCGTTGCGGAAACCATCGCACCAGGTGTTGAGGATCTGACGTGTGTGTTCCCGAGGAGGCAGATCCAGCGTCAACGTCTCGAAATCAACTTCGTAGACCAGTACTCGGCCGCCTGGCCGCGTCACGCGCCGCATTTCACCCAGAGCCTGCGCCGGCGCTTCCAGGTGCATAAAGATACGATCGGCCCGGCTCGCGTCGAAGCTGTCGTCGGCGAACGGCAGCCGCTGCGCGTCGGCCACTTGAAACTCGACCGGCAGAGCGTAGCCTTCGGTGCGTTGGCGAGCCGCAGCGATCATATGCTGGCTGCCGTCCACAGCGACGACATGGCCGCCGGGAGCGACATGCTGGGCTATCGCCCGCGCATCTTCGCCCGTGCCGCAGCCGACCTCGAGAACGTACTGCCCGGGCTGAAGTTCCAACAGCGCGAAGGAATGCTGCTTGTATGCCTGAAACGATTCCTCTGCACTGGCCTCGTCGAGAAAACGAATGAAATAATCGGGATCGTTCGAATGGTCAACGTCGGTGAAGCCGAAAAGTTTGTGTTTGTCCATGGGGCAAGAATACCAAGTCTGGGCCGGAAGTGTAAGCGATCGTGGAAAAGTTCGTAGAATCTCTCCATGAAAGCAATTGTTCTCATCGCACGGGGCTTGCAAGCAGGCGCGCTGGGCTGTTACGGCAATCAATGGACGATTACACCGGCTCTCGATGCACTGGCCGCTGAGGGGATCGTCTTTGATTGGCATTTCGCCGACAACGCTGATCCGGCCGGCGCGCGCCGCGCCTGGCGCTCGGGACACTATCAGTTCCCACCATCCCTCTCTGCCCCCTCCCATTGGGGAGAAGAGGGGGCAAGGAGACCGGATCTGCTGAACGCATTGCGGCAGCACCAAATTCACACCTGTTTGATCCTCGATGATAGCCGTCCATCGCCATCCGAATTCGCCGCCAGCTGGGACGTGGTTGAGCGCGTAGCTGCAGCCGAAGGAGAGATGCCGCTGGACGCCGTTCTGGAAACGGTCGGCAAGGCGTTGGAGCAATTGGAGCGGCGCGATAATTGGCTGTTGTGGATCGATCTCGCCACTCTGCTGCCGCCCTGGAACATGCCGGCGGATTTTCAAGAAGCCTTTTTCAGCGAAGAATCAGACGAGGACGCGGAGGAATTCGAGGAAGCGGATACAGAAGAGAGTAAACCGCTGACGCTGCTGACAGAAATTCCAGCTGGCCCGATCGATTGTAAGGACGATCATCGGTACCTGAGTTTACAGACAAGTTACGCGGCGATGGTCCGTTACGTCGATACGGGTATCGGACAATTACTTCAAGCGCTCGACGGTCTGGAAGGCGGCGATGACATCTTGCGGATCGTCACGACCGATACCGGCCAGAATCTGGGCGAACATGGCATCGTCGGGACATGCCGTCCCTGGCTGCACGATGAGTTGATTCACTTGCCCTTCTTGCTGCGTTTGCCCGGTGCAGCGGAAGCGGGCCGGCGCATTTCTGCTCTGACACAGGCAGTGGATCTGGCGCCGACTTTGGCTGACTGGTTCGGAGCGCCGTTGGCCGATGTCCACGGCCGCAGTCTGCTGCCGTTGGCCCGCGGTGAGATCGAGTCGATTCGGCCCTATGCCTGTGCCGGCCTGCAAGTCGGCGATGCCATCGAATACGCCTTACGCACTCCGGAATGGGCATTTTTGCTGCCGATCCCTTCCCTCACTCCCCCCGCGCGGGGAGAGAGTGAGGGGGAAATTGTCGAGCGCGCACCGCAGCTGTACGTCAAGCCAGACGATCGCTGGGAAGTCAACAACGTCTTGCAGCATCATCTGGAGTTGGCGGAGCAACTGGAGCGGACGTTGCGGGATTTCGTGACAAAGCCAGGTTAACGACGCTTCGCCGAAGCATCGCTCAGTGCCAACAGGCCCATCAGGTCTTTTTCGATGTTGCGGCAAATGGTATCCAGAGGCAGGTGATTGATACTGCGCGTGGCGAATGGCTGCTGCAATTCGACACCCAGCTGATCAAGCATCAACACGGCATGCGCGATAACAAGAGTAACCAGCGGCACCAGCCACTCTTTCTCGAACTTGTGGAGCAGAGCGAACGGCAGCGTGGCCAGGTAGAACAGGAGGAAGCGGCGGATCGTGACGGAGTACACCTTGGCCAACGGCGTGCTGAGGATGCGCTCACAGCCGCCGAGATGGTCAATCAGTCCCGCCCGCTCGCGTTGAGCTTGCAAGAAGGCGAAGCGGTCCATGCTATTCTCGTGTTGGCAAGCCTGGCGCAGCAATTCATCGATCTGGAGGGCCACGCACAAGGCCATGTGTTCGGCCGCATGTACGCGAGCAGCCTCGTTCTCGCCCAGCAGCAGCACCAGCTCCGGCGCGGCCGACTCGCCGCGCAGACGGGCCTTTGCCGCCCAGGCGAAGGCCGCAGTCCAGCGGATGAATCGTTCGCGCCAACGCGCATCGGCCGGCCCATGAGTCAGTCCAATCAATGCCAGGTTCCGCGCCTGATTGACGATGCCACCCCACAATTTGCGTGCTTCCCACCAGCGGTCATAGCCAGCGTTGGTGCGCAGGACCAGCAGCAACCCCAGGAGTACACCGGCAATCTCGTGCGGGCTGACTTCGATGGTCAGATCGGGACAAATATAAAGATAAAAAAGATAAACTAATATAGCAAATAAACCGAAGGCCAGTGAGGCTGGCAGCACACGCCAGCTAGCGCCCCCTTGCGGGGAGAGTACCTCGGACCAGACCCTTCTCGTCCCGGTCAACGATCCCGTCATCGATCAACCTCCGGCCTGGCAAGACGTAACGAGCCGAAAAGTATAAGCGACGCCTGCTTGCTGTCGCTTACGCTTCCGGCTCGTTAGACCTTACTTGATCGACATTTCTTGCACAAGGGGAAGAAGATCGCCAAGCTAGCGAACTCTCTTGCGTTGGCGGATAAATTCTGGATAATCGTGTCCAGAGAGAGGATTACCTTAAAACATCCTTTCCAGATGCCAAGATCCAGATATCTATTTATTGAGGATCATATGTTTTCACAAACGGCGGAATATGCTCTTCGGGCGGCGGTATACCTGGCTTCGCAGGAAGGTACGCCGCGGACAACGCAGGAGATCGCCAAAGCCACACAGGTGAAAATCGCCTATCTATCCAAGGTGATGCAGAACTTGGTACGCCAAGGATTGGTGCAATCGCAGCGCGGTTTACACGGCGGCTTCACGCTGGTCCGGCCGGCAGACGAATTGACTGTCCTCGACATTATCCAGGCCGTCGATCCCATCCAGCGCATTAAGAGTTGTCCTTTGGGCATCAAGGGGCACATCAACCTCTGCCCGCTGCATCGCCGTCTCGATCAAGCCATGAAGCTGGTTGAGGACGCGTTGGGTCAATCGACGCTCGCCGAATTGCTCACCGAACCGAACCGCGCTCGCAGCATCCCCATTCCGCTGTGCTCGTGGCCTGAAATGGAATAAGGTCTTGTTTCGCCGCGGGGTGTAGGCACGTGCGCTGATGACTCGCGGCGAAACCATGCGGCACGAAAACTGCATCTTCTTTCGTCGGTTTCGTTTACGGATTCAGACAGAGGAGAAGCAATCGTGTCTACTGCCCAAAAGGCGATCCCCTCGGACATCCCCGCGCGTCTCGATCGTCTACCCTGGAGTCGTTTTCATTGGCTGTTGGTCGTGGCCCTGGGCATCACCTGGGTCCTCGATGGTCTGGAAGTTACCGTTGTCGGTTCGATCGGTCCGATGCTCAAGCACCCCAATACGCTGGGTTTGACAGACGGGGAAGTTGGCCTGGCTGGCTCATTTTATCTCGCCGGGGCCATAATCGGCGCCCTGGTGTTTGGCCATCTCACCGATCGTCTCGGCCGCAAGCGTCTGTTCACCATCACGCTAGGGATCTACATGGCCGGATCGGCCTTGACCGCTTGTTCGTGGGGGATTGGGAGCTTCGCGCTGTTTCGCTTCGTGACAGGGATGGCGATCGGCGGCGAATATTCGGCGATCAATTCGGCTATCGATGAATTGATTCCGGCCCGTGTGCGCGGCCGTGTCGACTTGATTGTCAATGGCACCTTCTGGATCGGTGCAACGGTTGGGGCATTGGCTGGCCTGGTGTTCCTTAATCCTGCTGTCCTGCCGGTGTGGCTGGGTTGGCGGTTGGCCTTCGGCATCGGCGCCCTGGTCGGCGTGGTGATGGTAGTGGCGCGTCACTACGTTCCGGAAAGTCCGCGTTGGCTCTTGACGCACGGGCGCGGCGAGGAAGCCCATCGTATCATGGACGCGATCGAGAAGCTGGCAGTCGGCGAAGAAAGACAGGCCAAGCTGCCAGCTGTCGAGCAACGCATCTCGGTCCGTCCTGTTGCCATCGGTTTTGGCGTCATTTTACATACTATCTTGGTCCGCTATCGCAGCCGTGCCCTGCTCGGTCTTGTCCTTATTGCCTCGCAGGCGTTCCTTTACAACGGCATTTATCTTACATATCCGTTGGTCCTGGATCGCTTTTTCCACGTCGCTGCACAGCGCGTGCCCGGCTATGCTCTGCTTTTCAACGTGAGCAATTTCTTGGGGCCACTACTCTTGGGCCATCTGTTCGATACACTCGGACGGCGCATCATGATTACGGCCTCCTACGCTCTGTCCGGACTGATGATTATCGGCATCGAATGTTTTTTTCTTGTGGGCGATCTGACGGCCCAATCGCAAACCTTGTCGTTCGCGGCGACCTGTTTTTTTGCTTCGGCAGCGGCCAGCGCCGGCTACTTGACGGTTAGTGAGGTTTTTCCTCTGGAAATGCGGGCGTTGGCCATCGCTTTGTTTTATGTGATTGGCACCGCCGTCGGCGGCTTGTTGGCCCCTACGTTCTTCGGTACCTTGCTCGAGACGAATCGACGCGGGGCGCTCGCCGTGGGTTATTTGATCGGGGCTGGCCTTATGCTTGTGGCGGCAGCGACGGAGTGGTTCCTCGGCGTGGATAGTGAACGCAAAGCGCTGGAGGAAGTAGCTTCGCCGCTATCGGCTGAATAAAGCGAACGGCCAGCATCAGCCAGCTGGTGCAGCCTTCTTCTGCTGTTTGGGAAAGAGAAGGCCCGTCAAACTTCCCCCAGCGGCAAACAGGACACGCAAGGACAGATCCAAAACATGTCTGCTGCCGCTGCTTCGATCTTGGTTATCCACGACTGACTCGATTTCAATTTGGCGGCGATTGGTAATCAGGAAAGGCTTTCCGAGCGTTCATAGCGCATGCGGAAGATTGGTTTGCCCTGTTTGCGGAACTTGCGTTCGAAGTTTGTAAGATAATCAAGATCGTGTAAAGGTTCTTTTTCTGAAGGCGGCGGCAGCGGCCGCAGGGCGGGTTGCGCGTCGAGCAAAGCAGACATAACGGCGGCGTATTCCTCCACATCGGTGGCGGCGTGCAGCTGGCCGCCTGGACGCAGCACGCGAGCGCACTCGGCCACGAACTCAGCAGTGAAGACACGACGCTTGTGATGGCGCTTCTTCCACCACGGATCGGGAAAATAGATATGGACCGCTTGCAGCGACGCTGCAGCCACACAACGCGGCAAGAACAGACGCACATCGGCACAAGCGAGGCGCACATTGCCCAAGCCGCGTTTGGCCAAGCGCGTCGCCGTGAACAGCTGATACTTGCGAACGATTTCCACGCCGACGAAGTTGATCTCTGGATGCGCCTGTGCCGCCGTCAGCAAGAATAGCCCTTTGCCAAAACCTACTTCCAGCTCGACAGGATGATTGTTGCCAAACACCTCGCGCCAATCGAGTAGCGAACTAGAAGCGACAGAGGACGGGAGCGGTGTCTCGCCGGTGGTTCGGTCACGTTCGCTTCCGGCCTGTCGCCCTCTCTCTTCCGCTAACAGGTACGGGGCGAGCTGTTCCAATGGCAAACGAGAACGACGGCGCACGCTCACGCCCCCTCCGTCCGGGATAGACGAACCAGAGGCACACCGATGATGTCGGCGTGGAAGACCATCGTGGAGCCGACGAAGCCTTGCACGTTAAAAATACACTGGCGGCGGTGCATTTTGACGCCCTTGCCGATGAGGACCAGGCGGTCGCCGGGCCGCACCGGTCCGCGAAAACGCACGTTTTCCATGCCGCCGAAGCCGAGGAAATCGCCCTGCATCAAGCCGTTGGCCATGATGTAATACGAACACAGCTGCGCCGCCGCCTCGCACATCAGCACGCCCGGCATGAGCGGATAATCCGGCATGTGGCCACGCACCCAGAACTCTTCCGCCGTCACTTCTTTATAGCCAGCGATCAAGTTCTGCTCCGTGTCCATATGCACAATCGCTGTCAGTTGCTCCATCTCGAAGCGCTGCGGGTTAACACGCTCAATCTCCCTGCGTCCGGCCAGCACTCGGTTGAAATTCAGCTGGGCGGGATCAAAATGTAATTCGGGAGGCATATGTTTATCCCTTACCCCCTGTACGCTTGACTCGTAAGACGTCCGCGATCTGACTCAATCGTGTCACCATCACATCAGGGCGGCTGGAAGGTTCCTTAAGCTGCTCGGCGCTGGCCTGTAACGATATTCGATCACGGGCGAATAAGGCGGTGCGCATGCCCAGGCGGCGGGCCGGCGCCAGATCGCGTGTAATACTCGTGCCTACGTGCAAAACCTCGTGGGGCGAAAGCCCTTGCTGTGCCAGCGCATGGAGGGCATGGCGAAACAGGCGCTCGGAAGGCTTGCGGCCGCGTATCTCATAAGAGAGAAAAACCAGGTCGTTATCGAGTATTTTGTCGAGTACCAGGCTGCTGTCCTGAGCGGCCAAGCCACGCTGAAGCTGGACGCGCGTGAAGCATTGCCCGTCGGCCAAGAGACCCTGCTTCAACCCTTTTTCGGCGATAAGCCGCATCGCTTCGGCGGCATATTTGTAACAGGCGGTGCCCTGCAGGCTGGCATGGAAGAAATAAGCGACTTTGCGGCTAAACTCGTTGAGCGAGCCGTAGAAAGTGGCGTCAAACTTGTAATCCTTTTGAAACAGCTTTTTGATGAGCGCCTCCCAGATGCGATCCGAGGCGACTTCCGGATACTTCTCGGTGCCGCCGGGGACGGCGCGTTGCTCGATCAAGACTGAATCATAAAGCTGTTTCATGTACTCGGCGGGCTGGCCGGGCTTGCGCGACATCGACGCCCACATCTTGAATTCCTGGATGGTTTTATCCAGGGCCACGTTCATGACGAACTCTTGCGGATGCTCGAACCACAGTTCGCCGCCCGCGATGCGCAGCAGGGTGCCGTAGACATTCCACAACACGGCACGTACTTCCGGCAACGGCACGAGATGCTCCCGGGCTTTAATCCGGTCTTCTTCCGGAGGCGCCGGCCAAACCAGGTCATGCCGTGTATCCAGATACGCCGCGTATTGTTCCAGTGTCAGGGGCATACGTAACAAACTAACAGGAGAAATGAAGACGTGCAAGAGACAGAGAGTTTTTTGGCGACACTGCCAACCGCTCGCGATTTCGGACGAAAATTTCTGAAGTTCCCCGTATTCTCTGCCGAAGCATACCGATAGCAACCGAGCCATAACCATAACAGTAATTTCAAAACCTCCTGAGCGAGGAGCTTACGCTCTCTGAGATTTCGCTCAGAGAGCTTATGCCTTCTGCTCCGATTGGAAACGACTACTAAGGGAGCGGTTGGACTTGCTGCCTCCTTACGGTCGCGGCTCAGATAGCAAGGAGAGCGCCGCCGTGCGTCGAGGTCATACACGGTCTCTATCGCCGTCGCGGCGTTTCATCGCCGATCTGTTGTGGGCCAGCCGGGCGGTTGAAGCGGTGACGTTTGAGCGGTGCATGCATCTGGCGCCCCTGGTTGCAGCCCGTCTGGAGAGTGCAACTCGTTTCGGCTGGTGCGCCATTTTCACTAAGGCTTACGCACACGTCTGCATCCGCCGGCCGGAGCTTCGCCGTGCCTATTTGTCTTTCCCTTGGCCACAGCTGTACGAGTCGGCGGAGAATGTCGCCGCCGTCGCTGTCGAACGCGATCTGGAGGGCGAGAAAGCAGTGCTCATCGCTCACCTGAGCAACCCGGAGCGCCGCAGTCTGGCCGAGATCGAGGCATGGCTACAACGCTGCCGGCACGCTCCGCTCGAACAGATTGGTTCCTTTCGCCGTATCCTGCTGGTCACGCGCTTGCCCCGGCCGCTGCGCCGCCTGGCCTGGTTCGTCGGCCTGAACTGGGGCCGGCAGCGTAGCCGTAACTTTGGGACGTTCGGCGTATCGGTGACTGCCGGAATGGGAGCGGCTGCTGTAGGCATCCGTGGCCCGCTGACCACGATCCTGCATTATGGCGTCTTTAAACCCGATGGCACGATCGATGTGCGCCTGACCTTTGACCATCGCGTTCTCGACGGCGGCAACGTGGCCCGCGCTCTGTGCGAGTTAGAAGACGTCCTCCACAGCGAAATCCTGGCCGAACTGCGAAAAGATCACATTGAGGAACAGTCTCTCCCAAGCGTTGCGTGAAACGCCTCAACCCTTCTTCGGTACGCCTGTTGCCATGGATGGCGCCAACCAAAATGAACAAGCGGAGAGAAAGGAGTCCTTCCCTCAAGTGGACTTGAAGCGAAAAGCAACCTCATCGAGGAAATGCTTCAAACTGTTATCTTCCTTCCCAGCCCGGTAAAAATCCATCGCTTCCACCAACTCGCGTGCGAACTCGATGCCGCCTAGAAGCGATGGATGGCCCGCTTCTGTGATAGCATTCGCCAGAAGGGTCTTGTACACGCCGCGTTGACATTTTTGCCTGCCTGGAGCTGAGGCGCTACCGACAACCTGATGGAAGGCGGCTAGATCAGCGAAATACCATCGCTCCACGTGTGGATCAGGACAAGCACAGATTGTTCGGTCGCGGAACTCGTCCTCCAAGCGTGTTTGGATATTTGTCCGCGTTTCTTGAAAGCTGTTGCAATTGGCATCGATAGCAACGACCAATAGGTCGGGAAGAGTCATGCTGTTCACTCCTTTGAGAACACTTTTCTGGTAGAGGGACAATTCTCCCAGAACGCGCCCAGGCCCGCCTCGGGCCTGACGGACACGCACGTCAACCGTTTTCCCTTGTTCGCGGCCGATCCGTTCGAGCAGCGGTCGCAACAATTCCTCGTGGCCGCGGTCTTCCACGAACAGGTCAATCACGAGGCGGCTACTCATCGAGCATTCCCCGTAATATAAGTCCCTCGAAAATGCCATCTTCCGTGGGTGCTGTAAGCGATTCAGCTATCTGCACATGGGAGAAGAGAGGGGCAGACAAATTGAAGGGGTGGACCTCGGTCCCGTTGGGACCGCGGCGAACGTTCAGTAGGATTATGTCTTTGGGATAGTCCCTTGCTTGTTTCAAAATCGCGTCGCAAAAAAGGGCAGAATGAGTCGTAACGATGACTTGGCGCCCTTGATCGATGGCAAGCGATGTAAGCAAGCGAGCGATCAATTCCAGCCGACGCGGGTGGACGCCATTCTCCGGTTCCTCGAACGCTACTAACGATCGCCCCCATGGGTTTGCCCCGATCGCACACAGCGCCAGTACGCGCAATGTTCCTTCGGAGATGATGCGGGACGAAAAATCGGTCCCGTACTGGCGAACCTGGATGTCGAGTGTGCCGCGTCGCTTATCGAGATCGACCGT
>JAJPHU010000279.1 GCA_021325115.1 Planctomycetota bacterium | reverse complement strand
GTGAAGCCGCGATGGTCCCTCCCTACGGAAATGGTGCGCTTGACGAACACGGCTGCTGTCTCCTTGTGTTTAGGGTGCGGAAAATGAAAGTCTTCTAACGAGGAGCTTATCAAGGAGAAAAGAGGTACGCAAGCAAATTCTATAGAATTTGGGGGCCGCTCTTTCAAAACGTCCGGGAATTAATTCTGAATAGCTCCACAGCTCAGCGACAGTAGCCACAGCCAGGAAAGACCGGAATTTCCGCCGAATCTCGCCCGTTGCCACGGTCGTTCTCGTGTGGAGTGATTTCGGTGCTCGTGGACCAAACCGTAGGGCAAGCTGCCAGCTTGCCTTTTTCAGGCAAGCTGGCAGCCGTTTACGCTTCAGGCTCGGTAGGAGCGCTTACATCAACTCGGCGATTGGTTCGCGATCATCGAGGATATACATGGGCCGTCCGTTGCCGTTAGGGAATGTCTGCGCGGGATCGATACCCAGGGCATGGTAGAGTGTGGCCAACACCTGCGATACGGTGACCGGGCGGTCCTTGGGATATTCGGCACGGGCGCTGGTGGCGCCGATGGCCTGGCCCATTTTGAGTCCGCCGCCAGCCACCAGAGCGCTCATGACCGGCGCCCAATGATCACGGCCGCCATCGCTATTGTTGATCTTGGGCGTGCGGCCAAACTCGCCCCACATCACCGTCACCACGTCTTTGTCCAGCCCGCGGTCGTGCAGATCTTGGATGAGATTGGCAATGCCGCGGTCTACATCCGGCAGCTGCCGGCGCATGGCCTTGAAATTGCTGCTGTGCCAGTCCCAGCCGTGGATGGATAGTGTCACGCAACCGACGCCAGCCTCGACCAGACGCCGTGCCATCAGGAATTGCTCGATGCCCCGGTAGCGATCGCGCGAACGCGGTTCTTCCTTGCTCAGATCGAGCGCCTTGCGCACTGCCCCGGAGGCGATCATGTCGAAGGCGCGGCTGGTGAACGAATCGATGCCCGTCATGGCGCCGCTGGCGTCGATGTCGCGGCGGACATCATCAAAGTGAGCCAATAGCGATTTGCGCTCCGCCATGCGTGAAGCGTTAATACCGCTGGCCAGGCGCAAGTTCTCGAAGCCAGGACCGTCCGGCGTGAACGGCCGATGGGCCACACCAAGATAACCCGCATCGGTGCCGTAGGGCGTCATGCCGCGCAGACTGACGTAAGAGGGGACATCGTTGGCGCTGCCCTGGCGCAGTCGCGACACCACAGCACCGAACGATGGATGATGAGCCGTTCGGTTGGTGCTCTCGCTGTAGCCGGTCATGACCAGCGAATCGGAATGCTCTTCGACCGCGACGACCGAGCGAAGGACGGCCAGCTTATCCCACATCCGGGCTTGCTGCGGGAACAGCTCGCAGATCTGTACGCCGGGCACGTTGGTAGCGATTGGTTTGAATTCGCCGCGGAACTCCTTGGGGGCGTCGGGTTTGAGATCGTACATGTCCAGGTGCGGCGGGCCGCCCGGCAGGTAGACCATGATAGCAGCTTTGTTGGAAGTGCTTGTGCCGGCAGCGGCGCGGAGACGGAGCATCTGCGCCAGCGACAGGCCAGCGCCGAAGGCGCCGATCTTGAGAAAGTTTCGCCGCGAAATGCCGTCGCAAAACGACTGTCGTTTGCCCCAGAGTGTCAACATCGGTGGGACCCTCCTAAGGTTTAGGATGCGCTCCCCGACGCTCGGGGAGGCGGGTTGGTGAGATGACTGGATCGTACCTCAGCCGTTCCCGCGAAGCAAACCAATTTTGTGCGGAGAAGCGGTTTGAGATTGGTACAATACCCTTTCGGAAAAATATTCCGGGAGCCGAGAAGATCATGCTTACCTCGCGGGGCTGCTGGTTCCTGTTCAGCGTGCTGGTGATCCTGAGCCTGGGACTGCTGCGGCTGTCGCTGCCGTTGACGCTGCTCGGTTTGACGCTGCTGTTGTGGTTCGCGGCCCAATGGCTGGGGTTCCTGGTGCGTTTGCCAGGGATGCGCCGGCTGCGCGTCGAACGGGAAGTTTGGGACGATCGCTCGGCCGTTGCGACTCTGTGGGCCGGGCAGACGTTCGAGGTGCGCGTGCGTCTCAGCCACGATGGCCGGCTGCCTTCACCTCATGTCTTGGCAACCGATTGCCTGCCCTTCGCTGTTGAACAGTTGAACGGATCCATTCATGTTCAAGGGATTGTCCAGGCGAAGAAGCCGCTGGAGATCACTTATCGCATCCGCTGCGGCCCGGCTGGCTTGGCTCGCTTTGAGGGCGTGCGCATCCAGAGTGCCGATTGGCAGGGCTTTTTCTATCACGTTCACTTTGTTCATGCGGTTGTCATTCTGCCGATCCTGCCCGCGTTGACGCCGCGCGCTGTCCAGCCGACCTCGCTCAAGCGGCACAATCTGCTCTTGCCGCCTGGCATCCATCGCTTCCGCCGTCCCGGTTCCGGCAGTGAGCTGCTCGATCTGCGCGATTATCTGCCGGGCGATCCGCCCAAGACGATTGCCTGGAAAGTATCGGCGCGGCGTGGCCGTCTCATCACCAAGGAGTTCGAAAGCGAGGTGCCGGTGCGCTGCACTTTGTTCGTGGATACGTCCAGCTCGGTGCGTGTGCCGACCCCCGCCGGTGCCAGCTCTCGGCAAATCCGCTACGGCAAGGCGCTGGATCGATTGATTGATATAGCGGCAGGCGTCCTGCAAACCAACGCCAGCATCCGCGATCTGACGGGCCTGTGTTTGTTCGATGAATATGGCGCCCAGTATGTGGCCCCAGATCGCGGCAGCGTCCACCGTACCAAATGTTTGTGGTTGCTAGCTGCGGTCGCAGCACGCTCTGCTATCCCATCCTCCTCCTTTGAGAGCAGGGAGGGAGGAGGCATCGATCCGGATCATCTGTTGCCCTTGGCCTACAGTTTCGCGGCCGAGGTGTATCCCGAGTTGCTGCGTTCGGCTGTCAATTCCGTGCCATGGGCGATGACGTGGCTGGAGGGCTTTTCCGGCTATTCGCGGCGCTTGCATCTGGGTCTCTTGGAGTTGCTGCATCGCCGCAAGAGCACGCTGCGGACTTTGTGTTGGTGGACTTCGTTCTGGGCGCTGATCCTGCCGTTGTGTCTGCTTTTGATGCGTGCGCTGATGCGGACGCAGGCGCTGGACCATTGGCTGCTGCTTGTTGTGTTCGTTGCCCCGCTTACGGCACTGGCGACGTGGGCAGGGACGCTGTTTCTCTTTGGCGTCGATGCCGTGGCCGGTGGGGGCAAGCGCCGCCGCGATCGTTGGCGTAAGCAGCTGGCGGCCCTCCTCTCGGCACGCTACGGCCTGGCACCGGGCGGACTGGCGATGCTTTTGGAAGATGACGACGCTTTTTCGCTACTTGTGCAGCGCTTTCTCAGTGAGCATCAGGTACCGTATACGCTGCCGTTGTACAGTCCGGAAGGCCGCTATCTGTTCGCAGCTCCTCAGAAGGTGCCCGTGTTGGCGAACGCTTTGGTCCGCGCCGTGGGCAAGGGCCGTGATAACGAATTATTTGTGCTCTTGGCTGATCTGTTGGAGTTGGATGATGCGCTTGACCCGCTCTTGCGCGCGGTGCAGGTGGCGCTAGGCCGGCATCATCAAGTCGTACTCATTTGCCCCTGGCCGCCAGGGCTGGAACGACCGCACACACAAGGCGAGCGGCCGGTGTCAACCGGCCGGTTGACACCGGCCGCTCGCCTCGACCCTGGCCATCTGGAGGACCAGGTGACGATCCAGCGCTTTCACCGCGCCTATCAGCGGCTGCGTCGTATGTTCACGCGCCTGGGCGTTGCCGTCCTCTGTGCCGCCGAAGAGGAGCCGATCCCATTGATTCTCAGCCGGCTGGAACGCCTGCGCAATCTGGGGAGACCGTACTCATGACTCTATCCGAAAATCAAGATCAACGCTCCGAGGCATCCCAAGAGCTGCGCTCGCATCCGGCGGTACGTAATTACATGTTGCTTTGTCTGGCCGCGCTCTTTCTGTTGGTTGTGTGTCTGGCTGAGCGTGGTCTGGAGTGGTGGTGCCTGGTGCCGGCGCTGATTGGCTGTCTGGCGCTGCTGACGTACTGGAGCCACGGGCCGCCGCTGGTGTTGTGGTCGCTGGCCGGCTTGCTCAGTATGTCCGGGCCGCGCTCGCGCGGGCTCCATGTCGGTTGGTGGCGCTTTCGGATGCCGACACTGATGGATCTGATGTTATGCGTTGCCGTGTTGGCCTACGTCCTGGGCCACTATCGTTTGCTATCGCTGGTGCGGCACATCTTCCCTCTGGACCCCCGGCGCCGGCGCGTCGACCCGGCGCAACGGCGCTCGGCGGCCCTCGTCACCGGCTGGGAGATGGCTCTCTTGGGGGCAGCCTTGCCGGTGTGGACAGGATTGGCCGTAGTGACCTGGGTATGGATGATGGATTATGCACCGCTCCTTGACATGCCGCTCGAATTATGGCGTGTGCTGCGGCTCGTTTGGGCAATCTTGGCTGTACTGGCGGTGACGGGGATCATGGCCAGCTATCTGCGGCAGACGACAGCGACGCCGGAAGAGAGTTTGCTGTATTTGCAGGACCAGTGCTGGCGGCAGACACACCGCGCGCAAAGCATGTTCAATCGTTGGCTGACGTGGGCGCGGCTGCGCGCCCAACGGAGAACGTGCGTTTCCAGGCCGAGTTTGAGAATAAGGGAAGTGAGAACGAGGGGGCAATCATGACATACTGGTGGCGTGAGCTGTCCGGCTGGCTGTTAATCGGCCTGGCGATGCTGGGGTTCGTGTTGGTTTACGAGTTGGCTTTGGGACATTTTCTTGCGGAAATGTGGGTAATTGCTGTCATCTCTCTGGTGGTGTTCTGGGGCGGTATTCAGCTACTCAAGGTGGCCATTGCCGCTCGCATCTGCCAGCAAGCCCAGGACAGGCTCTATCCCGCGAAAAACGACAAGAGGACCAAGTGATCGGCCGCCTGGCTCCCTCGCCGACCGGCGCCCAGCACGTCGGCAATGCCCGCACTTATCTGATTGCCTGGCTGTCTGTACGCAGCCGCGGCGGACGCATCGTGCTGCGCATCGAGGACATCGACTCGCCGCGCGTCAAGCCGGGAGCGGAGCAACAAGCCTATTACGATCTGCAATGGCTGGGATTTGACTGGGATGAAGGACCGATCCTTCAGACCAGGCGAATGGAAGAATACCGCGCCGCCCTTGTTCAGCTCCAGCGCCGCGAGCTGGTTTATCCCTGTACCTGCACGCGCAGCGATGTTGACCGCGCCGCCAGCGCTCCGCATCTGGAACATGAGGGGCCGGTCTACCCCGGCACCTGCGCTGGCCGCCGTGTCCGCGATGAGGCGGAGTTAGCCCATCGTCCGTACTGTTGGCGTTTCCGGGTACCTGCCGAATCGCCAACGTTCCTCGATGGGTTCCGCGGTCTGACGCGAATCGATCTGCGTCAGGTAGGCGGCGATTTCGTGGTCTGGAAGACGCCGCTTCCGGGCATGACAACGAGCTTGCCAGCGTATCAATTGGCGGTGGTAGTCGATGACGCGGCTCAGGGCGTGACAGAAGTAGTGCGCGGCGACGATTTGCTGCCATCCACACCGCGCCAACTGCTACTGTACCAGGCGCTGGGTCTGACGCCACCTCAGTTCGTTCACGTCCCGCTGGTCGTCGGTCCCGATGGCCGCCGCCTGGCCAAACGCCACGGAGATACCCGTTTGTCCTCCCTGCGCGAAGCCGGCGTGCGACCGGAAATGTTGCTGGGACTCTTGGCCTGGTCGTGTGGCTGGCTCACGGCAATCGAGCCGATCGTCCTGCGAGAGCTGCTTCCACTCTTCCGCCTGGAGACGATCCCGCGCGAACCGTTCGTACTAACGCCGGAATTGCTAGGGCGCATCGGCTACGGATAACCCCTCCAGCCTCATACTCGATAGTCTTCTAACCGCCGGCGATGGCTGCGATGATGAAAAACGGCTCCGCCCCCGACGCGACAGCGTCGGGCAGCGGAGTATCCGGCGATTCGAGAGACAGATCCTCCGTGCAGGCAAAGAAGCGCAACATCGGCCGACGCTGCCTGGTGACATGATCGCGGATAGTGCCGCGCAACATCGGATAACGGGATTCCAGCGCGTCCAGGACCGAGCGCTGAGTCACTGGACCTGGGATGTCGAGCTGCACCTCGGCACCGACTTGCGCCAGCATTCGCAAATGGTAGGGAAGCACAACGCGGATCATGACAGCGTTTGCACCTCGACGGATAGCACCGTGGGAAGGTCGCGGACAATTGGACTCCAATTGTCGCCGGAATCGGGCGACACATACACCTGGCCGCCAGTGGTGCCGAAATACACGCCGCACGGATCGAGCGAATCGACGGCCATCGCTTCACGCAGCACGTTGACGTAGCAGTCGCGTTGTGGCAGACCGTTGGTCAGCGCCTCCCATTCGTTGCCGCCCGTGCGGCTGCGATACACGCGCAGCTTGCCTTCGGGTGGATAACGGCCCGGATAGGGGGCGATGGGGACGACGTAGATAGTCTCCGGTTCGTGGGCATGCACTTCAATCGGGAAGCCGAAATCGGTTGGCAAGTTCCCCCGGACTTCCTGCCACAGCTCACCGGCATTGTCACTGCGCAAGACGCCGCCGCCCTGATGTAGCTGCATAAAAAGCACGCCTGGACGCGAGCGATGCATCGCCATGTGGTGAACGCAAAAGCCGACCTCGGGCGTCGGTTCCGGAAGGTACGGATTCGTTAGCCCGCGGTTGATCGGTTTCCAGGTTTTGCCGCCGTCGTCGGTGCGGAAAGCGCCCGCTGCCGAGATGGCGATGAAGATGCGATTGGAGTTACTTGGATCGAGGAGGATCGTGTGCAAGCCCAAACCGCCGGCGCCGGGCGACCATTTCGCCCCGGTGCCATGGCCCCGCAGACCGGCCAACTCGTGCCAACTCTTTCCGCCGTCTGTCGTGCGAAACAGTGCGGCATCTTCAACCCCGGCGTAAACATCGTCCGGATCGCTCAGCGAGGGTTCCAGGTGCCAAACGCGCTTGAACTCCCAGGGATGTTGCGTGCCGTCGTACCATTGATGCGTGGTGAGCGGCTTGCCAGTCTCCGGAGAAGTATCGTAGACGAATTTGTTACTCTCGCCCTTGGGCATGCCTTGGGACGTGGTGGTCGGCTCGCCGGGCGGCGTCCCCGGTTGATGCCAGGTTTTGCCGCCGTCATCAGAGCGTTGGATGATCTGTCCGAACCAGCCGCTGGTCTGCGAGGCATAGATACGGTTCGGATCGACAGGCGAACCTTTCATGTGGAAGATCTCCCAGCCGCCAAAAAGGGGGCCGCTGACGTCCCATTGCTGGCGCTTGCCATCCGCCGTCAGGATAAAGGCGCCCTTGCGTGTGCCTACCAGAACTCGTACCTTGCTCATCTTTTCCCCTTTGTTAAGGGCTAACGGACTTTTCCCTCCCCCTTGTGGGGGAGGGTTCGGGGCTTTTCCCTCCCCCTTATGGGGGAGGG
>JAJPHU010000070.1 GCA_021325115.1 Planctomycetota bacterium | reverse complement strand
CTCGTCCCACAAGACGGCGCCGCCCAAAAGCAGGGTGGCTGCTGCTGTAGCAATGACAAGCTGGAGCAACAGGTGCGAATCTCTCAGCAAATCTGCCCACCAGCCGCTCTGCTCTGGCAGAGTGCCGGCGTCGAAGCGCAATGTCAACAGCAACACTTCGCCGATCAGCAGAGCGGCGAGGAGGAGCCAGCGGAGCAAGAGCAACGACTCCTTACAGGCATTGGCTGGCGAACAACCGGCATCGGCCGATTTCGTGGGATCTCGCCAGCCGGGTAGTAAGCTTCTATCAGTCGGCTGATGCCGGCCGTTCGCCTACTCGTAGCTCTCAAGTTTACATCAGAGCTAACGAATCGTACAACATCCATGCGCCCTCAGCAAGCAGGACCACTGTTGCGACCTACCTACAGACAGAACGGAAACCTACAAGAGGAGTCGGTCATGAGTCATGCCTTGCCGAAAATCTATCTCGCCCGTCACGGCGAGACAGAATGGTCGCTGACCGGCCAACATACCGGCGTCACGGACATCCCCCTCACCGAGAACGGCGAACGTAACGCGCGCCATCTTGGCGCGCGCTTGCGGGACAAGCACTTCGTTCAGGTCTTGACCAGTCCCTTGCAGCGTGCCCGCCGTACTTGCGAGCTGGCCGGTTTCGGAGCGCAGGCCCAGGTGGATGCCGATTTGGTCGAATGGAACTACGGCGCTTACGAGGGCAAGCGCACGGCGGACATTCATCAGGAACGGCCGGACTGGTTTTTGTTCCGCGATGGCTGCCCCGGCGGCGAAACGCCTGACGCGATCGGCGCACGGGCCGACCGCGTCGTGGCCCGGCTTCGTGCCCTGAAGGGGGATGTCCTCATCTTCTCGCACGGCCATTTCCTGCGTGTCCTGGGCGCCCGCTGGCTCGGCAAACCTGCGTCAGATGGCCGATTCTTACTCTTGAGCACCGCCGCGCTGAGCATCCTGGGATACGAGCATAATCTCGACGAGCCGGTCCTGCGACTGTGGAATGACGATCGACACGTCCCTATGAACCACGGCGGACACGGAGAACCCGGATAAAAACCCAAGGAGCTGTCGAGCGCTTTGTCTTGCCCTTGTCTTCTCCTTGACATTCTTTGGTGCCTTGGCGGTTGCTTGAGCTTTTATCCGGATTCTCTGTGTCTACCCTGGTTCCTTTTTGAGGAAGGAGACTAACATGGCGGATACAACCTTGTTGCGCAAGATGGCCCGGCACTATGGCTGCAGCCCTGTTCACTTCTCTGGCAATGATCGAGCCTGGTATGAACAACACCTGGTCTTCGATCACGTCGTCGCTCCGGAGGCCGCCAATCCGCGCCAGCAATATGAGGCCGTCGCTCGATCTGTCCGCGATCTGCTCACACAGCGCTGGATCAAGACACAAGAGACCCACAATCGACAAAATCCCAAGCAGGTCTATTATCTATCGATGGAGTTCCTCATCGGTCGATCGCTGGCCAACAACCTCGTCAATCTGCGCATTGAGCCCCTGGTAGGCGAGCGTTTACGCAGCAAAAGGCTGGATTGGCAGAAGTTGGTCGAAGAGGAGCCGGACGCTGGCCTGGGCAACGGCGGGCTGGGCCGCCTGGCCGCCTGCTTTCTCGATTCGCTGGCCACCCTGCAAATCCCGGCCATGGGCTACGGTTTGCGCTACCAGTACGGCATGTTCCGCCAAGACATTGTCAACGGCTGGCAGGTCGAGTATCCCGATAATTGGCTGCGCCAGCCCGATCCCTGGGAGGTAGTGCGCCGCTCCGAAAGTGTCGAAGTCACCTTGGGTTGCTCTTTCGCCCTGGCCGGTAGCACCCTACAACCCTTGCGTGATCATCCTTATGTTATCCTCGGCATCCCCTGCGATCGTCCGGTGGTCGGCTACGGCGGACAGACGATCAACACGCTGCGGCTATGGGAGGCCTCGGTCCGCAACGTCTTCGACTACGGCGAGTTCAGCCGCGGCGATTTCGTCGAGGCCGTCTTGGATAAGCTGGCCGCCGAGACCCTGACGCGCGTTCTCTACCCCGACGATTCGACGCGGGCTGGCAAAGCGTTGCGCTTTGCTCAGGAATATTTCCTGGTTGCCTGCTCCTTGGCCGACATCCTGGCCCGCTTCCGCCGCCGCGGCAACGACTGGCACGCCTTGCCCGAGAAGGTTGCTATCCAGCTCAACGACACTCATCCCGCCTTGGCCGTCGCCGAACTGATGCGCCTTCTCGTCGATAACGCCAAACTTGGCTGGGACGAGGCCTGGGACCTGACGTGCCGGACCCTTGCCTACACCAATCACACGCTCCTGCCCGAAGCCCTGGAAAAATGGCCGGTCAGCTTCTTCGAGACTATCTTGCCGCGCCATCTGGAGATCCTCTACGAGATCAATCGCCGATTCCTCGACAAAGTGCGGGAGCGTTTTCCGGGTGATGAAGCGCGCGTGCAACGCATGAGTCTTTTCGAGGGCGATGGACCATCCAAGCAAGTGCGCATGGCTCACTTGGCTATCGTCGGCACGCATAGCACCAACGGCGTGGCTGAGTTGCATTCGCAATTGTTGCGCACGCATGTCGTCAAGGATTTCGCCGAGATGTATCCCGAGCGCTTCAACAACAAGACCAATGGTGTCACGCCGCGACGCTGGCTGCTGTTAGCCAACCCCGAATTGGCCCGGCACATCACCGAGGCCATCGGTGACAGCTGGATCACGGATCTCAGCCAGCTGCGCCGCCTCGCCCCTCTGGCAGATGATAGTGCCTTCCAGGTTGGTTTCCGCAAGGCCACGCGCGCTCTCAAAGGCCGCTTCGCCGATTGGGTGAAGAATACCACCGGCCAGCAAATCGATCCCGATACTATCTTCGACAGCCAGGTCAAGCGCATCCACGAATACAAACGACAGCTTTTGAACCTATTACACATCCTTGTCCTCTATAATCGCCTGCGCCGCGATCCCAGCTACGATGCGCCGCCGCGCACCTTCTTTTTTGCCGGCAAGGCAGCGCCCGCCTATCACTTGGCCAAGCTCATCATCAAGCTCATCAACAACGTTGCCACCGTCATCGACAAGGATCCAGCGGTCCAGGGCCGCTTGAAAGTGCTGTTTTTGCCGGATTACAATGTAACGCTGGCGGAACGTCTCATCCCGGCCAGTGACGTGTCGGAGCAGATCTCGACAGCCGGCTACGAAGCCAGCGGCACCAGCAACATGAAATTCATGATGAACGGCGCCCTCACCGTCGGCACCCGTGACGGCGCTACTATCGAGATGGCCCAGGAAGCCGGTGAGGACAATTTCTTTCTATTCGGCCTGACAGCGGAGCAAGTCCTCAACAACCGCAGTTGGTATAACCCCTTGTGGCATTACGAAAATGAGCCGGAGACGCGCGCCGCCCTTGATCTCCTTTTCACTGATTATTTCAGCCGCGATGAGCGCGGTATCTTCGCGCCGATCCGCGATGTGCTCTTGACCAAGGGCGATTTCTACATGCACCTGGCCGATCTAACGGCCTACGTTCAGACGCACGAGCGCGTCGGCAAGCTGTACGGCGATCGCGCCGCCTGGTGTCGCAAAGCGATCCTGAATGTAGCTCATTCTGGTAAGTTTTCCAGCGACCGCAGTATTCGGGAGTATACGGAAGAGATCTGGAAAGCGAAGCCATGCCCGGTAGAGTAAAGGATACAGTGTTGTTTGATTCACGGCGACCTGAAGGGAAGCGCGAGGACATTCCTGCGTTCCTCTTCCGAGCGCTGCTAATCCAAAAGATGGTAGCAGAAATGCCGAGATGTCGCATCATGGGTTTACTTCGCTTCTCTCTCCTGGTTGGGCTGTTGGCAACGCTTGTCTCTATGTCCTTCGGTGCGGAGGCGCCCACTTATGCCCAACAGATTAAACCCTTTTTTTCGCGCTATTGTCTGGAATGCCACAACCATGAGGAGCCGAAAGGCGGTCTGAACCTGGAGACGTACCAGTCGCTGCGTCAAGGCGGCGACAACGGCACGGTGTTGGCGCCCGGTCAAGCCGAGGCCAGTCGCATCGTTCGACTCGTCGAACACAAAGACAAGCCGTTCATGCCGCCCAAGAAAGCGAAACAGCCGCGGCCGGAGGAAATAGCCCTGCTGCGTGCCTGGATTGATGCCGGGGCCAAAGAAAACGGCGTTGCGCGTCTTACGGTCCCAGACATTCGGCCGAAAGCACCTGTAGCGCCGCCGGTCGCCGCCCTGGCATATCATCCGAGCGGGCGGGTGTTGGCAGCTGGCGGGCGCGGCACGGTGTATTTCTTCGATGTGGCCACCGGGGACTTGCAGGACAAATGGGAAGGACTGCATCCGCGCATCACGGCCTTGGCGTTTTCGCAGGATGGCAAGCAGCTTGCCATCGCCAGCAGTGCGATGGGCGAAACACACGAAGTACGACTGTACGAGGTCAACCGGGACATGGACATGCTCCGCTCGCTGGACGGTGTTGTCCTCGGTACCCATGCAGATGTTATCCACGATCTGGCCTTCAGTCCCGATGGCAAGATTCTCGCCAGCTGCAGCTACGATCGGCTTGTCAAACTCTGGGACACGACGGCGAAAAAAGAGCTGCGCGTCCTCAAGGACCACAGTGATTCAGTCTACGGCATCGCTTTCCGTTCCGATAGCCAATTGCTCGCCTCGGTGGCGGCCGATCGCGCTGTCAAGGTTTGGGACATAGCAACCGGCCGGCGGCTGTACACACTCGGCGAATCCACCGATTGGGTGTACGCTGTCGCCTGGAGTCCCGATGGCCGGCATCTGGCAGCGGCAGGCGTGGATAAGAGCATCCGCGTCTGGCAAGCATCCGCCGACGGCGGCCGGGTCGTGCATTCCGTCTTCGCCCATGAAGCACCGGTGCTACACTTAACCTACACTACAGATGGCAAAACACTTTATTCTCTTAGTGAAGACCGCACCATCAAAGCCTGGGACGCCGAGCACATGGTCGAACGCAAGGTCTACGAGCGCCAGCCGGAGACGGTCCTGAGCCTCGCTATCCGGCCCGACGGCAAGCAACTGGCGCTGGGCCGCTACGATGGCGCCCTCATCTTGCTCGATACGACGACGGGCCAGCTGCAAGGGGAACTGTTGCCGATTAAACCGAAGCCGCCTCTCGCCGAAAAAGAGCCGAACGATTCGCCACGCACCGGACAGAATATCAAGCTGCCGGCGACGATCCACGGCAGCATCGGACGGGCCGGCGATGTCGATTACTATCGCTTCGAGGCGAAGGCAGGACAGGAGATTGGTGTACAGATCCAGCCGCTTGCCCAGGCCAGACTCGATGTGGTCCTGCAGCTAATCGATGCTGACGGCCGTGCCCTCACCGAGAGCGCCCAGGGATTGCTCGGTTACACGTGCCCCAAGGCCGGCGTTTACGCTCTCGGCATCCGTGATCGAGAATACCGCGGCGATTCCGGAATGAAATATCAGCTGAAGATCGGCGCTATTCCGATTGTCACCAGTGTTTTTCCCCTTGGCGTACAGCGCGACACCGAGGCGGAGGTCCATCTGGAGGGCGTCCATCTCGGTCGCACGCGCTCAGTGCATCTGAAAGTGCCAGCGAATGCGGCCCCCGGATCGCGTCTACCAGTCCCGGTTGCCAAGGGTGTTCTCGGCAATCCAAGCGTGCGCATCGACGAGTTTCCGCAAGTCGCCTTCGCGCCTCGGGCGATGATTCCGGTCCCGGGCACGGCCAATGGCCGCATCGATCCGCCAGGCGCGACGCAGACCTGGCGATTCCAGGCGAAGAAAGGTCAACGGCTACTCTTGGAAGTTCACGCCAACCGGATCGGCTCGCCGCTCGATTCGGTCCTCGAGATCCTCGATGCCCAAGGCCAGTCGCTGCCGTGGGCCACGCTTCGCGCCCTGGCCAAGACCTACGTCATCTTCCGCGATCACGATTCGGCCACTACGGGCATCCGTATCGAATCATGGAGCGAATTGGCGATGGACGATTACATGCTCCTGGGCAACGAGTTGATCCGCATTTGGGAATTGCCGAAAAACCCGGACGATGATTGCCGCTTCTGGAGCCTGGGCGGCCAGCGGCGCGGCTACCTCGGTACCACGCCGACATTTCATCCCCTCGGCCAGCCCATCTACAAGGTATCGATTCATCCGCCTGGCACGGTATTTCCGCCTAATGGTCTGCCCATTGTCACTCTCTATTATCGCAATGACGACGGCGGCGGCGCCTTCGGCAAGGACTCGCGCCTCGTCTTCGATCCGCCCGCAGATGGGGAATATCAGGTGCGTATCAGCGATGCCCGCGGTCAGGGCAGCTCACGGCATGCCTATCAGCTGACGGTGCGTCCGCCGCGGCCGGACTTCCGCGTCAGCTTCAGCCCTACGGCGCCCGCCGTTCCCAAAGGCGGCGCCGCGGCGATCACCATCAACGCCGACCGCCGTGATGAATTTGACGGCCCCATCGAAGTCCGGCTGGAAAACCTGCCGCCTGGTTTCAGCGCTCCGGCCACGACCATCCCCGCTCACGAAAACAGTACGAGTCTTGCTCTCTTCGCTGAACCGAATGCGCCTGTGCCAGCCGCAGGCTCGAGCTTGCGGTTACAAGCACGGGCCGTCATCGACGGCAAGCAAGTGCTGCGCGAGGCGGCAGGTGGAGTGCCGAAGCTTCTCGAGCCGGGCGATCTGGTTACCACGACGGAACAATCGGAAGTGACAGTCAAGCCCGGCAGCGAAGTACGGCTGACGGTGAAAGTCGAGCGCCGCAACGGCTTCAAGGGACGTATTCCGCTCAACGTCAAGGGCTTGCCGCATGGCGTCCATGTGCTGGACATCGGACTCAACGGCATCCTCATTACGCCCGATGCCACGACGCGGACCATCGCCATTTACGCCGAGCCGTGGGTGCAGGAGACGACACATCCATTCGTAGTGCTGGCGCGTCACGAGGGCAAGAATACCGAACATGCGGCAAAGTCGGTACTGCTGCGCGTAGCAAAATAGAAGGCAGATGACGCGGGTTACACAAGCTGTATGACATACCCCTTTCTTCCGTCCATGTCCATGATCCAAGCAGGGATGCCCACTCTAACTTCCTCTGCCTCGCGCCGGCGCTGCTGGCCGAATGGCTTTGCGATACCCGGCAACGAACCCTCGATCTGATTACGGATCTGCGCGACGAGCAATTTCTCGGCCCGCGTTTGCGCCATCGCCAACCCGCTGTTGTAGGAGATCGGCCCCCGGCGTGGTTCACCGAGCATTGGGTGTTGCGCTAGGTAGGACAACAGCCGCCGTTGCGCGGCGATTTGGTGATTTTCCATGCCGATTGCGGAGGACATCTGAGAAATCGAGGGTCGCCTCGAGAGGCACCTCGTCAGCACACGG
>JAJPHU010000336.1 GCA_021325115.1 Planctomycetota bacterium | reverse complement strand
CCGGAGGAAACATGGCGGCAGACCGTCAATGGTTTGTCCCCGGCCGTGACCGCCTTGATGCGCGCGCCGACGGCAGCCCGGTTGGTCTTGCGACCGATGAGCTTTACAGTCAGCCAATGGTTGCCTTGGCCGGGGTTTTGAAAGAGAACGTTATGATACTTATCGCCGTTGACGGCCCCGCCGATCTGGATGAAAATATCGAGATCGCCATCGCGGTCCCAATCGCCGCAAGCCACGCCGTGGCCCTTCTGGAGATGGCCGGTGCCGGAAGAGACGGTGAGGTCCGCAAAACGCTGTCCGGCCACGTTCTTGAACAGGCGATTGGGCACCAGGGTGGCAAAACTCATCCCGCCCGTGCCTAAATAGAAGTCCAACCAGCCGTCGTTGTCGAAGTCGCCTATGTTGCTGCCGATGCAAGCAAACGCCTGATCCAGGCCGGCTTCTCGCGTCCGATCTTGAAAGCCGTTACCGCCCCGATTACGGTAGAGTTTGTTCCGCGCTTTCGAGTAGTACGGCTGTCCTTGCAATCCCTTGATCACGTCCGGCAACGAATCCTCATAGGAGGTGGCAAACAAATCCAGCCAGCCGTCGTTGTCAAAGTCCCAAGCCCAGCAGGAAAAACCTCGCGTAGGTCCGTCAATGCCCAGAGACTTGCCAACCTCGCGGAAAGTACCGTCCCGATTATTGTGGAAGAGTTGGGCGTTTTCGTTGAAGTTGTTGAGGAACAAATCCGGATAGTCATCGTTGTCATAATCGATCCAGGCGGCGCCCTTGCAGAAGCGCAAGCCGCCCTCAAGGAGGCCGGCGCGGGCTGCCACCTCTTCGAACGTGCCGTCGCCCTTATTGTGATACAGCCGGTTGGGCTGGGTCTCGCAGCAGATGAACAGATCAACCAAGCCATCGTTATCATAATCGGCCCAGACCGCGCTATTGGAGTTGAGCGGCTGACGCAGGCCCGCCTGTTCAGTCACGTCCGTGAAGGTGCCGTCACCGTTGTTGCGTAACAGGCTCGGCGGCATTGGCTGTACCACCCAGGCACCGCGGCAGACGAAGATGTCCAGCCAGCCGTCGTTGTTGTAATCGCATTGTACGCAATACAGTCCGCCCCCCTGCCTGCTCAGGCCCGCCTTGCCGGCACACTCTTCAAAGGTCCCATCGCCCTGGTTGCGATAAAAGGCCATCGGCTCACTCGGGTCACTGGTGGTGACCACCAGGTCCAGTCGGCCATCATTATCGAAATCGTCCAGGATGGCGCTGCCTGCTTGATTGAAGCGGTTGACGCCCACGAGATGGCCGACGTCGCGGAACTTGCCGATATCGAATTCGCTCTGGAGAAAGCGATCCAGCCTGACCACGAATTGCGGATCAACCTGGTGCGGATATTGACCGAGCGTCATGTGGGCCAGGTTGAGCAACCAGCGGACGGCGAGATCGTCGGGAAATTGCCGCAAGTATTCGCTGAAATGCTTGATGGCGAGGCGCGAGCCGTCGGGATTACGGTGGACGGCGGCGAGAGCAATGGGGAAGATGCAGGAACTCTCGCCGCGACAGAGGATGCAATTCTCATTCTCGCCGAGGCGAAGCCCGGCAATGCCCTGGAGATAAATGATCGTAAACAGATACTTACACGCGAGCCGATCGTTCTTCTCGGCACAGCGGCGGGCCTCCTCCAAGGCGGAATAGGCCGGCCGTGCTTCGCCTTCGCAAAGCAGCGCAATGGTTTTGGCAAGGAGAAAGCAAATACGGTCATCTGTGAACAACTGATTTTGCTCCAACTCGCGGTCGATAAGTTCCACCAAACGATGCCCCGTCGGGCCCTCGCGCTGGGCGATTGTTTGCAGCGAGGCAGCGGCATTCCCCGGCAGGATGTTGCCGGTAGCTGCCACATAACTGTTGGTTTCTGCAAAGGGGAATCGCGGCCGATAGGAGAGAGCGGCTCGCTTGAGTGGTGGAGGTTCGCGATGCAGACTATGCCCCAGAAGCGTGAGAGTCCAAGCTCCAGCCAAAAAGACGACCAAACCGGCGAGCCAAGAAAGGGTGCGTCGCTTTTTCATGATGGCGACCTTTCGTCGGGTAGTCGAAAGATTCAGAGCGAACAGCAAGCCCTGCAAGACACATTGCCAGCATGCCCTGCTAGGCGTGCCGTTCGCTTCTTAACCGATTCCTGTTTTTGAGGATACCGCATCTGCTCGACAAAAGGAACAGCCCTGCGCCTAGATGTTGCGTTTCTACATTTTTTCGTTTTTTCTCTTGACGAATACTTCCGCAGACCTAGAAAATAAAAACAGAAGGGCAAATAACCTCGCTCGCAATTCCCCATCGTTGGGGTGGATGCCTTTCTTCGATCTTATTAGTATAGCTTTTACCAAGTATGAGCTTTGGACTGTCTTTTTTGTCGAAGACAGATCTGTTTTGCTACTTTGTTCTAAGGGCGAACGGAAGGAACGCCCTCTCCCTTGTGGGGAGAGCTGGGTGGGTAGAGGATAGAACTCCTTAGCTGGATTGTACTTATACCTCCTACCCTCAGCCCTCCCCCACAAGGGAGGTATCCGCCAGTCCTAAGGGAGGTCATCATGTCTCGGTTACGTTTGTGGAAGCGATGGTCAGTGAACAAGTATACATGTGAGGAGGGGGGGGGGGGTAAACGCGCGTTCACCCTCATTGAACTCCTGGTGGTGATCGCCATCATTGCCATTCTCATTGGTCTGCTCTTGCCGGCAGTGCAAAAGGTGCGTGAGGCCGCCGCCCGCGCCCAGTGCCAGAACAACCTTAAGCAGATGTCACTGGCCACCATCAATTGCTCAGACACGCATCAAACTCTCATGCCCATCGGCTGCGGTCTCTATCCAAGTACGGTCCCAAGCGCCAACAACTCTTATGCAGCCATGCTCTTCCACATCCTTCCGTTCATGGAACAACAAAACCTCTATAACATGACCCTTCAACCCAAGGATCCCACGGGGCAAAATGGGTCCAATAATCCGACCTATTCTCCCTTCTGGGGCTATCTGACGGGAAGCATCAAGACTTATGTTTGCCCTTCTGATCCCTCCAATTCGCCCACAGCAAACAAATCGTCCATGCCGGTCCCCCCAGGTAGCGGGAGTTATGGCAACGTCAGCTATGGCTATAACGACCTGGTCTTCCCACAGCAATGGGATGGGTATAAACACTATCCGGCCAGCATTACGGATGGTACGTCGAACACCATTTTTTTTGCGGACAAAACGCCTAACTGCCAGTCCGGTCCCGGCGCCTGGTACAACGGTTCCGCTCTCTTCGCTGAGAACGATTGGACCCCGTATGGCCCCGATTGGTATCCTTTATTTTCGCCCCAGCCCATCGACACCTGCGGTGGCCTGTGCCCGAATGGACCGGGGAGCTGCCCTTCTGTGCCGGGATATAGCGCTCCGGTCAGCTACCATACCGGCGGCATCAATGTAGGCATGGGTGACGGCAGCGTGCGTTTGGTCGCTCAAGGCGTCAGCTTGAGTTCGTGGTTGTATGCCCTTACGCCAGCGAGCGGCGAAGTCTTGGGTCCGGACTGGTAACGATCGGCCTGCAGGACGAATTTCTCGGACTGGTCCCAAGTCCTGATCCGTGAATCGAGCACGGTGAGTGAAGAATATGGCGCACTCGATTGACGATCCGATGATCCTTGGATTTCCGGAGTATTCTTATTATGACTCAAGCAGTGCGATTGGGGCGTGTTTTGGCTGCTGGTTTCTGTCTGTGTGGCATCCTACTGGCGGAAGGTTGCGGCAGTGGCAAGGGCATTGTCAGTGGCAAAGTGCTCTACCAAGGCAAGCCAGTTCCCGGCGGCACCGTGTCCTTTAACTCGGACAAGGGAGGGGTGTTCTTTTCGCCCATTGAGGAAGACGGCAGCTATACGATCCGCGGCATTCCCACCGGCCCAGCAAAGATCGCGGTGGAAACCGAGTCCTTTCGCCCTCCCTTGAGCGCCCCGCTTCAGCGAGGGGGCGGGAGTGTGTCTCCGGAGTTCTTGAAGCAAAACCTCGAGAAGATGAATCCGCAAATGGCTGATCCTCAAAGGGCGAAAAGGTACGTGCCGATTCCCCAGCAGTATCGCGATCCCGACAAGTCGAATCTGACTTACGAGGTCAAAAGCGGTAAGCAGCAGCATGACCTCGACTTGAAATAGGAGCGGCTTGGCCCCCAACGAGAAGGGGCAGACTATGAGTATTCTCCCTGCCGGACGATGGGCACGCCGGTCTTCTCTGCTTCTGTCCCTTTTTCTTGTATGTAGCGCGGGGGCCTTGGCCGCCGCGCATCTGGGGGCGTGGTACCACTACCGGGCGGCGCAGACTGCCTTGAGCCGTTATCATTTCGCCCAAGCCCGCGGCCACCTGGCTGTCCCTTTGCGGGTCTGGCCTGATTCCTGGCAGGTTCATCTTTTAGCCGCTCGTGCGGCACGGCTGGATGGCGCGGTCGAGGAGGCCCGCGAACATCTCCTCTTTTGTCAGCACACACAACCCAAGGCCGAGGACGTCCTTCTCGAATGGGCACTTCTTCGCGCCCAGGTTGGGGAATTGGCAGCCGTCGAGGACTATTTGCGCGATCAGCTGCGCCACGGCTCGGCCCTGGCGCCATTAATTGAGGAAGCCCTCATCGAGGGCTATATACGGACCTATCGTATCGGTCCAGCCTTGGCCGGAGTGCAAGGGTGGTTAAAACAGCAGCCAGACGATACGCAGGCGTTGTATCTGCTGGGATGTCTTTGGCAGCAAGTGCAGCGGCTGCAGAAGGCCCTGCCGGCTTATCGCCGTGCCGTCGAACTGGATCCCCAGCGTGAGGACGCTCGCTGGCACCTGTGTCAATGTTTGCTCCGCTTGGGCTTGCACGAGGAAGCGAACCCTCATTTAGAGTATCTCCATCGCCTTTATCCGCAAAATGCGGAGATAACGGTTGCCCTGGCCAGCGCACGCTTTAAGCAGGGCTGGACAACCGAAGCGCGGCGGCTGCTCGACGCTGTCTTGGCCGAGCAGGCCACGAACGAGCCGGCCTTGCGGGAACGCGGTCGCCTGGCCTTGGCTTACGGCAAAGCCGAGGAAGCGGAAAAGTGGCTCCGCCAAGCGGCTCAGCTTAATCCTCACGATGCGCAATTGCTTCCGCTTTTGTCTAATGCTCTGGAACATCAAGGCAAGCACAACGAAGCGCAGAGCTTCCAAGATCAGCTCAAGCAAAACGACCACGCTTTTCACCGTCTGGAACAAATCTGTTTGCGCGAGTTGGGAGAGCGGCCCCAAGATCCCCTCTTGCACGCGGAATTGGGAACTCTTTTGCTTCGCCTGGGCCATCCAGAGGCCGGCCGTAACTGGCTCCTCCTGGCCTTGCAAGAAGATCCCACCTGCGCCGCCGCCCGTGCCGCTCTAGCAGGCGGCGCGGACACAATGCTGCCAACCGCAGCGAAGCAGCACTAGGCACACGGCACGTAGGGAAGGATCGCTCCGAGCCAGGGATAGTTCTTTTCGCTCTCACTTCCTGCGGAACAATTTCCGCAACCCGCTTTCCGCCTCTTTTTTCCCTTTGCCTTCTTCTAGCCGTAGTACATTTTCGGCGCTATCGCGCGCGAACCTCGCGCTGGCTTCGCGCAAGGCGTGTTCGTCGATTTTCGGATGACTCAATGTGCCGCCGATGGGGAGGCGGATAGTTTGGTTGCTGAGAGCAGCCTTGGTGAGCTTGCCAGAACCGAGCCACTTCGGCGGAACAGGCATCTCTGCCGTCAAGGCCAAACTGCCATCCAAACCGACGGAGCCAGATAAGAGAATTATCAGCTCCGGGAAGTGTAATTTCAGACCGGTGTGATAGACGCGGCCGTTGACCATGCGGAAGGGCACGACGTTGTCTTGGGCCAAGGTCAGCGTGGGCGGCCCTTTGAGCAACACGCTCAGCTCTTGGACCAGCGGACTGGCGCTGACCCGCGCTGAGTGGATAGTGAGCCAGCCGACGATGTCGCCTTTGGTTGGCTCGGCCAGCGGCAAGCGGCCGCTTTGTAGATCCAGCGAGAATTCGCCATCCACCTGGGCCGCACCTGCCCATATCGGCACGGCATAGCCCAGAGCGCTGGCACAGGCTGCCGGGTTCAGATGCGCGTGCTCGATCGCGTGCCCTTTCGCCAACGTCACCTCGAAGGGCGGCGGATCAAGACGCAGGGTTGGTTCCAGATGCAGCCGGCCTTGGTTCAGTGTCGCCTCGATCGGTGCGATACGGAAGCAACCGCTGTCCAACTGGCCGTGCAACTCTCCAGCGCCGATTTGGCAACCGAGCGCTTGCAGACTTTGCCAGCGCAAAACAACATGGGACAATTCCATGTCACTGTGCAGGGCTTTGAGCTGACCGGCGGCGTCGCAGCTCAACGTTGGGCTGTCCAGGTGCAGTTGTACAATCTGCAACGAGTCCTTGACGGCATCGTAGACGCCGTGGCCGATGAGGTTAACGCGCGCTTCGCGCCAGAACGGGACAGCCGACGAGCCGAGGCCGAGGTTGTGTACATTCAGATCTAGCTGCACGACTTGTCGTCCTTCATCAGGGCGAAGATCGATGCGACCGGCCAGTGCTCCACTTACCAGCCCGCCGCGCAGGCCAAGGACGCTTAGCAAACGCGCCAGCTCGCCTTGCACTGTTGCGCTGGCGGTGATCTGCCAGACACCCACCGGATCGACACTCAGCGTCGCCGCCGGCGCCTGCACCGCGATAGTGGGACAACTCAGGCGCGTGTGTTGCAATTCCAATGTCTCGCGTCCCGGCAACCACCGGCCACTGGTCGTAAAGTCCAGAGTTGGCTCATCCACACTCAGGCCAACCCCCTGAAACCGTACGGCGCGGCCGGTGACCTTGATGTCCTCCAGTTGAATCGCCTCGGCCTCATAACGCAGCCGGCCATCCACGTCGATTTGGCCAGCCAGACGCACGCCATCGAGCAGGCCGGTCAGACTGGTGATACGATCTTTCCAGCGAGCCAGATCACCGTGAAAGCGCAGACGGGCGCGGGCCCCCCTCAGTTCGGAGTTCGGAGTTCGGAGTTCGGACTTCGGAGTACTGGGTCTCAGAACGCGGAACCCGGAACTCAGAGTTGGCGAAGAGACGATCGGTTCCAGCAAATCGATATCGATCCCATCCTTGCCGGCCAGCACGTGCAGAGCACCGGCATCAATGCGATAGCCGCCGGCTGTATCACCGATCAGGTCCAGGCGAATCGTCAGGCTGTCCTCGCGCCAGATGCGGGCGCCGTCAGCCAGGCTGAGCTGCGAGAAGCCGATATCGCTCTCCAGCCGATAGACGCCGCGCGGGTGACGCCGCGCGGCCGCCCGCACAGTGCCTTCGCCCTGCACACGCAACGAACCTAATTCGACGAAGCCAGCCAGATGTTCGCTCAGTCGGCCCAGGTTGAAGCTGCCACGCGTTGTCCATTCCTGGAGCGATCCAGACATTTCCAGACTTAAAAAATCCGAATTACAGCGAAGACGCTCAATCACTGGCAGTGGATTATTGATCTCCTGATGCGCCGTCAGGACCACGGCAAACGGCTCCTTCCAGGTGACGCGCTGTCCTTGATACAGACCCTCCAGATCGGAAGTGTGGAGATTGCCTTCCCAAAGCACTGCATCTTCGCGGAGGGCACTGTGCAGGTGCAGCGATAACATGCCCGATTGCAGGCGCGTATCTTTGGTCAGGTGCAGGGCATGGGGCACCAATTCGGCCAGCCGTGCCAGGTTCAACTCTGCCTCGATACAATGGCCAGGTTGAATTAGAGCGTTGTGCAAATCCTTGGCCAAATCGATTGTGCCGCCGAAGCTGATCTTGCCGATTTCAGACTGCATCTCCAGCTGCTCGACCGAGAGTCGACTGCCGTCCAGGGCCATTCGCAGTGGCGCTTGCACCTGCTGCAAGCGCAGGATGTCCGGTCCCAATAAGGGATCGCTCAGCGTCAGCGTGTGGAGCGCGATGCTGCCTTCTACTCGCACGTCCGGAGCGCCGTCCCTTGTATCTTCTCCCATTCCGGGGGAGGATACAGGGGGGGGCCGCAATTTCACATTGGCGTTGAGCCGGCCACCAAGATGGATGTGCGAGGCGAGACGACGCAAAAACGGCTCAGCTGCGTCCAGTGGCAGATCGCTGGCATGCAATTCCCCCTCTGCCCGGAGGCGTCGTGTGCCGCCGGGCATCTCGACAAAGTGCATCGATACCTCGGCGCTTAGCTGGCCGGAGTTGGTCGCTCCTGCATTCAACTCTACATGCAGCGGTGTACGGCGATTGTGAGGAATAGCCACGGTCAGATCCAGGGGATCGAGCGACCAGGTGTAGCCGCTGTCCTCGTCTTCAAGAACCACGCGGGCCTGTTCGAGTACAGCACAGACAGCGATGCCGTCCAGGGCAAAACCAGGTCCGCTGTTTACGCTTCCGGCTCGTTGCAGCCAATAGGCCAGCATTGCCTCCAGGTTGCTCGAATCATGCGAGCAAACAATGTGGAGGACGGGCTGCGTTAGACGGAACTCGCCAAGATCGAACGGATGGCACAAAAGTGTCGCCAGAGATTTATTGCCCTCCAGGCGTGGGACGTGGAGCAGTATTCGGCCAGCGCTGTCGTGAATTTCGATGTCAGTAAAGATCGGTGGTCGAAACCAGCCCATCGATGCGCCGCCAATGCGAATACTGCCCTGAAAATTCGGCAGAGCGCGCGTCAAGAGCCAGTTGCGCAATGGGGTACCAGTGATAAGGATGGGAGCGAAGATGAGCAGCGACAGAAATACAACGAATGCTGCCTGCACGCGCCGCTTCCATTTGCTTCGATCCTGAAGGGGTCTCATGGTATGCATCCTGCCGATGGACCGGCCGGCCATCCGAGCCGCGCCTCAGGGAGCGATGATTGTCCCCGTTCCCTGGGACACGACCCTGGTTCATCCTTTCACTCCCTTTCGGCAAAAACGGCGAAGAGGAAAAGCGAGAAAAGATGGCAGACAAGGAAGAGATGGCGAAGCATCCCGCGCGATTGCTGTGGCTTACCCAAGTTATCCCCATGGGGAACGATTTTCAGCTCTTGGGCAATTCCAGGCGGCAGCAGCCCAGATCGAGGCGTTCGGTGTTATCAGCCGCACTGGGGCCATGAAACACGTCCGGATGCAAGCGATAGACAACAAATCGTCCCTGTTTTTCATCTTGCACCAAGCCGGCATGGCGCAAGACGCCGAGATGGTGCGAAACGTTGACGATCTCCGCATCGAGAAGGGCGGCCAATTCGCTGACATTGCGGGCGCCGCCACGCAGGCAGTGAATGATCCGCAACCGCTCCGGGTCCGCCAAAGCACGCAGAACACGGGCGCAACGATCAGGTTGCAGTGGCTCGTTCATAGCACGCATCCGTCCGATGGGTTTCACTCTCCCTAGCATACCGCATCAGAGGACCTTGCTCCAACGTGTCTTTTTAGGTGAGCCAAACTTGACAAGCCGAAAGCGTGAACGACGACACAGTCAGTATCCGTCGCTTACGCTTCCGGCCGTGAGGTTTGGCACATTGTTCATCTGCCGAGTCCCCCCATCGGTCGCATGTTCGGCCAAGTGCCGGCGCCGCCCATTCCCGGCCGCATGTTCGGCCAGATGCCGGCACCGCCCATTCCCATCGGTCTTCCACTGGGGCCCATCATGCCGGCACCCATTCGCCTTTGCGCGTAGGCGCCGGTGCTGACATACGGTTGGCCCAGCAGAGTGCTGAAATACGAGCCGGTGTAATTGATGGCGGTCGGATGGCCGGTTGCCGGCATCGGGGCGTTGAAATCCTCTTCGGGTACAATTTCCGGCGGTGGGGGAAGCTGGTTCATGATCCCCTGGATCGTCTGGTTCATCTGATTGAAATAGCGTCGTTGCTGGAACTGCGGTTCGACAAGCGAGTAGTAGTTGACCGCAGTATTGCCCGGAAGCAAGAGTCGAAGGTACGGACTGAGCGGCGTCTGCCAGCCGTATTGGAAACGCGGCTGCTGATAGGGATAGAT
>JAJPHU010000278.1 GCA_021325115.1 Planctomycetota bacterium | reverse complement strand
CCCATCGACGATACCGATACGCTACTCGACTTGCCCCACGGCAATCATGAGCCGTGGCGCCTCCGCTTCAAACATTCCTTGCAATCGGGAGGTCCATTATGAGACGTGGGCTAACGTGCCTTACCTTTCTTCTTACCACCGCAGCCACAGCGCTGGCCCAGGCGCCCTCGCAAGTGGAACCGACCAAGCTGACCCTCAGCCCGGCTGCGGCCCCTTCTCCGGCCCTCAAGTACGTGTTGTTGCCGGAGTTGGGCGACCAGACGCCGGGCAACGCCGCTCTGGAGTATTACCGTGCCTTCAGTCCCGATTGGTGGGTCACTATCTGGCCGCCCAAGACATGGGAGAAAATCGATGATGCCCGGCAGGCACCGTTCAAAGACTTTCCTCGTAAAGAGATAGCATGGATCGAAAACTTGAAAATGCTGCGACACGTAGACCAGGCCGCGCGCCGCGAGTATGTCGATTGGGGGATGGCCGAGCGGCTGCGCCGCGAAGGCTATGGTCTGCTATTGCCCGATGTCCAGGGTCTGCGCCAGATCGCTGTACTTCTCGCCGTGCGGGCGCGATTGGAAATCGCTGAAGGCCGTTACGATAAGGCCGTTTACACACTCCAGACGGGTCTGGCGCTGGCCCGTCACACCGGCGATGCTGTCATTTTGATCCAAGAACTGGTGGGAATAGCCATCGCTCAGATAATGTTCCACCATCTGGAAGAACTGATCCAGCAGCCTGGTGCTCCGAATTTCTACTGGGCGCTGACCGATCTGCCGCGCCCTTTCTTCGACCTGCATAAAGCGCTCCAGGGCGAGAAAATAGGCTTGTACGCTGCCATCCCGGAGTTGCGTACTCTGGAAACCACGCGGCTCACCCAGGAGCAGCAACAGAAGTTACTGCCAGCCCTTGGGGGAGACTTGGAAGCAATGGTATTCGGAGGAAAACCGAAGTGGAGCAACCGCCTGATGGGGATGCTTTTGGTCCTCCGTGCCTACCCGGAGGCCAAGCAAGCATTGATCGCCCAAGGACGCAAGCCGGAGGAAGTCGAAGCCTTACCCACGCTGCAAGTCGTGCTGATCGATTCCTGGCGTCAATATCAACGACTTCAAGACGACGAATTCAAGTGTGCCGGCCTGCCTTACTGGGAAGCTCGCCCACTCCTGGCGCAAGCCGACGAGCATTTTCGCCAGGCCCGGAACCGTCTGAAAGGAATGCCTTTTCTCGAACTTCTGCCGGCGATTCAAAAGGTCTTCGTTGCGGCCATCCGCACCGATCGCCGTATCGCCGCCCTGCGCTGTATCGAGGCCATCCGCATCTACGCCGCTGCCCACGACAGCAAACTGCCGGCAACACTCGATGCCATCAAGGAAGTGCCGGTCCCTATCGATCCGATGACCGGCAAAGCATTCGTCTATCGCATCTCTGGCGAACAAGCGACGCTGATTGCACCGCCTCCGCCGGGAGAGGGGGCCTATGTAGGCAATACATTACATTACGAATTGACCTTCCGCCGCCCAAAGTGAGGACTTTCCATGTACCGAATCTCTACCATGATGTTGGTCCTGGTCTTTGTCCTGCTCGCACCGCCCTTGCTGGCGCTCTGGGCTGGCGAGTTCGATGCTGAAGCTCGTGCTCGCGCAGTCGCGCCATTCATCGATAGTCAGACGATAGGTATCGCTCATATAGACGTTAGCCGAATCGATGCCGATGCGTTTTTGGACTGGGCCGTCGAGATTAGCCGCCTGGAGAAGAAGGCGATCGAAGATTGGCGGCGTGAATTGCGCGGCTGGCTGAACGATTTCACCAAGGCCGGCGGCAAGGAGCTTTTCATCGTCCTCAGCCTGGCTGATCTGCCCATTGAGCCGCCGCTAGTGGTTGTGCCGCTGGCAGCTGGCGCCGATGCGGAAGCGGTTCGTCGCGCGATTGACCGCATTCCGGTTTTCAAACAACTCCCCTTCGAGAAATTCGATCAAGTCCTCGTTGGCGGCAGTGAAAACACACGGAAACGCTTGCGAAATGCCAAGCCGACGCAGCGGCCTGAGCTGGCCAAAGCCTTCGCCACTGCCGGGGACACAACGATACAGCTGTTGCTGTTGCCGCTGCCGGACATGCGCCGCGTCATCGATGAACTTTTGCCGACGCTGCCGACGGAGCTGGGCGGCGGTTCGACTCGCCCGCTGACGCATGGCTTGCTTTGGGCCGCCGTGGGAGTGGATTTGCCGCCCAAGCCGTCGTTGCGATTCACTGTTCAGTCGCCCGATGCCGAAGCGGCTCGAGCGCTGAAAGAGTGGCGGGCCAGGTTTTTGAAGGCCTTGGCTGAACTGCCTGCGGTGCGCGATTTCCTGCCGGGAATTGGCCGGATCACCGAACGGCTCGTGCCGCAAGTCGAGGGCGACCGGCTCACGCTCACCATGAACGACACGGTGCTGAAGACATTCCTGCCGACGCTGGTGCAGCGCATCTATGAAGAAACCCATCGCCGCGCCGTGGTGAACAAGCTGAAGCAGCT
>JAJPHU010000245.1 GCA_021325115.1 Planctomycetota bacterium | reverse complement strand
GGCGTCGGACAACAGCAGCGTCGGTACGGGCATGGCGTTGGTGAAAAACGTCGTTTGCCCTGATTCATCGATGTTCTGAAAGAAAGCGAAGAGCGAGTAATAATCCTTCTGCGTCAGCGGGTCATACTTGTGATCGTGGCAGCGCGAACAGTCGAGTGTCAGGCCGAGGAACGCCGTGCCGAAGGTGTTAACGCGATCAACGACGTAGGCGACGCGAAATTCTTCTTCGACGATACCGCCCTCCTCGTTCTGCATATGCAGGCGGTTGAAGGCGGTGGCCAGGCGCTGTTCTTTGGTCGCACCGGGCAACAGATCGCCGGCCAGCTGCCAGGTGACGAACTGATCGTAAGGCATGTTGCGATTGAAGGCGCCGATGACCCAATCGCGCCACGGCCACATGGCGCGATAGCGGTCCATCTGATAGCCGTGCGTATCAGCATAGCGGGCCAAATCGAGCCATTCGCTGGCCATGCGCTCGCCATAGTGCGGCGAGGCCAGCAGGCGATCAACGACCTTCTCGTAAGCGTCCGCTGATTCATCCGCGCGGAAGGCGTCTAGCTCGGCAAGAGTTGGCGGCAGGCCAGTCAGATCCAGTGTCACGCGGCGCAGCCAGGTTGCTCGCGACGCTTCCGGCGACGGTTGCAATCCTTCTCGTTCCAGACGTGCGAGGATGAAAGCATCAAGATCGGTGCGTACCCAATCATGTTGGCGGGTGGAGGGGATCGGCGGACGACGTGGCGGCTCGAAAGCCCAATGCCGGCCCCATTTTGCCCCTTCGTCCACCCATTTTTTGAGTAAATCGATCTGTTTAGATGTTAAATTGCGGTTCGATTCCGGCGGCGGCATACGCTCGTCCTCGTCCGCAGTGATACGGCGAATCAATTCGCTGGCTGCGCTGTTGCCGGGAACGATAACCGATTTGCCCTTGCGACGACGGAACGCTCCTTCCTTGGTGTCGAAGCGCAGGTTGGCCTTGCGTGCCTTGGCATCGGGTCCGTGGCAGTGATAACACTTATCCGAGAGGATCGGCAGAATATCACGGCGGAAATCTACCTCGGCGGCAGGACTTGCTTGATGCAATAGCGCAGCGAGAACGAGGCCAGTGAAAAACAACGAATAAAATCCTTCTCTGATGAAGGGAATCATGGGTGGGTATCTCTTTCCTATTTTATTTAATGTATTATTCGGCCGTGGACTTGTCTCTGTCGCATGGCCGTAGGCGAATCTTCAAGCGGCAACCGACAGCCTGAGCGTACTTTCGCTTGTACCTCTTTTATCCGTTCGCGGGTAGTTTTCAACTCCTTGGCCGGCATCTTGGCGAACTTCTTCGCAAAGGCATGAAGCATCAGGATTCACCGCCGGGTCGGGGGCAGAAGAATATCCGGCCCATTCCTTCTTGTGGACCTCAAGCGCAGGCGATGTCACAGCAGCGATTGCCAGATCGATTCGTCTGGATGCGGTATTGTATCGCTCTGAAGTTCAGGTGCCTGTCGCCTGGTTTTCTTTTCTTGCTTCTCGACAGTCTTTGGGACAGCAAGACTATCCCAAAGACTCACACCGTGATTTCGCAGGAATATCGCGCGTATCAATCTGATTTAGCCGCAATAAAGACCTTCAACGGCTCAATCCAGTGTTTGAGATCGGCATTGTAGAAGAGATAGGCCCGGCTGGCAGGACCGCTGTATTCGCCGGGGATACGGCAAATCAGGTCGATGGATACATCAATTTTCTGATCGGGAGCGAGATCACGCCAGTACAGGACCAGTTCGCGGCCGCGGATCTCGAAGGCGCTGACGAGCGGGCGTTGTCCGTCACTGGGAGAGCGCGTGTAGTCCTTGAGCTGCTTCATGTCCTCCGGGATGGCCAGACCGCCGGGTAAGCCGAGGATGGCCACGGCCATGCCTTGGCCCTTGCCGCTGGCGTTCTCGACATGGACGTTCAGGTGCACGGTTTCGCCCTCGAGAGCCTGGGTGCGGTCGAGTTTCGCCGCCAGCTGCACCGGGCAGTTAGCAGCACTGGCGGGTTGGCGCGTTTGATATGACCAGGTCAGCGTATAGGGGAAGACGTTGTTGCCGGTGATCTCGATGCGGAGGGTGTTTGGGCCGGGTTTGAGAGTGCTCTCGGCGTCGGGGACAGTCAGGGTCAATGCCTCGGTAGCACCGGCTGCGAACGGCAGAGAGGCGACTTGCTTACCGCTGACGAACAGACGCAACTCACCCGATTCTATCATCTTCTTGTTGGCCTTGGTATAGAGCACCAACGCCTTGAGCGCCAGGATGGTCGATTGCGTGGAACCGAAGCCGCCGTAGCCACCACGCTGTTGACCGAGCCAGTGGATCGCTTTCTGAATATTGGCGTGGAACGCGCCAGGGTTAGCCTTCAGCCAGGCTAACAGCGCCAGCGACGTGGTTTCGATCTGCAAATCGCGGCCGCCAGAGCCGGTGATGCTCGTTTGCTCGGCGTCGAGATGACCGTCGGTGTTCTGCAAATCGCGGACTTTTTTCAGCAATGCCAGGGCATCAGCCGTCTTGGCCCGATTAATAAGACTATTGGCGACAAGAGAGAGAAAATAAGGATCTTTCGACGTTTTCGCCTGTTCGTGGAGGGCGCTCAGTTCCTTGACGACATCATCATCGTTGCTGCTCTCCGTCAGCGCCCAGACGATGTAGGCGTTGGTGATGTTCTGAGGAGCACGGCCAAAGGTATCCAGAGCGCGCGGATTGCGTTTAAAGCCGCCCTGGCCATCGCGTTGATGAAGCAGATATTGACGCGTCCGCTCCAGCATGGACGGATCGACCTCGCGGACGCGAGCCATGTCGCGGAACTCCATCAGACCGTAAGCTGTCAACGCCTCGTGGGCCGGGGCCGTGCCGCCGAACCACTCGTAGCCTGCTTTCTTGCGCTCGACCGGATTCAGACACTCAAAAGAAAGCAACTTTTGATAGCCTCTATCGAGCAATTCCAAAGCGCGGCGCTCAATTTCGGGCTGAGTCTGATTGCTTTCCCGCAGGTACTGCAAGACAAGTATATTGGGATAGGTGCTTGACGAAGATTGCTCGAAACAACCATTGGGATCACGCAGCAAGGCTTCCAGTCCCTTTTGCAGATCAGCCAGGAGAGAGGGATAGACCTGGACCTGACATTTCAGTGTGCCCTTGATCCACGTTTCGGGCAGCACAATTTCTTGGGTTGCCGTCTTTTCCAGCATATCGCTATGCGAACCGACGATGGGAAATCCCTCCGGCACGATGCGGAAGGTGGTGCGAACGCTATCGGCAGGGAAGCCATTGGCCTTGCCGGTGAAGATCAACGTGGCGGCGCCTTCCGGAACGGCGGGCTGGAAACGATACAGTTTGCGGAGGGTGGTATCGGCTGGCGTCGATATTTCGGCAGTCCCGGCACCTTCGAGAAGCGACAGGTTCGCATGTTCGGTAATAGAGATACGTGCCGTGCGCGATTCGGGTGTGTTGTTGGCAATGGCCAGCGGCACGTCGATTTTGTCGCCGGCGCTGACTTCCAGCGGCGTACGGGGTTGCACCGTGAAAGGCAGACGCGAGGTGAGAACCTGGCTGGCTGCGCCGAGCCGACCATCCAACGTGTGCGCGAATGCCGTCACCTCGAAAGCACCCAGCGAATCGCACAGATCGAACGATACTTCCGCCTTGCCGCCCGGCAGCAGGAGGACGGGATGCCAGTACAGCGTCTCGGCGAAATCGTGACGTTCCTCGGCGGAACCATCGGCGCGCACATGCTTGTACTCACGCACGATCATGGGCTGCCCAGCGGGCAGAGGGCCTCTGGGCATGTCTGACAAGGGTTGTGCCAGACGTTTGGCGAAACCTCTGTCTCGTTGCTCGGCTTGCTTGGCCTGCGCGGGAAGATGTTGCGGTACGATTGCGTCCTTGCCTTTCCCGACGGCTCGATGGACACCCCCACTCCGTTTGTCCATCGCCAGAGGGCGTGCCCTTCCTGGCGCTTCCCCAAGATGCATCTCAGCAGCGGCCTTGAGTTCGGCTGGCGCGGCTTTCGCACCGCCTGGAATTGGTCGGTTTTCACGCTCCGTTAATTGCACAATTGGCTCATCACCGGAGCGCTGCGGCGACGGGTTCCACAAAGACACTTGCGCCAGCAGCAAGGCCATTGCTACACATGCAGCTGTAGCAGCGTAATACGGCAGAGCGCGGGCCAGGCGGTGCAACAAAGCCACGAGCAGGCATGCCAGCGCCGCCAATACCAAGATCGCTTCGACGGTCGGCCCGCCTATCCGTAGAATACGATTAAAGAGATCGTCATACGCCTTGATTTGGATCAGAGCGGCGCGATAGCTCGGATCATCGCGGAGCGCTTGTTCCACTTTCTCGGCCTGCGCCACGCGTGCCATCAACTCCTCGGCTCGGTGAGCGTATTCCGTCTCGACGCGCTGTAATTTTTGTTGCACTAAATCGGTACTTTTCGTCTGCGAGTGGCCGAACGTCATTAGCAAGTGCTCGGCTTCTTCTTTTTGTTCGTTGCGGAACTTTTTGGGATCTTGTTCGGCGAAACGGCGCCAACCCTGTGTGCCCAGCAGCAAATCGAGCGCCTCGGTTGCCTGTGGATGCGGCCCCAGCAGGAAATCGGCATACTCCAGATCTTCGGGACGGCCCACCTCGGTCGTCAGCAGAAAATGCGTCGGCATGGTGCGCTGTGTTTTGTCGTCGGCCAGTGTCACCACGCTTTTGTCGACCACGCGCAGCAGCACCACCGCGGGGGCCGGCTGTCCCTTCTCGTTGGTTGCTTCGATGCCCAGCTTCACGGTCTGCCGGGGAACGTAGTTCTTCTGGTCCGGCTTGAGAGTCAGCTGCACGCGCTCGGCTGCCTGACGATAAATGAGACGCTCGGCCACCGGCCGCAAACCGCGCTGGCTCCCGTCGCCGGGCAGGATCTCGAACACGGTGATGCGGCAGACACCGCCGGCGCCACTGGCTGGATGCAGTTCGACTCGACCTTCCGTCCCGGTGAATTTCGTCGCGTCGAGCAGTCGGCCGCGGCAGTAGGCGCCAATCAGCAAGGAGCGCCTGGCTGTGCTGCGCACCGTCACCGGGATGGCTTCGCCCGCCTTCACGACGCCGGCAGGCGCACTCAGGATAGTGCCTTCCGGTTTGATCGGCGGCAATTCGTATCGCCTGGAGATGCCGATTGGTGATTCTACTTTTAGCTCGTATTTATGTCCGGATTT
>JAJPHU010000335.1 GCA_021325115.1 Planctomycetota bacterium | reverse complement strand
TAGGCACAGTAGTGCTCTTTGCCAGTGTCGTGGTAGTAGCCACGCAGCTTCTTCCACTTGATGACGGCGAGTGTCGCGTTCAAGGCGTTGAGGTCAGCGATCTGCACGTTCCGGGAATACTCGTTCTCAGCCTCTCCGTCACTGAACGCAACCCGCCCCCGTAGGTGGTCGCGCTTCTCGGGAGTGCTGGTGGTGAGTGTTAAGATTCCCAGCAGCGCGTCATCCACGAGCTGGATTCCCATCCCCACGTCGATAAATGGCTTGCCCCACTCTTCCAGGCGCTCGACGATCATCCGCTTTGCCTTGCTCTTGTCGATGCAGATGAAAAGAAAATCCATTTCCCTCAGCAGTTCTACGTTACTCTCGTCAATGTAGCAGTCATGAGCGAAGATGCCTTGCCGCATCTTGGAGTACAACGCTTTGAGATATGTCACCTTCTTCGGCTTGCTCCTCAGCTCCTCGATTGACGGCGCACCGGGGCACCGAAACGCGCTGTGGTTCAGAAAAACATCCCCGTCGAACAGATGAATCTCGGGGACCGGGGTCTTCGCAATCTGGTCCAGGACATAGGCCCCTGTGCCGCCGGTGCCCACGATGCCGGTTTTGCCGGTTTCTAGCTTCTTGTTGGCGGCGATGATGCCGGCCTTGGTCGCAGCTGTGTCGAGGTAGTTAAAGACGGATTCGCCCTCCGCAGGGACAACCACGGGGTGCGTCTTCGCGGAAACGCCTGGTTCTAGCGTCTGCGCCGGAGCGGAAAGGATATCGATGTATGTCCTCATTTTCGCGTAGAAGTCCGGATACGGCGCGAGGGACGGCTTCCGCGAAATCTGATAGCTGATTTTGAGGTTATCGCCCAAATCCTGATTGGCTTGACTGACACCCGCCAAGGTAGTGCCGTCCGCGTTGCAGGGGCATTCGCCGATGAAGTAGACGACGTGGGTGTGGGGCGCAGCGACCACATCGCCGGCCACGTCGCCCAGCTCGGACACGAGAATGCCGCGCTTCACCTTCTTGTCGGGGTTCACGTATGGAACATCCCGGACAAGAAGGTGCGCGGGGAGCTTGACTGCGATGTCGTAACCGTCGGCGCGCAACTGGTTCAGGTCCCAGTTACGACTGACCCGTTTCTGTGACATGGAACTGCGTCCCGTTCTTGATTTCGACCGACTGCCCCGGTTGCAGGCTGCCGTCCTCATGATGGGCAGCGCCGGAGTAAGTGACCGTGAAGATCGAGTTGGCGGGAACAGGGGCGAACGCCAGGGCAACGACCTGCTCGAACGACACCATGTTGGTGGTTACGACCTTCCGGCGGGCGTTCACGATGATCGTGTAGTCCTTGTGGGCCTGCCCTTGTGCGGTTTCTTGTGTCATTCGTAACTCCTTTGCTTGACTTGGTGACCGACGTTCAGGAGCGAAACACTCGGCGTTCTGGCACACGCCAGAGACCGGCCGCAGGCCACACCGGCCCGCCGCGAGCGGTGGCCGCTGTGCTTGTACAGTAAACAGTAAACACGCCACCCACCACTGGCAAGGCCAGTTCGCGGAATTCTTCCGTGTTCGCCCGAACTGCCCGTATGGAAAACATCGCGGCGAACCTTGCCCCTGCTCAAGCAGCGGGTTATGATCTACCCGGCGTAAACTATTCAGTAAATGGGGACGCAGCCGGCCCCTAGCGCGGTTGCGACGCTTGGACCCGGTAGGCGCAACCATGACGGCAACAACTCCCTTGAGCGTCGGCCAGACCCTGACAGGGCCGCTTTTCAACGAGGCCATGCGGGTCGAGACCGTGGCGCCGGCCGGAGCTGGGTCGTGGGTCGTCGGCTTGGTGGGGCTACAAACCGAGCGTTTCCGCCGAGTCACTCTGTCTGACGCCGATCTCGCGGCCCTCACGATCCTCGGCTCGGCCAGCTCGTTCGATGGCGAAGGCAACCTCCTCCGGCTGGGCGTTCAAGCCTACTCCCTCGGCATCGCCTACGAGTTCGACCCGTACTTCGGCCTGTCCATCTCGCGTGTCGATCCCCTGCCGCACCAGCTGGAGGCGGTCTACGACTACCTGCTGAAGCTGGCTCGCGTCCGCTTTCTCCTGGCTGACGACGCCGGCGCCGGCAAGACCATCATGGCCGGGCTGCTGATCCGGGAGCTGAAGCTGCGGGGCATGTGCGAGCGCATCCTGATCGCGGCCCCGGCTAACCTGGCTTTCCAGTGGCAACGGGAACTCAAGGAGAAGTTCGAGGAAAAGTTCCTGGTCATCAAGGGCGACGACATCCGCGACCAGTTCGGCGTCAATCAGTGGCTGGAGCAGAAGCAGCTGGTCACGTCCCTCGACCTGGCCAAGCGCACCGAAATCCTGCCGGGGCTGCGCCAAGTGCATTGGGACCTGGTGATCGTGGATGAGGCCCACCGCATGTCGTGGACGCCGCCGGCCCGCAAGACCGCTCGCTACGCCCTGGGCGAGCTGCTGCGCGATAGCAGCGATCACATGCTGCTGTTGACGGCTACGCCCCACAAAGGCGACCCGGCGAATTTCAGCTTGTTCTTGCAGCTGCTCGATGCCGACGCCTACGCCGACGTTCGCTCGATCCGCGAGGCGATGGACCGCCGGCGTGCCCCCTTTTACTTGCGGCGGACCAAGGAGGCGATGGTCTACTTTCCCGAACGCCAGGCCGATGGGTCATGGGTCGCCAAGAAAATCTTCACCAAGCGCATTCCTCACACGGTTGATTTCCAGATCGACGGGGCCGAGTTCGACCTGTATAAGGCGGTCACGCGGTTCGTGAAGCGGCAAAGCGCCCGCGCCGCCGCGGCCGGCGACGATCCGCGCGCTCGGGCGGTCGGCTTCCTGATGGCACTCTACCAGCGCCGTTTAGCGTCCAGCACACACGCGGTCTGCTGCTCGCTGGAAAACCGGGCCAGGCGGCTGGAGATCGGCCTGAAGAAGGCCCAGGAGATCGCCCGCACCGCGCCGCCTGACCTTCCCGATCCCGAAGACCTCGAAGAAATGGACGAAGGAGACCGGGAGCGGCTGGAGGAAATGCTGGAAGCCATCACGCTGGCCGGCAACGCCACGGAAGTTCGGGCGGAGATCGCGGAGCTGAAGCAGCTGGCGGAGCAGGCGAAATCCGTCGAGCAAGCCGGTGTGGAAGCCAAGCTGTCGCGCCTCAAGAATCTCATGCAGGAACAAGGGTTCTTCGACCACCCCGAGAAGCGGCTGCTGCTCTTCACCGAATTCAAGGACACCCTCGATTACCTGGTCGCCAAGCTCAAGGATTGGGGCTTCCGGGTCGGCTGCATCCACGGCGGCATGCGAATCGGCTCCCGCGATGACTCCGGCTCGCGGCTGCATACCGAACAGCAGTTCAAGGACGGAGCCATCCAGGTTCTCGTCGCTACAGAGGCGGCCGGCGAAGGCATCAACCTCCAGTGCTGCCACATCCTTTTCAATTACGACATCCCCTGGAATCCGAACCGGCTCGAACAGCGGATGGGCCGCATTCACCGCTACGGCCAGCGGAAAGACTGCCTGATCTTCAACTTCGTGGCGACTAACACCATCGAAGGTCGCGTGCTGCAACGGCTCCTGGAGAAGCTCCAGGAAATCCGCAACGCCCTGAATGATGACGCCGTGTTCAACGTCGTGGGCGAAGTCCTGCCGGCCGCTCAGATCGAGCGGGTGTTGCGCGACTACTACGCCGGTCACTTAGGCGACGCCGATCTTGAAGACCGGCTGCTGCATAACGTGGACGAGAATCACTTCCGGGCCATTTGCCAGAATGCCCTGGAAGGGCTGGCGTCGAAGCGGCTCAACCTGGAAATGCTGATCGAGCGCCGGGCCAAGGCCCAGGAGCG
>JAJPHU010000100.1 GCA_021325115.1 Planctomycetota bacterium | reverse complement strand
GCCACTTCCTGATGCAGCGATTGGCCATGCGCGTCCATCGTCACCACGGCGGGAAAGTCCTTGACGCGCAGCACCCATACTGCCTCCGGGCTGCCGAATTTCTCCTTCAAATATACCCCCTCGACCTGTTCGACGCAGCGAGCATAAATCTGGGCCGCCCCTCCGATGGCGTGCAGGTAGACGCAGCCGTGGTCCTTGCACGCTTGCAGGGTCTTGGCACCCATGCCGCCCTTGCCGATCACGGCTTTGATGCCGTAGCGCTGGATGATGTCGGCCTGATACGGCTCCTCGCGGATCGAGGTCGTCGGTCCCGCTGCGATGACGCGATAGCTCCCCTTGTCTTCGAGCACCACCGGACCGCAGTGGTAGATGATGCCGTCCTTGAGGATTGGCAGATCGCCACCTTTGCACAGATACTTGTGGACCTCATCGCGTCCGGTGAAGACGGTGCCGCTGAGCAACACGATGTCGCCGGCCTTGAGCTTGCGCACGTCGGCCTCGTGCAGCGGCGTGTGCAGCGAAATCGCCTTCTGACCGCTCGTGCCAAGATCGATTCGTTCAGCCTCGTGACTGTAATCGCGCTCGAATTCGCCGGGGGCTTGATACAACCATTCGACCACGTCGCCCTCGGCATTGAGAACGACGCCGCGGCGGCGGAAGGCCCAGCACATGTAGGCGATGGTAACGAAAAATGACGCCGGCAGACGATTACGCGCTCCGATCTTGCAGCTGCCGACTGTCAACTTGCCGCCGAAGCCCATCGGGCCGATGTCGAGTTTGTTGGCCTCGTCGAGAATGCGCGCCTCCAGGGCCGCCAGCTCCGGCACGGGATTGGTGTCGTCCAATTCGCGGAGAAGCTGCTCCTTGGCGAATGCGTAGCCGGTGGCGCGATCGCCGCCGATGCAGACGCCGAGGAAGCCGGGGCCGCAACCCTTTCCCTGAGCGTTCCACACCGCATCGAGAATGCAGGCGCGCACGCCGTCGAGGTCGCGGTCGCAACGTTTGCCGCCCAGCGTGGCCGGCAGCGAATACTGGGCGCTCATGTTCTCGCAGCCGCCACCCTTGAGGATAAGGCGGATGTCAATTGTATCTTTACGGTGCTGATGCCAGTGAAAGACAGGACTGCCGGGGCCGAGGTTGTTGCCGCTGTTTTTGCCGCAGATGCTGTCCACGGAATTTTGCCGCAGATAGCCCTTGGCCGTGGCCTCGGCGACAGCCTCGCAACACAGCTCCTCCAGCTCCAACTGATCGAAGCCGATCGGTGTCTGGACATAGAACGTAATGGTGCCGGTGTCTTGGCAGATGGGGGCACTGAGGCGCTTGGCCAGGCCGATATTCTGCGCCACCAGATCGAGGGCGAGGCTAGCCTTGGAGCCGGCTTGTTCGAGAGCGCGGTGCATTTCAATCACCTGCGTCACGTCCGGCGGCAGGAATGCAGAAGTACGACGGATCAGTTCGAGAACGTGTGCGTGGAATTTCCTGGCGCTCATGGGGGATGGCCTCCGAGTAGCTGGGCGGATAACATCATCATATAATCGCCGCTGCCAACCCGCAGCGCCGGCAAGGGCATAAGCAATCCCTGTGGACGCTGTGGACTGGTTAAAAGAGAAAGGAGTACCTCATGTCCCCTTCCCTGCCTGCCGCCACGGTTGTCTCGTTATGGCGTTATCCCGTCAAATCGATGCAGGGCGAAGAATTGAATGCCAGCCTCATCAGCGAGCGCGGCCTGCTCGGCGATCGTGCCTATGCCCTCGTCGATGCCAGCGACGGCAAAGTTGCCAGTGCCAAAAATCCGCGGAAATGGCCGAACCTGTTCGCCTTCCGGGCCAGCTATTCCGAAGTCCCGCGGCCTGGCGCCGGCCCTGCTCCGGTGCAGATCACGCTGCCCGACGGCACGCTTGCCGCCGGCAATCAGGCCAACCTCACCTCGCTGTTGAAGCCGATCCTTGGCCGCGAAGTCGCACTCAAAGCGGCCGCGCCGGACAAGCCGGTGCTGGAAGAATACTGGCCGGACATCGAGGGACTCGATCACCGCGATAAGGTGACGGATGAAGCGATGCCAGCCGGCATGTTCTTCGATTTGGCGCCCATCCACCTTCTGACAACGGCAACAATCGACCGGTTGCGCGAGCTTTATCCCCAAGGGCGATTCGAGGTGCGCCGCTTCCGTCCCAACATTGTAATAGCGGTGGACGGTCAGCCGCACGCCTTCGTCGAAAACGATTGGGTAGGCCGAACGCTGCTTCTGGGTTCGGAAGTACGTTTGCAGATTATCAAACCATGCGGGCGCTGCGTAATGACAACGCTGCCGCAGTCGGACTTGCCACACGATCCCGGCATCTTGCGGACAGCAGTGCAGCACAACAAAGGTGCCGTCGGTGTCTATGCCACCGTTCTGCGTGGCGGCACTGTTCGCCGCGGCGACAGTGTGCGGCTGGAAGGATAGGTTCGTAATTACGCCCGGCAGGATTTGAACCTGCGACCTGCGGTTTCAATCCACGACGGGTTTCCCCGCCGCCCTGGAGCGTTCGTGGTCTGGACTGTATCTTCACCCTGCCCTCCTGGTTTAGGTGGCGACCGTACAGTCTCTGCACAAAAACGGTCTAAAAAATGCAGGAAATACCAGGGTCCCCCACTCTTCCAAACCGTTCTTGCTCAGGATTGCCATGACTGCACATCCTTTGTGCAATTTTAGGTTTTCCTGATCAGGCCGCATTCATCGCGTGGTTTCCCGTCGCGATGCCCAATTACCATAGGAAACCGCCGCTCTCTCCACTGAGCTACGGGCGCAAAAGGGCGAACAAGCAGCAGAGATTCATCCTACCACGGTCCCGGCGAACGGCAAGGACAGACTCCAGGTGCCGCGGTTAGACCGGGCAGCTTTCCGGCTGCGGCGCCGAGGCCAACAGCGCAATCAGCGTCTGGGGATCGGCTGGCTTGACGAGATGATGATCGAAGCCGGCCTCTTGGGAACGGCGCTGGTCGTCGTACTGACCGTAGCCGGTCAGGGCCACCAACATCGGCCGCGGCGATAAGTTCAGGGCACGGAGACGGCGCGCTACTTCCAAACCATCCAGACCCGGTAAGCCGATGTCCAGCAATACCACCTCTGGCAGAAACTTCTGGGCTTCTGCCAGAGCCGATAAACCGTCGTAACAAAGACGCGCCTCATGTCCGCCAATCTCCATCAGCATCGCCAAACTGTGGGCAGCGTCGGTGTTGTCGTCCACAATCAACACGCGGCGGCGCACAACCGGCGAGACGCCGGTCCCACCAACAGCGACCGGCATCTTGCCGGTCCCACTAACCGTGGCCGGTGTCTCGCCGGTCCCACGGGCCATCTCCTCGGCGTGCGCAATCGGCAAATAGACGACGAATTCGCTGCCCTGGTTAGGACCACCACTGAAAGCCTCGACGCGGCCGCCGTGCATGCCAATCAATTTATGCACCAGTGTCAGGCCGATTCCCAGTCCACCCTGCGAGCGATCCAGCGACCGGTTCACCTGTTTGAACAGCTCGAAAATCGACGACAGCATGTCTGGCGGGATACCTATGCCGTTGTCGCGGACCCGGAAAGTCACCATGTCGCCGCAGCGTTCCACACTCAGCCAGATGCATCCGCCTTCCTCGGTGTACTTGGCGGCGTTGTTGAGCAAATTGCCAATCGATTGGGCCAAGCGTATCGGATCACCGCGCACGTATAGCGGCTCGGGCGGCAGGACGATGGTCAGCTCATGCTTACGAGAATCGATAAGCGGGCGGGTCATCTCCACGGCACGAGCAACAATGTCAGCGGCCGTCACGCTCTCTATCTGCAAATGAATCTTGCCACGGGTGATGCGCGACAGATCGAGCAAATCATCCACCAGACGAGTCAGGTGCCGTACTTGGCGATCGATCATCTCCCGAAGGTCGACGATTTCCGGCTCAGCCAGGCTGCGCTGACGAAGGATCTGAATGGCGTTACGGATCGGCGCCAGCGGATTGCGCAGCTCATGGGCAAGCATAGAGAGAAACTCGTTTTTGTGGCGATCGGCTTCTTGAATGTTGCGATAGAGACGGGCATTGTCCAGGGCGATGGCGGCGCGTCCGGCGAGATCCTCGGCCAAGGCGCGTTCGACGGAAGAAAAGCGGCGGCCGGATGG
>JAJPHU010000329.1 GCA_021325115.1 Planctomycetota bacterium | reverse complement strand
GTGACGTAACCGTCCTCGATCGCTCCCGTGTTTTTCCACACGGTAAAACAAGGCAATTCGTGGCGATTGAAGCGCAGGGCCACGGCGCGGTCAGCGGACGGATTGACCAGCAGAACGAGAGTGTGGCCGCGCGCGTCGGCGAGCAGATCGTACAAGTACACCTGTTCGGCGAAGCCGGCGCGGGGGCCGGCGTAGGTTTCGTATGTGTCGATACCTTCGGCAGCGCGCCGTGTCTGCGGGGCCAGCTCACGGATGGGCGCCAGCACGCGGCTGCCGGCTTCGAGGAAGGGCGGGCCGAAATTGCAATGATAGAGCAACTGCATCTCCACCGGCCGGGCAGCGCGGTTGGTCACCACATCGTGAATCACCAGCCGATGGGAGCCAGGAACGGTTGTGTAGGTGGTGGTCAGACGAAATTGCGGATAAAAAAGAGCTGCTTCCTCAACTTCTCCGCTGACACTCAGTTCGTAGGGTGGATCGAGTTGGACGCGGACCTCGACCGTTTGAGCCGGCAGGTTGGCGATGCGACCATGCAAGGTCAGCGGCGTACCGTCGTCGTCGCCAGGAGGGCCGTTGGAAGCCAGGCCGCAACGGCACAGCCATTCGTCAAAGCCAGCCAGCCAGCCGAGGCCGCCGCGATCGGTCAGCTGTACGTATTTGGGGTGGACAGGGCCGACGATGGGCGAACGCCAGCCCAACGGCTGGCCGCGATAATCGCCGCGCCACAAGCCCATGCCGCGCGTCGGCAGAACCGAGAACGAGAAAACGCCATTGTGGACCTCAATGAGATCGAGTCCATCGCGCAGGCCGCCGCGCAGGGTGCGCTTGCGCAGCGACCAATCGAACGGCGTCGGCAGGTGCAGGGTATCGTTGCCGGCGGCGAAGTTATCCAGCCAAACATCGCCTTGCACATCTGTCAGAGTCCAGGATTTCGAGCGTGTCATAGGAGGGTACATCTATGTTAGGCCAATCCGAGGCATAAGCGAGGGATATCCCTCGCATATGCCTCGGACGGGTTAATCACTTGACGCCGTGCATGGCCCGGCCAACAAGCCGCACGAGCATAAGTAAAACCAGTGCCGATGCCGCGACCACCGCGGCGGACAACAGGAAAAATTGCACCGGCGGGATGGTGCCCCAGATTTCGCCCAGCGTGCCAGCGACGAAGTTGCCGAACGCACTGGTCAACATCCATACGCCCATGAGCATAGTGGCAAACTTGGCCGGGGCCAGCTTCGACACCATCGACAGACCAACCGGCGACAAACACAATTCGCCCAGCGTGGCCAAAATGTACGTCCAGAACAGCCACCACGGGCTGACGCGGTACTGATTCGAGAGGGTGTACAGTTGAGCAACTGTGGCACGGAATTGGGGGTCGCCGCCGGCCACCAGCAGCGCCTTCACTTCACGGTCGGCCATTGGCTTGAAAGCGGTCAGCGTTTGTGTTTGGGCGTTGTAACGGACAACAGACGGATCGAGACCCGACCAGCTCATGTCGAATCCGGGCGGCATCTCCTTCAGTTGGACCTGGGCAAATTTCATGCTTTTGCCATCGATTCGCTCGGATTCTTTTTTCAATTCGTCCACTTTATCTCGGTAGCTAGGCGGCGCAGTGCTTTCGATGAGGAGATTGGCCTCATTGTCGGTTAATACTCCAGAGATATGTATTGTCCTCTTTTCTGGCTCCCAGGTCAGCCGGCCGGCATGGAACAGCTCCACCTTGCCGTCCTTTTCCAGGCCGATCTTGCCGTCTTTGATGAAGAGAGATTCGGGTAGCTTGGCGCCTTGAAACGGGACCGAAGCAAGGGCCTGATCCTCGCGGCGGGCCGCGCCAATCATGACGGCCATCGATAAACTCATGAGGAGCAATCCCAGCACCATTTTCATGGGAATCGACGGCTGCCAACCGCGGCTGTCCAGAAATACCCACATCCAGGCGAAAAACGGAGCGATGACGACGATGGCCAGGGCGTTGATCGATTGGAACCAGGCCGTCGGCACCGGGTTGAGCGAGGCGCGGACCCATTGGCCCCAGGTTTGCCTCGGCTTGCCGGAGGGGTGGGGCCGGGGCAGAAACAGGGTGCGAAAGCGCTCGAGCACACTTTGCCCTTCCGGCTCCACTTCTTCGCTCGGCGCCTTTCTCTGAACCTCGGCAGCTTTCAGGGAGGGCTTGGGGGGCGGTTGTGTCAAGTAGCGGTTGGTAGACTTATCGGCCCACAGGTTGAGGACGTTGCCCGCCTGCTCGAAGGCCGCCCAGAAAAACACCACGAACAGACCCAAAACAAGGATGGCCAAAATGCGATCGCGCAGGCCGCCCTGCGCCTGGGCGCAGACGTAAGCGAACAGTATCAGGCAGAAGCCGGCGATGCCCAGCATGATGGCGTTCCACTGGTTCAAGTGCCCCATCAACCACAACCCAGGCGCAGCCGCCAGGAGGGCGAGAGCGAGGGTCAAAAGCGTCGGCGGCACCAGTGACGACAGACTGCCCAGCACCGACGGCGCGCGTTCGGCCTCCGCCTCGGTCAGCGGCATATTGATGGGCCGAATCGAGATGGCCGTGCTCTTCGCCTCTATCAGACGCGTTTCCGCTGCGGCTTCTGTCTGGATGGCATCGCTCGCTGCTGTGGCCGGCTTCGTCGCCTCTTCCCGTCGATCGGCGGCGATTTCGTGGATCAGCGGTTGGCCGAACAGATAAACCAACAGGCCGAGGATCATGCCGATACCCGCTGCAGTGAAGCCAGTGTGATAACCGCCCTGGGTGTTTTCCGCCAGCCAGCCACACACCAACGGCGAAAAAAAGGCGCCGAGGTTGATGCCCATGTAAAAGATGGTGTAAGCGCCGTCGCGGCGGCCGTCGCCGATGGGATACAGGCGGCCAACCTGCGTGGACATATTGGGCTTGAACATACCGTTGCCGAAAATCAGGAAGATTAAGGCCATGAAAAAGATGTGATGCTCCTCGAAGGCCAAGGCGAACTGGCCCGCCGCCATCAAGAGCGCGCCGATGATGACAGCGATTTTGTTGCCCAGGTAGCGATCGGCGAGGTAGCCGCCCAAGATCGGCGTCACGTAGACGAAACTGGTATAAACCTTGTAGATAGTCGAGGCGTCTTTCTGCGACCATTTGAAGTAATTGACCATGTACAACATGAGCAGCGCTCTCATGCCGTAGTAGCTGAAGCGCTCCCACATTTCGGTGAAAAACAGGACGTACAGACCCAGCGGATGGCCGAGGAACGTACGCTGCCTCGGCATGGGCTGTCCCGGTGCGGAAGTGCTCATGTTCAGGTATCTCCCCGGCCATTGACGATTTACTGTGTGTTCGTTGTACCTTGCCGGCACAAGCCTGTCCATGCCGCCTTACCGCCGGTAGGATGATGAAGAGTCGGTTTTTTCCGGTTTTTGGCCCAAATAACTGCTGGCAACCGAAAGCCGAAAACAGAAAAACCGAAGAGGAGCGTTCGCCATGCGATCGTTCACCCGAACCTTGACGCGCGAAATCGAAGTGGGCGGCGAACGGTTGGTCCTTACGTTGAGTAAAGATGGTCTGTCCGTGCGTCCGGTGAGCGGGCGTCGTCCGCCACACACCATGAGTTGGCCCGCCTGGGTGTGTGCTTGCGTCTCCGGCGCTGGCCAGGAGCCGACAACCGAACAGCTTGAGCAAGCCCTTAAGGCGGTGCACACCGGTGCAGTCAGGCCAGATAAAACAGCTCCGAGCGGGGGGCATCAGCCCCCTGCGACAATCGAGAAAACAAGCGAAACGCAGGGGGCTGATGCCCCTCGCTCGGAGACGGACAAGATGCCAGTGTTGCTGGCGCGCCTGGATCAATGGCTGAACACCGAGCGCGAGCGGTTCCAGCAAGCGCTCCAGCCCGGCGCCACGGCGGCAGAATGCGACGCCCTGGCAGCCAAATTGGGCAGGCCACTGCCGGAAGAGTTGCGTGCCCTCTTGATGTGGCACAACGGCCAAACTCCCGATGTGCCGGGCGCTTTCGAGCAGAGTTGGATGCTTCTGAGCACCGACGAGATTGCCGAGGCCAAGAAAGAGCTGGACGAGCATCCCCATGAAGGTTGGCAGAAAGATTGGCTGCCGTTTCTCGGCGATGACAATGGCAATTACCGCTGCCTCCATCTCGGCTCGCCCGGTTGTCCGGTGCTGGAATGCTGGCGCGGGCGGGCCGATCATCCCGTGATCGCGCCATCGCTGTCGGCCTGGCTGGAAGCGTTCGTCACGGCCCTGGAACACGGCGCGTACCTCGAAGATCCCGAACGCGGCACCCTGGTACTTAAAGAGGGATATAGGGAATAGGCGAATTCTTCCCGATTCTCTTCAGGAGAGATATCATGCGTATCTGGCCCGGCCGACCCTATCCCTTGGGGGCTACGTGGGATGGGGCGGGCGTGAATTTCGCCCTGTTCTCGGAAAATGCTCGCAAGGTCGAGTTGTGTTTGTTCGATTCCTCCCAGGCCCGATCGGAAAGCCGACGCATCGTCTTGCCCGAACAGGATGAGTTCGTCTGGCACGGTTATTTGCCCGGCATCCAGCCTGGCCAGCTTTACGGCTATCGCGTCCACGGTCCTTATGAGCCAGACAAAGGGCATCGCTTCAATGCCAACAAGATCCTGCTTGACCCTTATGCCCGCGCGGTTGGTCGCGATTTGCAATGGGACGATTCCCTGTTCGGATACACCCTCGGCGACGACAAGGCCGATCTCTCATTCGACGAACGTGATAATGCCGCCTTCGCTCCCTTGGGCGTCGTGCTCGATACGGCGTTCACCTGGGGTGATGATCGGCCGCCAAGCATTCCCTGGGAGCGCACCCTGATTTATGAGGTCCACGTCAAGGGCTTCACCATGCGCCATCCCGACGTTCCGGCGGCCTTGCGCGGCACCTACGCCGGCCTGGCTACTGATTCGGCTATTGAACATCTTAAAAGTCTTAATATTACGGCGGTGGAGCTGTTGCCGGTCCACCATCACATGGATGACAAGTTCCTGCTCGATAAGGGCTTGAGCAATTACTGGGGCTACAACACCTTGGCCTACTTCGCTCCAGACACACGCTATGCCGCCCGGCGCTCGCCACGCAAAGCGGTGCAAGAATTCAAATTCATGGTCCGCACCCTGCATCGGGCCGGCATTGAAGTGATTCTTGATGTGGTTTATAACCACACCTGCGAAGGCAATCAAAACGGCCCGACCCTGTCGCTGCGCGGCATCGACAATGCGGCTTACTACAAACTGGCACCCGAGGCCCGCTACTACATGGACTACACCGGCTGCGGCAACAGCCTGAACATGCAGCATCCCCGCGTACTCCAACTGATCCTGGACAGCCTGCGCTATTGGGTCCAGGAGATGCACGTCGATGGCTTCCGTTTCGATCTTGCCAGCACGTTGGCCCGCGAGCTATTCGCCGTGGACAAGCTGAGCACCTTCTTTGATATCATCCAGCAAGATCCGGTGCTGTCGCACGTCAAGTTAATCGCCGAGCCGTGGGACGTGGGCGAGGGCGGCTACCAGGTCGGCAATTTCCCGGTGCAGTGGACCGAGTGGAACGGCAAATACCGCGATTGCGTCCGCCGTTTCTGGAAGGGCGACGGCGGCACCTACAATGAGCTGGCCACACGCCTGAGCGGCAGCGCCGATCTTTTCGGGGATGATGGGCGCAGACCGCTGGCCAGCATCAATTTCATCACCTGTCACGATGGTTTCAACTTGCAAGACCTGGTCTGTTACAACGACAAGCACAACGAAGCTAACGGCGAGAACAATCAGGATGGCGCCAACGACAACAACAGCTGGAACTGCGGCACTGAGGGACCGACCGATGATCCTGCCATCAACGCCCTGCGCGAACAACAGAAACGCAACCTGATTGCTACCCTGCTTTTGTCGCAGGGGGTGCCCATGTTGTTGGCTGGCGACGAGCTAAGCCATACCCAGAAAGGCAACAATAATACCTATTGTCAGGACAACGAACTGACCTGGCTCAATTGGGAGCTAAATGCTGAGCAAAAGGACTTTTTAGAATTCGTCCGCCGCGTCACCCGGATCTGGAAAGACCATCCGGTCTTTCAACGGCGGCGTTTTTTCCGCGGCAAACCGATACGCGGCAGCGGCATCAAGGACATTGCCTGGTTGGAGCCGAGCGGCAAGGAGATGTCCGAGGAAGCCTGGAATGCCGGCTACGTCCAGTGCCTGGGTGTGCATTTAGCCGGCGAAACCGGCGATGTGGATGAGTACGGTCGGCCGGTGCGCGACGATCACATCACCATGCTGCTCAACGCCCATTACGAAGCGATTCCTTTTGTCCTGCCCACCCTTGCCGGCTACTCGGACTGGGAAAGACTGTTCGACACAGCAGCCCCGAACACGGACAGCGTGCAGTACCCCGGCGGCGACAAGTACCTCTTGCAAGGCCGTTCGATGGCAGTCTTCCGCGCGCACCGCTGCTCGAAATAAGAGCTAGCGGACCAAACCTCCTCTTCCCTCGTGGGGGAGGGTTGAGGTAGGAGGTGTCAAGACAAGGGAGCCAAGGAGGGGTGCCCCCCCCACCCCAACCCTCCCCCACAAGGGGGGAGGGAAAAGTCCGCTCGCCCTAAGGCACCGAAATTAGCGATCGGATGATGTCTTCTGTTCCTGCGCAACTCGGTTTGCACTTGCCCGCCGAATGGGGTCCGCATCGGGCTACCTGGTTGGCCTGG